>PMKM01000119.1 GCA_003157745.1 Bryobacterales bacterium | reverse complement strand
CGCGGATCGCGGAAGATGTTGAGGTTCGGCGCCCAGAAATCGAGACCTTGGAGAAACCCGCTGGCGCCCTTGACCACGGCCTGCTCGTGTTTGATGCGGCCTTCGTTGCCAATCGCAACCGCCATCTCGTGAATGCCGGGTGCGTCAAACGTGGCGGCCAGCCCGATGGGTTCGGGAAATTCCGTCACGCCCTTCGCCTCCACGCCGTGCAACGCTTCGCTCCACCAGTTGTAAGCCGGAATGTTCAAGCGGGGAATCGCCCGCGCCATGTTGGTCAGTTGCGAAACTTTATCTTCGAGCGTCATTCGTCCGACCAGATCGGCCGCCCGTCGCTCCGCGGGCAGACCCGTATCCAAGTAGGCGGGCTGCTGGGCGCCGGCCGTCCAGATCGCCGCGAATATGCCTGCGCAGATCGTTTGCAGTATGCTTGTGAGCCTCATTGTCTTCCGATCATTCCCGTTCTTGATTCAATGGCTAAAGTCCTGATGCTGGCGCCGCTCCAATCTCACGATGTTAATCGATATGCACGGCTGCGGCGGAGGTGTTGTACCCCTCGATCCTCGCCCACCCGGCTTCTGCGCCACGCGGGAGCACCACGTGTATCTCAGCCGTTTCGCCCGGAAAGACCGTGATGTAGTTGTCGTCGTACTGGATGGGAAGAACTTCGTCGCCGTCGCGCGCGGCCGATACAGTGGCCCGCTCGAAGAAGGCGACGTGCCCGGTGGGATTCTTCAGTCGGATGCTCACGTGACTCGCTCCGTCGACCAACGTCTGATGGGCACTGACTTCGATGCTGGCCCAACGAACGCGGCAGCGCCTCCGAGCGGCCCATACCATAGAGCAAGCGCGCCGCGCCGAGGTGAGCTCCGCTGCCGGAGCCGATGGAGGCGACGAGCAGGGTCAGGTTGACCAGTTGAAACAGCCACACTCCGCGGAGCAGATTAGCCGGCGAGCCGGCCGCCGATGCCGCCTGGCCGGCGACATAGGAGAAGGCCGTATCGACGTCCGGGAAGGGCCGGCTGTGGGGCCAGATGAGTTGGGCAAGGTAGACTTCGGCGGAGGCGAGCACTCCCGTAATCAGGCACACCAGCATGGTAGCGCGCAGGACGTTGCGGCGCGGGTCGTGGACCTCTTCGGAAAGCGTGGAGATGCCGTCGAAGCCGATGTAGGTCAGCACCGCAATAGAAGTCCCGGTGAAGACCGCCGGCATCGAGAAAGTGGCCGGGTCGTAGAAGGGCAGCGTGAAGAAGGAACTGGAGTGTGGCGCCAGACGGAGCACGAAGCGAACCGCGACGGCAAAGAAGATGACAATCACGAGCCCCATGGCGGCGGCCAGGATCCGATTGGTTCGGGCAGTGGCCCGGATGCCGCGCAGGTTCAACGCGGTGAACAGCACGGCGAAGCCCAGCGCCCACACCGCGTAGGGGACGTCCGGGAAAATGTTGCCGGCGGCCTTGGCGCACCAGATGGTGCACAGGATCGGATGGAGCATGTAGTCCATGGCCATGCTCCAGCCGGTGATGTAGCCAAGCGCCGGGTTGAACTCCTGGCCGACGTGGGTGAAGGCGGAGCCGGCGCTCGGGTACACCCGCGCCATGCGGCCATAGCTGATGGCGGTAAACAGCATGGCGACCATGGCGATCAGCATGGCGGTGACGACATGGCCGCGAGCCTCCTGGTTGACCACTCCGAAGACGGGCATGGGGGCAGTGGGCTGAATCAGGATGATTCCATAAACGACCAGATCCCACAGGGTCAGGGTGCGCCGGAGCTTCGCGCCACCGCCTCGATTACCATCGACCGCTGGCTGGAGGCTGCCATCGCGACTCAGTTGCGGGTCTCGAGCCAAATCAGGGCTTCTCCTTCGCGGCCGCCGGCGCTGGTTCTCTGCGCGGCCGGTCCGCCGCGGCCTGGACTGGCGCGGTTGCGGCCTCGATATTCCATCCGTCGATCTCTAGCCGCAGCGCACGGGCTTGGGCAGGCGAAGCATGTCGAGCGATGACGGTGCGCGATTCGCCGGGCAACAGCGAGAGGTAATTATCCTCCCACAGAACCGGGAGGATCTCGTCGCCGCTTTCCGCATCGACCAGGGCGAGCCGGATCTGAAACGCCAGATGAGTCGACGGGTTCTTGATTCGGACGCGAACTTCGTCGCCGTCCTGCGGCCGGCTCAGCAGTGCGGTGGCATCCAGACGGACCTTCCGCAACTGGTTCAACTGCGACAAGTCCTCGTAGCTTGTGACGGCGGTGTAGTACGGGTGGTCTTTCTGGTGCTCGACGGCCCAGTCGAATGTGGAAAGCGTCTTGGGCAGCCAATAGAAGTTGGTGCTGACGACGCGGCCGCCCGGATCGGTCAGGCGCAGCGCAACAAAATGGACGCCCGCCGGGACTTGATCGGCGGGAATCATGAACAGGCGTTGCACGCTGTCGGCGGCCGAGTCGAGCCGCGTCTGACGGAAGAAGAGCCGATGCAGGTCGAAGTCGTACATCGACGCTTCGGCCGTCAGTCCGGCGAAGCTCCGGTTCACACTGTTCACGACGACAACGCCGCGGTCGTCGTAAGAGAACTGAATGTGCAGCGGCTCGCAGGCCTTCTTCGTGCCGAAGTAGCCGCCTGCGGGCTGGAGATAGTAGTCGTAGAGGTGCCACATGTTCGACGGCCAGCCGTTGTTCAACATCCACTGAATGACGCCAGTCGACTGGTACTTATTGCGGCCGTAGGCTTCGAACATCGCCCGCTCGCCGTCGTAGGCCATCGCCTGCGCCTTGGCCATGTAATCGTCCAAGCGCGCTGGCGGACCGTACATGGCGTCCATGGATTCGTTGAAGTGTTTCAGGCTCCCGTTCAGGTCGCCCGCGCCGGTGTGGAGATTCCAGAAGCTGTCGACGGGCCACAGGTGATCCTTCGGCAAGAACTTCTTGAGACTGCCGGGCACGACCAAGGCGGCGCCGGGGCTCGTCTCGGTGTTGAAGCCGAAGGCCCCGCCGAAGTGGTCTTTGTCGAGTAGCCAGTAGGAGGGCGGGACATAGTCGTACGGGCCCGTCATCTTGACGCCGGAGGCTCCGCTGACCGTGGTCGGCTTCGAACTGGCCGAGCTGACAATCGGATTCGGCCAGCCTGTCTCGGTAAGAATCTGGCGGTAACTCCGCTCGACATTGGCGGGCGGTGCGTTGTCGCTGCCGGTCATCCACAGCGCCAGGCTGGGGTGATGGCGCAGGCGCAGAATCTGCGTCCGCAGCGAGTCGCTGGCGATAGTGTAGTCGCCCGGTTGCCACGTGCTCCAGTGCTCAAACTGATCGCAGCAGCAAAAGCCAGCCAGAATCAATATGCCCATCTCGTCGGCCAGATCGAAGAACTCATCGCTCTCCAACTTGCCTTCGAGCCGGATGGCGTTGAGGCGCATGTCGCGGACGTAGCCAAACTCGGCGCGAAGCCGGTCAACGGAGGTGCGCAGCAGCATCTCCGGCGCCCAGCCGGCGCCCCGGATCAGAATCGGCTGGCGATTCACGCGTAGCAGGAACGGCCGCGTGTCGGTCTTGAGATTGACGAACTCGCCGTTGTTGTCGTAGACCTCGCCCAAGCGCGGCGCATCGCCGTAGAGCTCGCCAGTGATCTCGCGGATGCCGAAGTTCGCCGATTGCGAATCGGAGACAGCGCCGCCCGATTCGAATTCCAGCGTGAGCCGATGCAGTTTCTGCGCGCCCAGGCCGGCGGGCCACCACAGCTCGGGATTATCGACGCGAAGTTGAGGAAACTCGGCGGGCGTCAGCACTTCCGAGCGGGCCTCGCGCGGCCCGAGCGTCAACTTCTTCTCAAATGTGACCTGGCCGAATCGGCCGCGCAGAGTTCCTTCGACCGGCTGGCCGGTGTCGTTGTATAGCTCCGTGCGGACGGTCAAATCGGCGCGGTCGAGCGAGCGACCCGGAAAGTGGGTGCTGACCGCAGGAGCGCGCAGCCGGACCGGGCCGCTGGCCGTGAGATAGACCTCGCGCCACAGGCCCATGTTCTTATCCGGCGGCGTGGGCGTCCAATCGACGAAGTCGATGGAGAAATCCTTGTCAGTGGGAGCGAAGACCTCGACTGCCAGCACGTTGACGCCGTCCAGTGCGACCAAAGCGGTGGCGTCGAGTTCAAAGATGCGGTACGAGCCAGCGATGGCGTCCGTACCGGCCAACTGCCTGCCGTTCATCCACACATTGGCTTTGGTGTTGACGCCGTTCAGATGCAGCCACACCTTGCGGCCATTGAAATCCGGCGAGAGCCGAAACTCGGTCCGACACCACCACGAGCAGGCGTAGGGATTGCCCGTCGGCGCCAGCTTGCGGAGGTTCTCACTGTAGAAGAGGTCTTTGAACTCGCCGTTGGCCACCTGCGCGGCCAACACCGTGGATGGAATCGTGGCCTTGTACCAGTGCTCTGGCGCGAACTGCGTCGTGGACAGAACCTCGCCCGACGCGCCGGCCTTGCACGAGTTCTGCAACGCCCAGTTCCCGCGCAGATCCAGCCGCCGGTTCGCTTCGGCGTGAACCAGCGGCAACGCGAAGAGCGCGGACAGCGCAACCAATCCGATTCGCCGCTTGTATGGTGTCCTGCGCCGGTCCATGGCAGATTCTCCATTCGCGAATTGTGCAGACCACGGCATGTGCGGCGCGCCGTCCATGAAGCCGCTGCGCGATGCTGTCCATGCCTCAGAGAAACGATATCGAGAGGCGGCATGTTTGTCAAGCAAACATACGTGTCCCGGTATGCCAATATGATGGCCTAATGAAAGGTTTGGATTAGTAGTTTGTCAAATAAACCTTGACCACGATGCGAGCCGCACGCTAGGATGTTTGGGTCATGCCTACCGCCGAACGGATGGCGTCCCGGCGCAAACGCTCGCCGAAGATCGCCAATCAGTGGCTGCGCCAGATCCTCAGGCTGCTGTATCGGCGCCGCAGCCTCAGCCGCATCGGGATCGTGGAAACGACCGGATTGAACGCCGCCAGCGCCAGCCACGCGCTGCGCTACCTGCTCGATTGCGGTGTGCTGCTTCGCTCCGCCGATCGCTGTAGGCTCACCGGCCGCCACCGCGAGGCCTTCACGGTGAACGCCGAAGCCGGGCATTTCGTGGCGCTCGACCTCGAGGGCGACCGCCTGCGCTTCGGCCTGACTAACCTCCTCGGCGACATCCGCTGCCGGTGGGAAGAGTGTCTGGGACTCGGTCAGCCATTTGCGGCGGAGAAGGTCGTGGAGGGGATTGGCAGGGTGACCCGCGATCTGGACCCCACTCAACTGGGCCGCGTGCTCGCCGTTGGCGTCAGCTATCCGGGCCTGCTCGACGCCGAAGGCCGCCTCAGCGCGGTCAACCTGGGGTGGACCAAGGTTCCCCTGTTGGCGGCTTTGAAACAGGCATTCCCCTGGCCGGTGTTCCTCGAACGCGACAAGGAGACCTGCATCCACGCTGAGAACTGGCTGGGCGCCGCGCACGATTGCCGCAACGCGCTGTTCCTGATTGCCGAGGGCGGCATCGGCATGGGCATACTCGAAGGCGGCGAGCACTTATTGGGCGCGCGCGGCTTCTCGGGCGAGATCGGGCACTGCAAGTTCATCCCCGGCGCCGAGGATCTCTGCAACTGTGGCCAGAAGGGCTGCCTGGAGGCGATCGCCTCCAGCCCCAACATCGTCCGCCAGTATGCAGAGAGGACTGGCGCAGCTTCGGCTGAGCTTCGCTTTGTCGATGTGCTGGAACGAGCCCGCGGCGGCGACGCCATCGCGTTGGCCGTGTTTGAGCGGGCCGGACGGGCGATTGGCTCCGCTCTATCGACGGCGATCAGCCTGTTCGACCCGGAGATCGTGATCCTCGGCGGCGATCTCATCCTCGCCGAGGACATCGTGCTGCCCATCATCTGGGACCAGATCCGGCTGCTCACGCGGCCGCGGTCGCTCGAGGTTGTGCAGGTCGTGGTCAGCCGCTTGGGCCTCGACATCCGGCTCAAAGGAGCGGCGTCGCTGGCGTTTCGAAACGTGCTGGAGGCCCCGGAACTCATGCAGCGTCTGTGCGCCCCGGCTCGGGACGCCGCGCCGGCGCTCGACCGGCGGCCGAGACCGCGCGCGATGAAGGAGAGATAGACCATGAGCCAAGGCGCTGCAGCGATCATCCCCGGCTTCGATTTCTGCGTAGCGGAAAACACCTTGGCGAAAGACGGCCCCAACGTGGAGTGTCTCACGCGCGTGCCAATTCACGCGCAAGAACTTGTGTGGTCGAAATGAAGCGATGTTTGACGTGAGTGAGCGAGTTGACTTGTTAGCAGGATGATTATGACAGACCTAATCGATAAGCCCAGAATCTGGCTGGTTACCGCGGGCATTGCGTTAATCGTATTTGCCTTAGGAGGTTATCCCGATGCCGCGCATGGTATTGCCCTGGCGCAGGCCACAAGTCCAAGTGCGAAGGCAAACACGAGCGCCGGCTCGACCCAGAGCGTGGCCGGCGGCGCCCGCCTTTTGCTCCGCGAGGGTTGGCAGGTGCAGACATCGAGTGGCCAGCCGGAGGGCGCGGTCATCTCGAAAGCAGGATTCGCCAGAACCGGGTGGTACCCGACTGCCGTACCCGCGACGGTCTCCGGCGTGCTCGCAAACGCGGGCGCTTATCCCGACCCATTCGTCGGCGCGAATCTTCGCGATTGGCCAGGGATGCGCTGGGGATCCGGCGATCCTGGCACGACTGGCACACCCGACACACCCGCCACGTTCCGGAACAACCCATTCTCGGTCGGCTGGTGGTTTCGGACCGAGTTCGACCTGCCCGCGGAGATGGCCGGGCGTGCGATCACACTCGACTTCGAGGGCATCAACTATCGCGCTGACATCTGGCTCAATGGCGAGCGGCTCGCCGACAACAAACAGGTGGCTGGCGCCATGAGGCGTTTTACCTTCGACGTCACCAAGACCGCGCGGCCAGGACAGAAGAACGCGCTTGCGCTGCTGATCCAAGGCCAGGGGCCCCAGGATCTAGGGCACACCTGGGTGGACTGGGCGCCCATGCCACCGGACAAGATGCAGGGCTTGTGGCGCGATGTCTTCATTACCGCCAGCGGCGCGCTGCGCATGCACGACCCGTTCGTGCACAGCCGCATCTCTGGCGACCTCGCCTCGGCGGACTTGGTTGTTTCGATGGATCTGGAGAACTCGACCGACAAACCGGTGACCGGCTCCGTAGCCGCTATCTTCAACGGCGTAACCACCACCATTCCGGTAAGCGTGGCCGGCGGTGCCACCCAGAGGGTCAGTCTCGATGGCGCCAAACAATCCGGCTTGCACGTTGCGAAGCCGCGATTGTGGTGGCCGATCGGTTACGGCGACCCGAACATGTACAGCCTCCAGGTGCGCGCCAATGCGGGCAACAGTCTGTCCGACGAGCGCACTCTCCGCTTTGGCGTTCGTGAGGTGACCTCCGATCTGACGCCGGAGGGATACCGCCGTTACTTCATCAATCGCCGCCCCATCCTCATCCGCGGCGCGGGCTGGGCGCGCAACCTCTTCTTCATGGAGACCACTAAACGCGAGGAGCAGGAGATCCGCCTCGTCAAAGACATGCGGCTCAACGCAGTGCGGTTCGAAGGAAAGATTGGCTCGGATCACCTGTTCGACCTCCTCGACGAGAACGGCATTTTCGCGATCCCCGGCTTCTGCTGCTGCGACCATTGGGAGCAGTGGGGCAAGTGGGATGACGCGACAAAGGCCCTCGCCGTAGCTTCGCTCCACGACCAGCTCGTACTCTTGCGCAACCATCCGAGCGTTCTCACATTCTGGTATGGCAGCGACAAGTTCGCGCCTCCGGAAATTGAGCGCGAGTATCTGAAAGTCATCGAGCAGACCGAGTGGCCGAACCCAACGGTCGCCTCGGCCAGCGGGGTTACCACAACCGTCGGTCCGACCGGCGTCAAGATGCAGGGGCCCTACGATTATGAGCCGCCATCATATTGGTATACCGATCATGACGGCGGCGCGTTCGGCTTTGCGACCGAGATTGGGACCGGCAAGACCCTCCCCAGCGTGGAGGACATGCGCCGCATGCTCGGCGACAACCATCTCTGGCCGGCGGACAACGTTTGGATCCAGCACAGCCAGGGGGGCTCCTACACTCCCTTCACCCACTTCGACGATGGAATGCGCGCGCGTTACGGCCCGGCCGCCGATCTGAACGATTACGTGCGCAAGGGGCAGGTGATCGCCTACGACAACGAACGCGCCATGTTCGAAGCCTACGGCCGCAATAAGTACAAGTCCACCGGGGTCGTCAAATGGATGCTGAACAACGCCTGGCCATCGCTCGCCTGGCACCTATACGACTACTACCTCGAGGCGGGGAGCGGCTACTACGGAACGAAGAAATCCCTCGAGCCGCTGCACGTGCAGTACTCCTACGACGATAAATCGGTCGTCGTAGTCAACAGCACACTCAACCAGTCCACGGGCGTGACGGTGCGCGCGGCCGTGATTGATTTCGCCGGCGCCCGGAAATGGTCGAAGACGTCCGTTATCGATGTGCCGGCCGACGGCGTCGTGCGTGCGTTCACCGTTCCCGCCATCGCAGACCTGTCCAAGACTTACTTTGTGTCGCTCAAACTCGAGGACAAGCGCGGCGCTGTGCTGAGCCAGAACTTCTATTGGCTCTCGACCGTCGAGGACGTGCTCGACTGGAGCAAGAGGGACTGGTATTACACGCCGCCCTCGGTCCACGGCGATTTCACCGCGCTCGCGACTCTGCCTCCGGTGAAGCTCGGCGTAAAGACCGCCTTCGATCGCGGTGGGGCTGACAGCCGTGCCCAGGTTACTCTCACGAACCCCGGACCCGCGCTAGCCTTTTTCGTGCGGTTGCGCGTTCTGCAGAGCCCGGGCGGCGCCGAGATCCTGCCCTCCACCTGGAGCGACAACTACGTGTCGCTGCTGCCAGGCGAGACGAGAACGCTGACGGCGCGCTGGCGCCCCGACGACGCTCCCGGCGCCGCCCCAGCGGTCGCTGTGGACGGCTGGAACGTCGTGCTTAAATAGGTTGCGGCGGCGGTGTGCGCGTCAAAGCATTTGTAGTCATTGGGCAGCGAAAAAGATTGCGGGGAAAGGAGTCTTCGAATGAACAATGGAGCCGGAGGGCTTAGCCGGAGGAGGTTAATCGCGGGCGGCGCTGGCCTGCTTGCGGCCGCCAACGCCGCCTTGGGCCAGAAGGGCCCATACGCTGACGGCAGTTTCGCCGGAGGCCCGATCGCGGGGCCGTTCCGGCCCAATTGGGAATCGTTGAAGGCTTACCGGTACCC
>PMKM01000252.1:231-9056 GCA_003157745.1 Bryobacterales bacterium | reverse complement strand
TTATGCGCCCGTCACTCAGCGATTACTACCGCTGGACGAAAACTGGCGACGCAAACTGGCCGAACTTCCCTGGCCGACGGGAACCTTGCCCGAAATCATGGGTGACGGCATCGCGACCTTGCGGGCGCTTATCCGCGAATATCTCTTCGTGTCGCTCTTCCGGGCGTGCGCCGAANNAGCCGCCTGGCGGCGATGCAACGCGCGGATAAGAACATCGACGAATTGCTCGAGGGCCTCAACAGGACATTTCATCGTCTGCGCCAGAATGGCATCGACGAGGAGTTGTTCGACGTCATTTCCGGCTTCGAAGCGCTGAGCGCAGGAAAGAACTGATGCGCATTGGCGTGGCCACAGACCGAGGTTGGGTGCGGGTGTCCTGCCAGAAGCGCGGCGATCTTCGCCTCATGCGCGCTGAGAACGCCCCAGTCAGCTCGTGACACTGAAGGTATTACGATGAAAATCAATTCAAAGGATTTCCGCGTGCAGCCTGGAGAAAGGGTCAAACTCGCGGAGTGGCCGACGATTGTGAAGCCCTTTTGCAGGTCGAAGAAGGCGTATCAAAAACTCCTGGGAGAACATGTCGAGGAGTTGAGCTCGCTGCAACGCCTTCACTATGCTTCCAACCGATATGCGTTGCTGCTGATTTTTCAAGGAATGGACGCCGCCGGCAAGGACAGCGCCATCCGGCACGTCATGTCCGGGGTGAATCCGCAGGGCTGCGAGGTTTCCAGTTTCAAACAGCCGAGCGCCGANNGTGCATCCGGAGATTCTTCGCAGCCAGGGGCTATCGGAAGAGTTGCGCAACGAGAAAACCGTGTGGGAGGAGCGGTACCGCTCGATCGTGGACCTGGAGAGCCACCTTTATCGGAACGGAACGCGGACCATCAAAGTATTCCTACACCTTTCGCGGGAGGAACAGCGAAAGCGGTTTCTCGATCGCATCGATGAGCCGGACAAGAACTGGAAATTCACCCTCGCGGACATTCATGAGAGAAAATACTGGAAGCTCTACATGAAGGCTTATGGTGCTTGCCTGAACGCGACAAGCACCCACCACGCGCCTTGGTACGTCGTTCCCGCCGATGACAAGGAGAGTGCCCAGTTGATTGTCTCTCAAATCGTGCTTGATACCCTCAATGAGCTGAAGATGGCATATCCCAAGACCACTGCGAAACGCCGGCGGGATTTGAAATCCATCCGCAAGCTACTGGCAAACATGGTCGCGCCGCTAAAATCCGGACTCGCCTAACTTTGCTGCGAAGGTAGAGCCAGGAAAGGGACGTGAGGCAATATAGACACTGCGCAACGCGCCAGAGTCGCTGGATTCGCTCAACTGGCAGGAACTTCCGACGCGGCCTCAACGGGGCTTGGGAGCAGACTCAATGAGGAAAGTCCCGGCATTCGGGACTTCCGAGGGCCAGGTGCGCGAACGATTCGACGATTGATGGAATCAAATCAATCGCTGCAGGCTTCCTTCCTGGAGTCCAGAAAAGCGCACCTACGCCGGAACAGCCGTGAACCAATACCCGGCGCGGTTGTAGTGCCGGTGCACGATCTCTTCGTATTCGCGTGTGATGAGCGTGTCGTTCGTGTATTCCGGCGCTTCGCGAATCTTATCGCGGGTCAAGTCGAGGAAGACTTTTGACTCTTCCCAACTGATGCGATCAATCCAATCCGTCGCGATCAGGACCCGCTTGCCCGGCCACCAGTTCTTGGTGTCGACAACCAGATAGCGAATGATCCAGGTTTCGTCATCCACCACAAACTCCTCAATGTGTCCGATTTCGCCATCCAAGGCCTGGATCGAATGTCTAATGACATCCTTGGTGCTGCGTAAGTGGGGATCCTCAGCGTGCTTACGACTGGCTTCGGACCATTTACCGGAGCTGCGGTCAGGACGGCTGAGATTGCCCCACATGTCAGAGCCGTCCCAGTATGCCGGCCAGCCGTAGAAAGAGTAGTACCCGAACTCGAACTGGCGGGATACCGGCTTTTCGCTATCCAGCGGCGGAGCATTCTCGATCTGCTTCTTGGTAAGTTCAACGGGGATGATCCTGTCAATCTGGTCGACTGGGTTCAGCGCATAAGGCGAAATCAGAACCAGGCGACCGGTGAGCCAGTTGCCGGTATCGGCGACCAAATATCGCACGGTCCAGTTCACGTCTTCGAAATAGAACTCACGGACATCACCGATCTCGCCGTCGCGAGCGCCCAATTTGTATCCGGTCAACTCTTTGGCCTGTCGAAGCATTGTATTCGTTTCTCCTGGGCTGCGAAGCTCATTTCGGTCCGCATCAGCGCGACCGCATTCCGCGCTGCGGAACTTTCGCATCCATTACAAGGGCACTTCTGGGGCCACACGACGCGCCGGATGAGCCAAGTCCGGTGGGCGTGACTGCGGCGAGAACTACGAGACACTGCCCGAATCACGCTCTCGCCCCGATCCCAGGAGGCGCCACTTGATCTACGTGGCGCCACTCTCAGATTCCAGATGTTTCCACCAGCATCCCGAATGCGTCATCGGGCGAATTCGCCCAACGAGTGTTTATGGTGTTGTGCGTGCAACGGCAAATGGAGGCGTCCCAAGTTCTCCTAGCCGGCCAAGTAAGGTCAGCCCATTCTGCGTCGAAGAACGCGGAATGAAACGCCGCGGAGTTGCAGCCAGCAAAAGCAGATTCTGCACTCTGGGGTGCATAATCGAAAGGATTTGCTGTGCAAAACGGTCAAACGGCGAGGCGGGACGATTCGAAGGTCTATCTGATCGGAGGAGGGATTGCATCGCTGGCCGCAGCGGCCTTTCTCATCCGGGATGCTGGGTTTCGGGGCCGGAATATTGTCATTCTCGAGCAATTGGACCGGTTGGGTGGCAGCCTCGATGGCGCCGGATCGGCCGAGGATGGTTATGTCCTCCGCGGCGGCAGGATGATCGAGAGCAAGTATCTCTGCACGTATGATCTTTTCTCGTCGATCCCGACGCTGGACGGCACAAAGACCGTCACCCAGGAGATCTTCGACTGGAACAAGATCATGCAGACGTCGTCGAAGTGCCGCTTGATACGCGGCGGACGCGGAATCGACGCTCCGGAATTTGGCCTGAGTGAAGAGCACATCCTCGGCCTGGAGCGCCTGGCGGTGGAACCGGAAGCGATGCTTGGCAACAGCAGCATCGCCAATCAGTTCCGGCCCTCGTTCTTCGAGACGAATTTCTGGTTGATGTGGTGTACCACCTTTGCATTCCAGCCCTGGCATAGCGCTGTGGAATTCAAGCGATACCTGCTGCGATTCACACACATGGTCGCCGGTTTCAACCAACTGCATGGGATCATGCGGACGGTCTACAACCAGTACGACTCGATGGTTCGGCCGCTCGAGAAATGGCTGGCGGAACGCGGCGTCCAATTCGAGTTGAACGTTCGCGTGACTGATCTTGCCCTGCGAGAGGAAGCCGGTCGGAAGAGTGTCGACCGCATCGTGTATACGCGCAGAGGCGTCTGCGACGAGATCAAGGTCGGCAACGGCGACTATGTCGTCGTTACTCTCGGTTCCATGACGGAGGCCTCCAGTCTCGGTTCCATGGACTCCGCCCCAGTACTCAACGGGAAAGCCGACGGCGGCGCCTGGACACTGTGGGAAAAGATCGCTGCCGGCAGGCCCGAGTTCGGGCGCCCCTGTACTTTCACCGATCGAATCGATGAATCCAAGTGGGTTTCCTTTACCGCCTCGCTGCGCGACCGAATCTTCTTTCGCCTGGTCCGCGACTTCACCGGCAACGTACCCGGAGAGGGCGGACTGATCACGTTCGCCGATTCGGCTTGGTTGGCTTCGATCGTGCTGCCTCATCAACCGCACTTTATTGGACAGCCCGAGGATGTAGAAGTTTTCTGGGGCTACGGTCTGCATGTCGACAAACCGGGCGACTTCGTGAAGAAACCAATGTCGGCGTGTACTGGCCGGGAAATCATGACCGAGATTCTTGGGCACCTGCGCATCGACGGGGAAGCGGAGCAAATCCTGAAGACCTCAATCTGTATTCCCTGCATGATGCCCTTCATCACCAGCCAATTCTTGACGCGGGAGAAAGGCGATCGTCCGCAGGTGGTTCCCTCGGGGACGGCAAAACTGGCTTTCACCGGCCAGTTTTGCGAACTTCCCGATGACGTAGTGTTCACGGTGGAATACTCAATCCGTAGCGCCGCCACGGCCATCTACAGCCTGTTTGAGTTGGAGCGCGACCCACCAGCCGTTTACAAAGGCCAATACGACCCGCGTGCGCTATATAGAGCATTCAAAACGCTGCACGAAAGGAAACTCTGAGGGGCGCGGTGCGGTCGACCGACAGATGGCGGCATTCGCGTATATCGCGTGTTACGGGCTGCAATTCGACATTGGCTGGGGGTTGGCGGAATCCACCGGGAGCACATGGCGACACACGTGCTCTATTACTTATTGTTCGCACTCATGTCAGCGACTTAGCGAGGAAATATGACTAAAACGGCTGTTGGCCTGTTCAAAACGTCCGCCACGGCGGACACAGTGGTGGCACTCTTATTAGCCTCTGGTTTTTCCCGGGACGAAGTAAAACTGGTCAGGCGATCGGATTTCGATGGGAGAGAATCTCCGGACACTGACATTCTGAAGCTCGGAGGTGTGCCCGCCGAACATGCCGGGCGTTACTGGGATGCAGTGCGCAGCGGGCGGACGTTGATCGCTGTTTCCGCCGGCGGGCGAGCCGGTCGCGCCGTCGAAATAATGGACACCGAGGGCGCGGTTTACCTGGAAGAATATATCGCTCAGCCAGCGTTGAGCGCTGCCAACGCGGTCGCGGCATCCGCTGACCCGGGCTTCTATCCTCGCAGGCAGGCAGCACAGGTGTTCGAAGTTTCGTAGGACTTGGGCAACTGGCCGCTGCTGATTCCGCTCTGTGACGCGATGGCCGAATCAGCGGGCTCAGGAATGATTTCGGACGACGGACTGGCCAGCCTCACGGTTTCTCTAAAGCGACTTCATTCGGCCCGGTGCGCCCGCTCGTCGCTGCCGCCTTGTTTTTCCCGGGGTTCGGCGCTTCAGTCAAGCGGGATGATCACAGCGTCCTGGAATAACGATATCTGGTCAAATGACCACGGGTGGTCGAGCCAATCCGAGCGGAGCGACGGTTTTCGAAAAGCGTTCCGTAGTTTCGAAAACAGCTCGATACAGTCCCACTAGCGCGCGGCACTACGGGCCAGACGGAGCGAAATGGTCTGTGGGGACAGGCGTTCCGCGGTGACGCCGGGCGGGAGCTTCAGGCCAGCGGGGGCGAGCCGGATCGCGTGCCAGCCCTCGCCCAACCCGCTCAAGTCAACCTGCGCCGTCACGCCTGACATGACGGGATTCATCACCCAGGAATTCCCGCGGAGTTGGACGCTGACAGTGCTCAGCGGTTGATTGGCGATATAGAGGCCCGCCGGCACATTTGCAAATTCCACCGGGGCGATGACGGTCTTGACCGTCGTCCCTCCTCCCAAGAACGATACACCCCAGATGAGACTCGCCAGCGCGATTGCTGAAAGTCGATACCGAACATTGGAGAACAGCAGGCTCCGTACTCTGCTCAATACTGAAGCGGGCCGCTTCGGATGAAGGCTGTACAGCGCCTGCCGTAGCGCGGCTTTATCCGGCATCGGATGGGTGTCCCGTCCATCGATTACCATCACCTGTCCCCGCTCTTCGGAAGCCACCAAAACCAGAGCATCCGAGCCCTCGGCCAATCCCAACGCTGCGCGATGCCGTGTCCCGAATTCGGTCGGCACGTCTTCCCGTCCGCTCAATGGCAGAACCAGGCGTGCATAGGCGATCCGCTCGCCTTCGATCAGCACAGCTCCATCATGGATGGGAGAATCCCTGCGAAAAATCGCTTCGATGAGCCCCTTCGACACTTCCGCATCGATTCTGATGCCGTTCGAAACCAGGCTGCCAATCGGATCCTTGCGCGTAAGCACGATCAGCGCCCCAATGTTGCTGTGGGCCATCTCGAACATGGCGGCAACGACCGCATCGTATGTGCGGATCGAAACCGCTGGCGCGTGAAACCTGAAGTGGACGATACTGTCCAGTCGCAGGAGCGAATGCTGCAACTCAGCTTGGAACAGGAGTACGAGTAGGCCGATTACCGCGAGACAAACCCCTTCGAACACCCAGCTCGTGATGGTCAAATCGAAGTGCCCAGCACACAGGGCGGCGGCGTGGAAGCCAACAATCAACAACGCCAGGTGAAGGGCGCGCGTCTGCTTGGCCCAGAGCAGTACCAGGTAAAACGCTACGCTCAGTACGATAAAGTCGACGACATTCTGCCACCGGAGCCAATTTACCAAATGCATATTTCAGATTGTCATTGGCGCGACAGTTTCCATCTCGAAACGGACAGCGTTCTTGGGCGCAGTGGCCGGACTGGACGACGCCTCCGAAGCTTGGAGATGATGTGCGTCGAGTTCGATCAAAACCTCAATTGCAGTTTTCCCGTCCTTCGCGCGCAACAGCGAGTGGATAGGCGGCAAATCCGCTTCGAACCGTACATCGACGACGCTACCGCGCACCGGGACCACGGCGCCGAGGTTCGAAGGACTGGGGCCATTCCCCGTGATCCCTTACACCTTTCCTTCCGGCGCGTCGGCGGCTCCCGCCACAGGCACGAACTGCGGCAAGTCGAGGCGCGCCACGCCAATCCGGCAGTCGGCCATCCCATAGTAGACGTCGATGCGGCCTGGCAAGCCGAGGTCTACCCGCCGGTCGATGCCGGTGGGGAATACGACGTTAGCGACAACGCCGTGGGTCTCTTGCGGCAGCACCGGCGTCAACACCGGTTCGGTTGAACGATAGAGGATCACGCGCGGATGCTCCTTCGAGAGCACCATCAACCCGGCCGAATAGCACAAGTTGTGTCCGCTGTTGCCCTGTCCGACTAGTTCGCCGACACCGTGGTATACGATCAGCCATTGGCCGTGCCGGGTTCGGATGGGCGGAGTGCCTCCGCCGATCTTAAGCCTCTCCCAAGGCGACACCGGGGTCGCCAGCCTGTGATGACAGGCAAACTGCCCAAGGCGAACTGATTCGGAGCCATCCAACGCCATCGGGCAGTAAGAAATCCAGATGCTCTCCCGATCGAGATCCACCTCACGGGACGTGGCGCAGTGGGCGGTTTCTTCCGGACGGGTGCCAGGGAAAAGCGGCCGGTGGAGCATGGCCAGTTCCAGTTGCCCGGACGGATTGGGAATGGCAACGGGGAAGAGGCTGGCATCCTTATCGTCCACCCCGTCGATTTCGATGCCCTGATACCGGCCAAAGGTCGCCAGCCCCAGGCGCTGCCAATGGAAGAGGTCCTTCGAAGAGGCAAAGGCGATTCGTGGGCCTTGTGACGAAAATGCCGTGTAAGTCATGATGTAGCGCTGGAGCGGTTCCACGAACGTGATACGAGGATCCTCGCAGCCACCGCCGCCGTCGGGCCGCCGCTCATAATCGGCTTCCGGCTCGAGTGCGATGCCGAGACGCTCGACGCCTACCGGATCGCCGGCTTCATTGAACCGCACTCGTGCAATGCCGATGCGCGAGTAGTTCCCCTTCCCAACCAGCCGTGGGAAAAGGTAGAGCTTACCGTCGGGGCCGCGAACGGCAGCCGGATTCAGGACACCTTCGATCTCGTTGGGATTGCCGGGCTCGGGCTCCATCAACATGCCCAGGCGCTGTAACTTGAATTCGATCATTGAATTCTATTCCTGGCCTGCGCTGGCTGATCGCCATCTGCCAGCCGTGCAATGATCGCCTCGGTAACCGTCCCAGCCGGCAGGAAGACGGCGTCCCCGGACTTCGGTGTGAAGCATGCCAGTCGGTCCGCTGCGCCTCCGTTTCTGAGCGCCTGCCGCAGAACCGCCGCGGCAGCACCTGGCTTCAGGCCCGCATAGATGCGGCTTTTTGGACTCGTCTCCAGGACGACCCATGCTTCGGTCTTTCCGGTCTCGCCCGCCGGCAGCAGGTCCGCGTGCGAATCCGCCGGATGTACCTGGACGGAGGGCATTTCGCGTGCATCCAGGAATTTCAGTAGCAATGGGAATCGGCAGAATCGCCCGGCCAGCTTTCCCATCACCTGTTCTGAAAGATGCGCCAGGAGTGGAGAAATGGTCTGCCCTTTGACGGGCCCATCGGCAACACGGCTCTGATAGTCATCGCGGTCGCTGAGTACCCATGCTTCGCCGATAGGACCGTCGCCGCCCGGCAGCGGCGCGGTGAGCAGGCCGGCCAAGCGCCGACCGGCCCACAGCCGATACCGATAGAGCGGCTCGAATCGCAGCGGACAGAGAGGTGTTTGACTCATGGGCTGCGCTATTTCACTGCTGAGTTCGATTGCGCGTGCCGCGCTTCGCGTTGGGCGAAGAACGATAAGTTATTACTCAGAACATAGATCGAGATGGCCGCCATCATAAAGAACAGGCCGACCCATACCTTCCAATCGCGATGCGCCCGTTTCCAATGAGGGTCCGGATTATGCTGAATACTCTCGCGAGCGGGTGGCCCGTGTTGATGAGAACTGTGCTTAGCCTCATTCATCGGGACAGGACCCCGGTAGCCTTCGCGCGCTGGTTCTCTTCCATCGCGACACTGTATTCGCCCCGACGCGCCGCCCGGTTGCACATGGCCCGGTGATGCAGAGCTTGCTGGGCCGCCACCACGTTCGCCTCTTGGCCTCGCCAAATCTCCAAAGCGGGTTGCTGAATGGCGCGGGCAAACGAAAATGCCAACTCCCAAGGCAACCGCAACTTGAATCGGACATTCATGGCATTCAAACGGGCCGAGGC
>PMKM01000252.1:0-187 GCA_003157745.1 Bryobacterales bacterium | reverse complement strand
TCGGAGCACTTCCTCCGTTACCTCACGGCACCGCTCCATGGTATGATCGCCGTCCATGAGCACTTCCGGTTCGACGACGGGGACGAGTCCCGCTTCCTGGCACAACGCGGCATAACGAGCGAGCGCCTGTGCGTTGGCCTCGATCGAGCCCCGGCTGGGAATACCATCGCCCACGGCAATCACCGCG
>PMKM01000169.1 GCA_003157745.1 Bryobacterales bacterium | reverse complement strand
CGCGTATGCCGGCCGCTCGATGTAGTCCCACACCGTCTGATCGCGATAGACCCAGTGCGCCAGAAACTGATGCAAGCGCCGGTCGTTGAACAGGCCCTCATCCCACACCAGGCGCGCGATACCGCGCCGCCGTCCTTCTTCGGTGAGCACATACACCGGCCGGCCTTGCGCATTTGCGACCGCTTCCACCTCGCCCGCGAGTGCAAGCCGCTGCTGCCCTTTCGCGGTCACGCCGTTGATCAGGCTGTATCGCGTCTGCGCCTTCGGGAACAACCCGTGTACCCAGGTCTTCGCGTACACCGGCAGATAAAACCGCTCGACGAACGACCAGCTCCGCGCGTACTGCACAGCGATGGCAAGCCCGAAAAACACAACCGCGCCGAACAACGCCGCGAGCGTCCACACCGGATGGCGGCTCGGCCAGCTCTGGTAAACTTTCCGCCCCCAGTGGCCCATCACTGCACCACCCTGTTTCTGCCCGGCATCTCCGGCGGCACCGCCGCAACGTGCGAAGCGAGCAGTTTCCGCGCCCGCTCTAACTTCGCGGCGTCGGCCCGCTCGATCACCGCCTGCATCTGCTCGGCGGTCATGGTCTCGCCCTTCGCCAGTGTGAACAGCAGGTTCAGCAGGATGGTGCGCAACCCCAGCAACTCGGCGAGCACGGTTTCTTCCGTAACCTTCGCGGCTGGGCGCTCCAGCCGTTCGAGCAGGATCGTCCGCACCCACTCGGCTCTACTCTGGCCCGCGGCTGCGGCCCGTTCATCCAGTCGCGCATACTCGTCCTCGGTCACCTTTGTGCCGATCGATTTGGTTCGTAAGATCGCCTTCACCATTACAGTTCTCCGTATTCGAGAGTCAGGGCGTCCCAGGAGAGCCGCAGTTCCGGGTTCTCCCAGGCCCTACGGAAAAGCTCCTGAACCGCCGCCCATTCCGGTTGGGAAAAACCGAACGTGATCCCATTCCGGTGGGCGCGGAACCAGAGCTCGTTCTGCCCTCCCCGGCGTTCCACCACATACCCGAAGAAGTGCTCGCCGCTCCACGCTTCCGGCGGCTGCACCTTCGGCAGGCCCGCGAGCATGGCCCGAAACTCCGCGATCGTCGGGTACGGGCCCAACGGATACATCGGCCCGCGCGGTCCAGGAAAGCTCAGCAGCATGTCGAAGTCGTGCCCGCTTCCACGCGCAAACGAGAGCGTAAATTTGCCGTCGTCAACCGAGGGAATCACGGCCCTGTGTACCAGCTCCCGCCGGTCGCGTTCGCTTTCCCGCACCGGCTCGCGCCGTTCGAAGTAATGCCCGCGGGCGCCCACCCGCCACAGCACCGGCCAGTACGGGCTCAGCGACTCGTTCAGCGCCGCGGCCCCGGCCAGCTTTTCGTCGTCGAGCAGCACGTAGAGATTCCGGGCGGCAAGCGTCGGCGTCCACCTGGTTGCCGGATTGCCCAGACGCCGCACCGTCTCGGCTACCGTCTTCCGTACCAGCTCGGGCGTCACCGGGTCGGACGGCTTCGACCGTTCCGGCCGGCAGTCGCTCGGCAGGTTGCCCAGGTAATACTCGTCCTGAGCGGACGGCTTGGCGCGGAGCTGGTGCGCGGCGTCGAACGCCTTGAGTATCCCGATGTACGATTCGCGGGAGAGGGGATTTTTGGAAAAGGCCTCGGCCCCCTGCTGCACGAAGTAGGACACGACGGTCCACTGGGCGCGAGTGAGCATCTGCCCCGCCTCGCCCTTGCGCCGGATCTCCAGCAGCGCCTCGGACGGCCGGTTGAGCAGCTCGACCACCTCGAAGCGGTCCTCCCGCGCCGACTCCAGCAGTTGCTTGGCGATCTCCGACGTGGAGACGCTCTCGCCCTTCCGTAGGGCCGTCAGCTTCCGGATATCCTCCAGCCGCTTGCGCAACACTTCGCTGATCCTGAGCGATAGGGTCTGGGTCTGCTGCAACGTTTCCGCCATGTACGACAGCATAATCCATGTATGTAAGACATGCAATCGGTCCTACAGCGGAAGGGACTGCGGAGGAAAGCGACTAAAAGGGAAGGCTCTGTTTTCAGATAGTTCCCCTACGGGAACGAAGGTTCCTATATAGGAACTTTGATGGCGTAATCGCTGCGTTTTGAAGTGGTTCCCATAGGGGAACCAAGGTTCCTATACAGCTCCCATTCTGGGGTGGCGTGTCACCCCTTCAGCCGATGCGTAGCATCGTCTTTTTCTCGCTTGGCGGATACCGCCCGGTAACGGCGCTGATTTCCCCCACCACCGCGACTCCCGAGCGGCCAGCGGCGGCAGCGCCCGCCGCTCCGCGAGCCTACGCCAGAACACTGACTCTGAACTGGCCCTCCGGATTACGATCGGTCCGACACGGGGCTTTCCCCGGAGCGGCTCTGTCTCTCTTCCCACTCGAATACCCCAAGTTCTCGTTGGCGAGGCACTATTGTCCTGACTTCATCAAGAGAGCGTTCGGACTGTTCATACCACAGGATGGCCCCATCCTCAGGTGGAGCCAGCGCCTGGACCAGTTCCCTTAGCCCTCGGAACTCCCAGTGCGCCGTGTCGTCGTCGCAGCGATGGCTTTCGGGTTCAGTCGCCTGCTCACCACCGAGACTGATCGCTGACCTGTAGGCCGACTCTGCGTCCGCAGCTCGAAGAAGATACGTGTTTATCCACACCAAAGCCGAATCCCCGTGTGATCCCGTGTCATGAACTTCGACCAACACAAGCTCGCACACGTACCATTCGCTGGAGTCTGGAACCTGGACATGAGAGCGGAAAGCGCTCAGGTCCGCCTTCTCCTTCACGCACCGGAGGATTTCCTCCGGAAGAAATTCCGCCTGTTCCCAGATCAACTCACTACCATGACTTGGCGCCTCCGACAACATCAGAAGTTCCATGATGCCATCAAGGATCCAGCCGCTTCTCGTGGTGTCACTGGTCTCCAGCGCGCTAGCCGTAGCCCTTGCGAGATCCATGACCCCTGTGTGAGCCCTGTTGCTGCTCTCAGCAGTCAGGAGGCACCAGTACTGCCGCGTAGCGCAAAGCGCCTCGCTGCCCCCGCCCAAGTCTCGATGCACCATGAAACTGGCTATGTACCACTGCGCTCGTTGAGTCATTGTTTCGCACCGTTCGTTTAACAGCGGGAGGCAGGCGAGAACAACTCCGCTGCGCATCCGTGCCGTTCAATCACTTCGCCGCCGTCACCGTCGGCCTTTGCCTCGGTTCTTGCAGCATGCGAACTTCAGCGCCTGCTCGGCAGCCTTTCTAGTCGCCGAATCCGGGGCGTTGTCGTACAAGAATTGGAGCGCTTCACAGAGAGTCTTGAACTTGCCGGCCTGAATGAGTTCCCGTGCGCGGTCGGTCATGTGATTCGTCTGGACGCTCCCCATCAGGAGCAGACCATTGGCGGTCCCCCACGTGCAACTGATATTTTGTCGTGTGGCCTCCAGCTCGTATATCACCACGGCCGTCGTGAGGAATGCGAGCGGCATGATGTACTCAAGCACATCAGCCTTTCCGGCCCGGTCTAGGCGGTTCACGGGATCGCTGCGCCCGTAAAGGTACCTGTGCAACGTCCCCGAGTCTGATGGGTTCACGGGATACGTGTCTCGCGTGACAAACCTTCCAGTGAGCGGGTTGAAGTAGCGGGCTCGAAGGTAGTAGAGGCCAAGGTCAGAATCGTATTGCTCACCGCGATACAGGTACACATTCGGCGTTGTGCCGGTGGTGTTAACCGCATTGCCCCAGGCGTCGTAATCGTACGTGTCCGTTACGGCGCCTGTGGCGTCCGTCAGCGTGCGGACGCTGTAGCCACCATCGTAGCCGTAAAAGCCGGGTGTCCACGTGGTGTTGATGGGTTGGTTCTGGCTGATGCGCTGGAGGCCAAAGGTATAGCTGCGAGTGACAGTAGTTCCGGTGAGCTCCTCGACCACTTGGGCGTAGTGTGTGGGATTCAGGTCGTCCACCAAGTAGCGTGTCGTGACGCCGCTCACCGTCTTCGCCACCCGGTTGCCGTCGCCATCGTAGACGATGGCCGCCGTGACGCCGCTCACCGAGTTGTTCATCGACTTCAAACGGTTCTCGAAGTCATATGCAAACGTGCGGGCACCTGACACAGTCGTGTTGCCGTTGTTGTCGTAGGTCTCCGTCGAGAGGCGGTCGTTGGCGTCGAACGTCGCCGATCCCGTCGGGATACCCGGGATCGTTGAGTCTTCGGACAGCCGATTCCCCACTGGGTCAAGGCCATAATTGACTGTGCCGTTCTTACTGCGCGGATCGAGCGTGACGGTCTCATTGGTAAGTCGGTAGATGCCGTCGTAAGTCCAGTTCAATGCTCGGCCGTTAGGTTCGGTGGCGCTGGTGCGATTTCCGGTGGGGCCAAGCTGATATTGGTAGTTGTTCAGGGCCTTGACGCGATTCAACTCGTCGTAAGTGAAGTTAGAAGAT
>PMKM01000048.1 GCA_003157745.1 Bryobacterales bacterium | reverse complement strand
CAGCCTCCAGAGATTCAGCGGCTCCGTGCAGGGGAAACGGCCGGTGATCTTGCCCGCGCCATCGATCAAATACCCCTCGCCATAAACCGCCCCTGTGGCCGGCTTCTCGCGAAACACGCGGACCGCCTTGGCGATGGCGCCCGGCAGCAGCAGGTCGTCCGAGTTCAGCCACGCCACGATCGGCCCCTTGGCCCGCTCGAAGCCCTTGTTGATCGCGTGCGACTGGCCGCGGTCCTTTTCCGAGACGAACGTCACCCGCGCGGCATACTCTTTCACCACCGCGGCCGTCTCATCCGTCGAGCCGCCGTCCATGATCAGGTACTCGATGTTCGGGTAATCCTGGCTCAGGACGCTTTCAATCGTGGCTCGAATGAAGCGCCCCTGGTTGAACGAGGGAGTGACGATCGTCACCAGCGGCGCGCCATCGCCGTCCACCCACACCTGGCGCAATTTCGCCACCCGCGGAAGATCCGCGAACGGAGCAAACCCGGCGCTGCCGCGCGACGATCCGCGAACCCGCCAGGCGACCTTGGCCAACAGCGCACGCCACCGCATCGCCAGGAGCAGAAGAACCGCGCAGACGCCTCCGATTCCGACCAGCCACGGCCATTCGCGAGCTACCCGGTACCATGCCGCGGGGTCCGCGTGTCCGCCGCGAACCAGCCACACCAGCGCAACGACCGCTAAACCGGCCGCCAGCACCCCTCGTATGATGAGCCGAGTCGTAGTCATTTGGCCGACCTCAGAGCGTCCCCACGCCTTCCAAGCTCAGTCCGCCGCCGGAGATAGAAAAAATGAATCCGTTAGCGATGATACCAGTATTGCCAGTGCTTTTGGTATTAGAATTTGCGCTGGACGAAGAAATTTAGTTACCGCAGCCGGGCGGCATGACCCGCAACCTGAAACCGAGGCAGTCCATCGCGTCCGCATCGAGATCCGGCGCCTCGCCAGACGGTTCCAGCAGTTGATCGCGTGCCCCGGCGTTGCGGCGGGAGACAGGCTTTCATCCGGATCTCCCTCGGCGCTCGACTGGAGTCTCGCAGACCAACAATGTCCGGTGGATCTCCTACTGCTGACAACCCAAGGCGAATGGCGTGCGGACTGGTTTAGAGGATCATAGCCGCCGGTGCGGGACTTGGCGCCGTCGCCCCAACTACAGCCGCCAACCATAACCCACGCAAAAAGTCAGCCGCAATTTTCCACCCGTAGTGGTGCGCCCATAGCTTGACACTGGAATCCACCACATACCGCAAAGGATTATGATAGAGTGATTCTGGAATGCGGAGGCGAATTCACCGAGGAAAGGTCAGAGTTCGAGAATATCTTGAGGTCACCGGACAGAACACTGCGGAGGCGAAATCTGAGCCAGCCAACGTACCTGTCGGCCAGCCGACCCATCCAAAGTATCGTCCCGACATTGATGGATTGCGCGCGATCGCGGTCATTGCCGTAATCGGATTCCACGCGTTTCCTCAGTGTGTTCCGGGCGGCTTCGTAGGAGTAGATATTTTTTTCGTCGTTTCTGGGTTCTTGATTTCGACGATCATTTTCGGAAACCTGCAACACGATCGGTTTAGCTTCCCCGATTTCTATTCACGGCGGATTAGGCGAATTTTCCCGGCTCTCTTATTAGTGCTGTCGGCGGTTTATGCAACCGGCTGGATCGCTCTTCTCGCTGATGAATACAAGCAGCTCGGTAAGCATCTGGCGGGCGGCGCGGCCTTCGTATCCAACTTCTGCTTTTGGAACGAAAGCGGCTACTTCGATAATGCTGCGGACACCAAGCCCCTGCTTCACCTGTGGTCGTTGGGCATCGAGGAACAGTTCTATATTGTTTGGCCGTTTCTTTTATGGGCTGCGTGGAAGAGAAAATTCAACTTTCTGGCGATCCTGATCGCGATCTCCCTCATTTCGTTCGGGATCAACGTGAGCACCACTCACTCTAACCCGGTAGCGGCTTTTTATTCTCCCCTGGCTCGATTCTGGGAATTGCTGATCGGTTCGGTTCTGGCAAACATGGCCATGTCTGGGCAGGATGCGACTGGGAGTTCTACACAAGCTACCACGGCAGGAAGAGCCTACCATGCGCGGGCAGGGACGATCGAGCGGCAGCAACGCGCGATTCGAAATGTCCGCTCGCTGCTAGGCGCAGTCTTGATTGGTGCTGGCCTCGTTTTGATCACGCGGGGCGATAGGTTTCCGGGCTGGTGGGCGATACTGCCCACGGTAGGGTCGGCGCTCGTGATTTCGGCTGGCCCGCACGCGTGGTTGAATCGTGTCGTTCTCTCGAATCGCGTATTCGTGTGGTGCGGCCTGATTAGCTTTCCTCTCTATCTATGGCATTGGCCTCTGTTGGCAATTCCCCGTATCGTTGCGGGCGAGGCGACCTCCGTTAAGATGCGTGCTCTCTGTGTGGCGATTGCAATCGTGCTGGCCTCGCTGACTTTTATCTTAATTGAAAAACCGCTGCGTGCTGGCGCTTACCGCAAGACAATCACCATCGGACTGTTGGTGTCCATGGTCGTCGTAGGATTCACGGGCTATTTTACTTACAAGTACGGGGGCCTACCAGATCGAAAAGCTATGACACCGGTGATCAGAAACGATGGCGACATTGATCACTTGTTGTTTCATCAATACGCTGCTAGAGAGTTTTTTCCATGCACGCCTCTCAGCCTGCGAAAGGACGCCTTACTGTTCGGAGACACACTCAGATGCCTCCAATCGAAAGCCGCGAAGCCAATTGATATCGCCATTGTCGGAGATAGCCATGCCGAGCATCTTTTTCTTGGACTTGCCGAGGCGTTACGGAGCCGGAATATCTCGTACTACATAAAGACAACGTTGCCGGTGATCAGCGACGAGGAATTCAAGGCGATTTTCCAGTATATTCTGTCCGATCGGAGTATTAAGGCCGTCATCATAGCCGCCTACTGGTATCCAAAGCAAGGAATGGTGCAGAAGGGGAGCACACTTCAAGCGGAGCTGACGGCAACTGTAGAAGAGCTTGGCGCGTCCGGCAAGACCGTCTATATCACTGATGATATACCCGATTTTCCGTTCGATCCGAAGCAGTGCAAGTATTCACGGCCATTCAGTCAGAAGAATAACTGTCTTGAAGAGAGAGTCCTGTTCGACCGTCAGCATCAGAATTTCTATCCGGTGCTTCAGTCGGTGGTACGGACACACGGCAACGCCAAACTTCTCAACACTGCGGAGTATTTCTGTGATGCGAAGGCGTGCAGCATGGCTAGCGCAGGCAAGGTGCTGTACCGGGATAGCAACCATTTGAATCTCATCGGATCCCGGTACGTAGCGCAGAGGCTCGTCGCCGACAATCCGCAGTTGGCGGCGTTGAACTGACGGGAGAGATCATGGTATTAGGGAACAGGGCACCAAACCCCGCAGAGAATCAGGCGGCAGACGCGGCACGACCTTATGTGACTCTTTCAATTGCAGAGTTCTCGAACGCGTTTCGATCGGTGGTCACATTGCTCGACGAAGAGCGCTCGCTCTTGTCTTCATGGCGCCGAACTGTTTCCCGCCCGCCCTCAGCGTCGTCTGCGCCTTGTCGGGGGGATCCTATCGGGAGACACAAACATGTTGAGTAAGTGGTATCAATACTCGCTCCCCGGTGAAAAAACATCCGGTTTTCGCTGGGCCGGTGTTCGAGGGCGGCGTTAGGCTGCACGCGTGACGCCTGCAGAAAGGTTCGGGCGGCAACGAGTCGAAACGTGGGGCAACCGTTCCAGCAACTCGGCGAGCGGACAGCGCTCCGGTTGGTGGTACAATCAATCCTGACGAAATCAAGAAGCGGATCCCGCTGCAAGACATGGCTGAACTGACGGGCGAGACGACCGTTCGGACGTGCGGTCTAGCTCCGTTAGCGGCAATGACGTGAGCAGAATATGTCCATACGCAAACTAGCTGGCCTGATACGCTCCCCCTGGTTCTCCTATGTCACCATCTTCTTGCTACAACTGAAGATCATTTGGGGCATATGGCGTCTGCGCGATCTCACTTCCGGAGATACGTCTTCGTATTTTTTCAGCGCCGTCGATTGGTTTAGAGACTGGCATACCCTGATCACGTGGTCGCCGCTTTACACCGCATTTTACGGTACTCTGTTGCATCTGTCCTGCGATGCTTACGCGGTCACCACGCTGCATCGCGCTATCATTGTGCTCGCATTGTCGATTCTGGTTCTTGCCGTGCTGCGGAGGCTATTGCCCCCGGGGATAGCTTGGATGGCGGCGGCGTGGTGGGTCGTCCTGCCGATTGATTTCAATACCCTGTACGAGGTGCATCTCTTCGCGGTGATTCCCGTGATGATCGCCTTCTGGGCCGTCCTTGCGCTGCCCGGGCTGTGGGGACGCGGTGGCGGTATGGCTGTACTGTTTGCTGCGGCTTTCCTGATGCGAAACGAGCTGTTCCCTGCAGTTGTCCTGTTCGCAGTGTTATCCATCGGTTGGGAAGCGCTTCGACTGCGCCGGGGAGCGCAGGTGACGCGCGCCTTACTGCTCGCCTACGTCCTTCCCATGGCGGCGGCTTTTTTGTTGATCTTCGTCTTCTATCTCCGGGCCACTGACACGGCAATCATACGTCCGATGTTGAGTCGCAAACACACGCTCAACGTATGTCAAGTGTATGCGTTCGGCTACCAGCAGCGCCATTCGGACTGGCATGGCTCTCCGTGGACGGAATGCGAACAACTCATGACCCGGGATTTTGGGGTACCTGAGACCAGCCTCGCTGACGCGATCCGCAGGAATCCCCGGGCGATGTTAGAGAACCTGTGGTGGGAGGTGCAACTCGCGCCGAACGGTATCGAAGTTCTGATGGTGAACGCGATGTCCGGCAGCGCAAATCCCGATTTCGCACCTGTTTACCGGATGTGGTGGGCTCTCCCGGTCTGTTTGCTGATGTGTGTTGTCTCTGTCGCCGGTCTGTGTGTACTGTATCGCGACCGGCAGTTCTGGTGGAGGGCATGGCTGAAGAATCGCATTTGGGGCTGGGTTGCGATGGCCTGCGTAACTTTTCTCGTGCCGGCCATCGTGCTGAACTCGCGGCCCAGGCCGTCTTATTTGCTTACGTTCGGCATCATACTTAGGGCCGTGGCAGGAATGAGCGCGTTCGTACTTGGACGCAAATTCCTACAGCCTAAGTGGTTCGATTCGGCGGTATCCGTCGTTGCGGTTCTACTCGTGCTCTCAGTGCCCTCATTCTATGCGCTGACAAATCCATCGACAGGATTGGCGGAAGCCTATCGGATTCTGAGCCCGTACCACGCTTGGGTCGAGGCACCCGGTGCGGGTCTTGTGACTACCGGTTGGTGCAATGAGCTTTGCAGCTACGTAGGGCGCTCCCGGAGTTGCCGCGGGTTCAGCTACGCGGACCTTCGGCGGCAGGTGACTCCGGACGTGAGCTTCCAGCGCGTGCTCGACAACAACCGGGCCTCCGTGTTCCTTGCAGACGGTTCCGCGCTGGCCGATCCGGTGGCCCGGAGTTTCGTGGCCAACGCAAGTTCTTATGGGTGGAGATTGATCGCTATGCGGCGTGATGGGAGCCGGGATTGGGATCTCCTGGTGAGGTCGCGCAGCGCAATCAGCCAGCTGCCGGCCGCGCCGGAGCCGCCGGAAGAACTCGGCGTCGATATCTACGAACCGTCCTCGGGTGTCGAGCTGGGCGCGGGTTGGTACGGATTTGAATCGTTCCAGGGCTCCTTTTTCCGGTGGGCCAACAACGACGTCGAAATTGGGCTGCCTCCTGCCGGCGCCAGCCCGGTGACACTTCACTTCGATGTCGAGCCGGGACCAAGCCTGAACGCAAAGCCTCTCGACCTTCAGGTTTTCAACGGGCAAGATCTCTTGGCCGTCGACAGAATCAACCGCCGGCAAATCGTTACCATTCCTTTGCAGCAGGGAATCAGACGGATCCGGCTTCACGTCGCAAGCGACAACAAAGTCATTCCGAACGACCCGAGGATCCTGAATTTTAGGGTTTTTCGCATTTGGATTGGGTGACCGGTCTGGCCCGGCCTACCAGGATTGTCTGATATCCGAGCAGGCCGGGAAACGTGGCGGTCAACACGCCCAGTACTCTGGTCAACAGTCTCATGATTGGGTTCCTTGCGGACAGACCGAGCACCAGCTCAAACGGCATCACCGTGGTCTTTTCCCTAACGACCGAGAACCCGTTCTGATCGAGCAAACGGCGAGCAGTTTTTCGCGTGTAAAAATGGAGGTGAGTCTTATCCAGGATCCCGCGCTCGGTCGGATTGAAGTTCCCAAAAGCCAAGGCAAGTCGAACCGTCACGTTCGCGACATTGGGAACCGATACCAGCAGCAGACCGGAAGGTTTCAGGAACCCTAAGCAGTGGTGCAAGAGAACTTCCGGGCGCACCAGATGCTCCAGGACGTCCATGAGGAGTATTCTGTCGAATAGCTTCCCTGCGAGCTGAGTGACCGCGTCGCCGAGACCGTGGCTCAGATCCGCGCTCACATAGTCTTGAAAAGTCTCCGGGCACTTCGGCTCCGCTAGTACGTCGATGCCGGTGAGCCGGTTGCCCCGCTTGGCTAATCTGGTGGCCATGAAGCCTTCGCCGCATCCGATGTCGAGAACGTCCTGATCGACGCCCGTCAACTGCTCGAAATAGTAGTGGCTCGAATACCCGCTCTGTTTCAACGGGTAGTGGACGAAGTACTCTTGAAACTCCGGATGTTTCTTGACCGATCGTATCGTGGACTTATACCGAAGCACCGATCTGGCGACATTCCCGGCGTACTTCATGCCGTTCACATAGCAGATCTCCGTGCCATAGTAGGTCGGAATAGGCACTTCCTTGATGCGGCATCCCTGGTGGTTCAGCTTAATGATGATCTCCGTGTCAAAATGAAAATCGTCGGTCATTCGGGTCAGATCGATGTGAGACAGAGTCTCCAGGCTGTACGCCCGGTACCCGCTGTGAAACTCGCTAAGTTTCATGCCCAGCGCCCGGTTCTCGAAACTCGTCAGGATACGGTTGCCGACGTATTTATAAAGCGGCATGCCACCCTTTAGTGGACCGCCGTAGGTTCTCATCAGGCGCGAGCCGAGAACGGCTTCGGCTTCGCCCGCGACGATCGGATGGTACATGTGGGACAGGATCTCTGGCGCATACTGTCCGTCGGCGTGTAACAGGACCACGACATCAAAACCTCTTTCGGCGAAATAGGCGTATCCCGTCTTCTGGTTGCCACCGTAGCCGAGGTTTTGATGGTTGCGGACGACATGAAACTTCGTCATGGCGTTCACCGTCTTCAATCCGACTGCGAGCGCGTACGTCGCATCGGGACTGGCGTCGTCGAAGACCGCCACCTCTTCGACGTTCTGCCATACCTGCGGCGTAACCCGCCGCAGCACCTGCGCCAAGGTGTTGACGGCGTTATAGGCCACAATCAGAATGCCGATGCGCTTCCCGTGGTTGTAGGCCAGCCAGTCCTCACTTCCAACGGCCGGCTCAATCGCCGCCGGAGGATCGAAAGTAGCGTTGCCCGCAATCATCTTTTGTGCGTTCATCGACGTCCACCTGCGTTGTCTCCGCTCGCGCCCTTCTCGGGTGAGCCCGCTACGTCGGGCAACGGCGGCGAACTCGCCCCCATTCCGTTGAGCCGACTCAAGCTAGCATTATACCGATTCCTGTGCTTCGGCGGGGGGGGGCTCACGCCTCTGCCCCAAGCCGGGCTCCGCAAACGCGGATGGTGCGAACCCTGATGAACACGAGACGATCTCCTTCTGCCGGCTTGGCGAAGGCCTCCCTAGGATCTCGACTTCAGGGAGATCGATGCCTGTTACAAACGGGAGTGCTGCCATAGTTATCCTATCGGCCGGGCGACATCGGTCGAACATAGTCTATGTGGCCGGGAACCGACGCAGAAGATCGTCGGCGCCGAGGCAGAGGTCCTCGCATTCGGTCGCTGCTTCGCGGTGCACTTCATCAAGTTCCTGGCGGAAAATGGACGCAATCGCTGGCAGCTACCGGTTGAGCGGCAGTCGCGCTGCGACGAGAACCTGCCGGCGGCAGTTCCGTCCCGCTTTGAGAACGTGTCCTTGATCGAGCAGCAGTTTCGCTGGGCGTTCGATGAGGTCATCCCCAAAGCCCGATCTCTGGTTCACTGATTTACGACAGCCCGGATTCAGACCTGGTATTGCCACTTCGCATCCGCCCTCCCCCTCGACTTGCCACTGTGCGATTTGATACGGGGCGCGCCTGAGCCCGTACTGATATAGTGAAGCAGATGTCCTCGGGCCTCCCGCTGGTCAGTATCGTCACGCCTGCGTACAACGCGGGCCGGTTCCTGGCGGATACGATCGAGAGCGTTCTCGGGCAGGATTACCCGCATATCGAATATACAATCGTCGAGACTGAATCGAGCGACGATACGCGCGACATCATCGCTCGCTATCGCGGCCGCGTCGGATCGATCCTCGTCCCTCGCCAGGGCCCGGCCGCGGCCATCCACGCCGGTTTGAGCCTGGCCCGCGGCGGCATCATGGCGTGGCTGAATGCCGACGACACCTATCAGCCGGGGGCGGTCCGGGCCGCGGTCGAGGCTTTTCTATCGCACCCGGAAGCCGACGTCGTGTACGGCGCGGCCACTTGGATCGATCAGCACGGCGCTCCGCTGCGGCCCTATCCCACGATTCGCTTCGATCCCGCTGCGCTCCGGCGCGATTGTTTCCTCTGTCAGCCCGCTTGCTTCTTTCGCGCCCCGGCCTACGCCGCCTGCCCCCTCGACCTTTCCCTTACCGTGTCGTTCGATTACGACCTCTGGATTCGCATGGCCCTGCACGGTTGCCGCTTCGAGTATATTTCCCAACACCTGGCGAATTCCCGCATGCATCGCGACAACCTCACCCTCTCGCGCCGCGGCGAGGTCTTCGAAACCTCGATGGCGTTGCTCGAGAAACACTACGGCTACGTCCCGTTGTCGTGGGTGTTCGGATATATGTCGTACCGCAGAGATGGCCGCGATCAATTCTTCGACCCTCTGCGCTATTCCCCGTTGGCGTATGCCGCCAGCCTGCCCTTCGGATTGTCGTTGAATCGCTCCCACGCTTTTCGCTATCTCGCCGAGTGGGCGTCCACTCCCTTCCGCGGAATCCGGCGCGCCCTCCTCCCCGGCCGGTCGCAGCCTCCGGACTGGCCGCACGACGACCGGGCCGGCGCTTCCCCGGCCGCTTCCCGCCGCGAATTCCCGGCATCCGCCGAGCCCGCCTCCAGAGCCCGCCCCTTGCCCGGACCCGATGCGTGAGCCCCCGCGCGTCGCTCATTTGCGTGCCGCCACGCTGTGCTACGCTCAATCTGGAGGCCGTCCACCCTGTTCGAATGCTCCCCACGATTCTGATCGTCGATGACGATCCGCAAGTCCGCAAGTTCTGCCGCGCAACGCTTGAGGCCTCTGGCTATGCCGCGCGCGAAGCCGGCGACGGCCGGGAAGCGCTAGTGATCGTTGGATCGTCGGTCGTCGATCTGATCCTGCTCGACCTCTGTATGCCCGACATGGACGGTCTCGAGTGCCTGAAAGCCCTTCGTGCCGAGAGTCCGCAACTCAAGGTGATCACCATGTCCGGATTTATGCATGGCGTGTTGTTGCCCGCTGCCAAACACTTGGGTGGCGCCGCGACACTCGCCAAGCCGTTCTCCCCCGATGCCCTGCTCTCACTCGTGGAACAGGTGCTGGCGGACACCGGCCGGGTTACCTCGTCCGATTGACGTGCTGGCCGCGCGGCGATTTCCACCCGCTCACCTGTCGCGATTCGACCCCGTCAGTACTTCCCGCACCTTCGCCGCCAGTTCATCCGGGCTGAACGGCTTGTGCAGAAACGGCGCGCTGCGAACATCCGTTCCGCTACGCACGATCACATTCGCCGTGTACCCGGAGATGAAGAGCACTTTCAGCTCCGAGCCCAACTTCTTGATGAGGACTTCCGAGAGTTCCTTGCCATTCATTCCCGGCAGGATCACATCCGTCACCAGCAGGTGAATCCGGCCCGGATGCCGTTCCGCCACCGCCATCGCCTCGTCGCCGTCGCACGCTTCGACGACCCGGTAGCCCCGCTCCTGTAATACGCTCTTGATCAGGACGCGAACCGCTTCCTGATCCTCCACCACCAGAATCGTCTCGCTGCCGGTTTCCGCCGCCACGGCATTCGGGCTCCGCTCCGCCAGCGGGCTCGCGTCGACTCGCGGAAGATAGATCAGAAACGACGCCCCGGCGCCCACTTCGCTGCGCACCTCGATCCATCCACCGCTCTGCCGCACGATCCCGTATACTGTCGACAACCCCAGCCCGGTTCCTTCGCCTTCTTCCTTGGTCGTGAAAAATGGCTCGAAAATGTGCTGGCGAATCGCCTCCTCGATGCCGTGCCCGGCGTCCGTCACGGTCATCAGAACGTAGCGGCCCGGAATCGCGTTCGGGGCAATGGCCGCGCTCTCGCCGGGGGCGAACTCGGCGCTGCTCGTCCGAATCTCGATCCTGCCGCCCTTCGGCATCGCGTCGCGCGCGTTCACCACCAGGTTCATGATCACTTGATGCATCTGGTCCGGGTCCGCCATCACGCACCCCACCGAGTCGTCCAACTGCGTCTCCAGTGCGATGTTCTCCCCGATCAGGCGCTGCAGCATGGGTGCGGATTGCCGGATGGTTTCGTTCAGATCCACGATACTCGGTTCGATTACCTGCTTGCGGCTGAATGCCAGCAGTTGCTTCGTCAGGCTGGCGGCGCGCCCTCCGGCGGTCCTGATCTCCCCGGCGTACATCCGCAACGGATCCGGATCTCTCAACGACTTGAGTAAGAGATCGCCGTAGCCGTTGATGACCGTGAGCAGGTTATTGAAATCGTGCGCCACCCCCCCGGCGAGTCTGCCGATGCTCTCCAGCTTCTGCGCCTGGCGAAACTGGCGTTCCAGTTGTAGCTGCTCCGTCACGTCGCGCTTCACCGCCACAAAACCCGAGATCCTGCCGTCGGCGCCCCGGATTGGCGAGATGGTGGCGTCCTCTTCGAAAAATGAGCCGTCTTTCTTCCTGTTGGTCAGGCGTCCCACCCACACGTTGCCCTGCGTGATCGTCGCCCACATCCGCTGATAGAACTCGGCGTCGTGCTTGCCGGATTTCAATATTCGCGGATTCCGCCCAATCATCTCCTGCTTCGAGTAGCCGGTCACTTTCTCGCCTGCGGGATTCGAGTATTGGATCGTCCCATCCCGATCGGTGATGACCACCGTTTCGCTGGTTTGTTCGATAGCCGTCACCAGGCTCCGCATTCCCTCTTCGGCTTTCTTCTGTTCCGTGATGTCGAAAAATATCGTGGCGAAACCGTCTTCCCCCATCGGCGCAACCGAGATCAGAAAGCGTTTGTCCATCGGCGGATAGTAAGTCTCGAACTGAATCGACGTTCCCCTTTCGACGACCTCGGCGAACTCTCTCAGGTAAGGAGGCTCGCCGCTCCTATACACCTCGGTCCCGAGCTTGCCCACGGCATCTTCGCGTCTGACGCCCACGATCTCTTCGAAGCGCCGGTTCACTTCCAGCAGAATATAGTTTTCCGCCCTTCCGCTCGAACGAACCAGTTTGTGGATCGCAACTCCCTCCTGCATCGAGTTGAACAGCGACCGGTAAACCTGCTCGGCGCGTTGTCTCTCCTGTTCCGCCGTCTTCCGGTCGCTCGTGTCCAGCAGGAATCCCTCGATGCCGGTCACACGATCGCCGTCGAATATGGCACTAGCGGAAAAGTTGTGATAGCCGGCCGTGCCATCCCGGCGCCGCCTGGAGAATTCCCCCCGGATCGCCGGAGCGCCGCGCAACAGAGTCTCGACCACTTTCTCCGCCTGCGCCAGATCCCCCGGAGCCTGGACCGCCGAGAAGTGCAATCCGATGGATTCTTCCCGACTGGCGAAGTCGTGCATCCGCAACCACGCCGGGTTTACCTCCTCGTAACGGCCATCCAGTCCCAACCGGAAGTAGCCAACGTCCGCGTTTTCGAGGATGCTCTGGAACCGGTCGCGCTCCGCCTGCAGGCGCGCCTCCGCACGCTTCCGTTCCGTGATATCGAGGACCGTCCAGATTGCGTGCGGCTTGCCGCCAAGTTCGATTTTTTCGCCCGACACCAGGCCTACACCAAGATCGCCGCCTTTCGTGCGGAAGCGGCATTCGACGTCGCACAGACGGCCCACATCCCGGAATTCGCTCATGCTCTCGTCGTACTCGCCAGGATCCACCCATAGCCCGAGTTCCGTCGCCGCGCGTCCGATAGCCGCCTCCCGGCCGTGCCCCGTGATGCGTTCAAATGTCTCATTCACGTCGACGATGCGCCCGCCCTCCGTCAAGTCGGTAAGTGTCATGATCGCGGGACTGTACCGAAACGCCTTGGCGAACTTCTCCTCCGATTGCCGCAGCGACTCTTCCATCCGCTTGCGTGCGCTGATGTCTTCTATGAAACCCTCGTAATAGTCCGGCTGATCGTCCGTGCCAATGATCTTTTGTATACTGATCGCCACCCAAAGCGCGCTCCCGTCCTTGCGCTTCGCCAGCGACTCATGGCCGCGCAGTGTCCCGTCCCGTTCCAAAAGCCGCAAACACCGGTCGCGCTCCTCCGGACTTGACCAAACCTGGTGGCCCGCGTCTGTAACCATGGATAGGAATTCATCTGTCGAACGGTAGCCCAACATCGTCGCCACGGCTGGATTGGCGGCTATAATCTTCCCTTCGCGTGTCGTTCGGAAAATGCCCTCCATCGCGCCCTCGAAGATACTCCGGTACTTATGCTCGGCTTCTTCGAGAATCCTCTCCGCCTTCTTGCGTTCCGTAATGTCTTTTCCGTAAACCGAAACGCCCGTTGCCTCGCCGTGGTCTAGAACCGGGTTGACAACCAGCTCCAGCATGCGACCGTCGATCAGCGAATACTCGACCCGGAAAGGACCTTCCGTCAGTGCGCGCCGGTAAAACGGAAGCCAGACCGCCGCTCTGGCTGGTGTCAGTAGCTCCTCCGGCCGCATACCAACGGTCGGCTGCACGCCAAAATTGCGCTCGATGTTGTCCCGGAACGCGCGATTGAACGTCGATAATCCGAAGTCGCGATCCACCGACCAGATGAAGTCTTGCGTGCTCTCGAACAGAGCCGAAAGACCGCCTCCGAATCGATTCGGCGCATTCGCTGCCAGCTCCGTCTTGCCGGTCTCCCGCTGCGCGATCCAGAAGCCCGTCACCTCTCCCGCCGAATCGCGGAGTGTGGTCGCTTCCAGTTCGACCGCGTACGCTCCGCCCGTCTTCCCGCGGCGGACCGATGCGTGCCGCCACGGTTCGGCCGACGGCGCCGCGTGCAGCAATTCGTCTAAGGGGAGTTCTTCCGCCGGCCGGCCGATCGGTCCCTCCGGCGCCAGCTCCGCATACGCCGCGTTCGCCCACCGCACAATCCCCCCGGCGTCGGCGATCGCCACTCCGTACGGAAGCGCTCGCGCGGCGGCGATAACGGCAGTCTCCCCCCCAGGCTCACTCGGCTGCATCCTGGTTGTAATTGTATCCCACCGCGCCCGATCCCAATCCCGGACGCGACGCCGGCCGTCAGGGAACGACCGTGCCATTCCGAGGTAGCGCACGCACTCATGCGTGCCGCGTCGGCACTCGTGCCGACGCCCGGCGCCCCGGAAAAGAGGTGTCAAAAAGAGTCTCGACACGGCACCCACGAGTGCGCGGCAGCCACGTCAACACGCGGAATCTGGCACTGTTATTTCGTAACAGTCCCTCAGCTCTGCAGTTCTTCGACGATCTCCGCCGCCACCGCGCGCGCCTTCTCGATCGCCCCCGGTTCCAGGCTGATCGCCCCCACCCGCGCATGGCCCCCGCCGCCATACCGCTCGCAGATCGTGGCCAGGTTGTGTGTCGGCTCCACCGGTGCCCACGGATTCGATCCCACCGAAATCTTCGTCCGCGAGCTCGACCGGCTGACCGAAACCGTGTACATCGAATCCGGAAACAGGTAGTACGGAATGAACTTGTTGTAGCCCTCGACCTCCTGGTCCGACAAGTCGAAATAGACCACGCCGTCCCGCTGCTCGGCCCGTTCGCGGATCAGGCCAATCGAATCCAGATGGCGCTGATACAGCGGCTGAAACAGCGCCTGGATCTCCGGTTCGGCCACAATCGCCGCCAGCCGCGCATGTTGCATCAGACCGATGATCTTCTGGACGATCGCCGAGCCCTTCGCCGCCTCGATCACCAGCGTCAGTTGCATCGCCGGCGCCCCCATCTCCACCGCCGTCCGCGCGTCCGCATACTGCGCGCCATCGATCACCAGCGACCATTCCACCAGGTCGTCCAGGTCCGGCGCCGTGAAGCCGAACCGCTCCCGCGCCACCTGCGCGATGAACGCCGTGCAGGATTTGTAGCTCGCATCGTAAAGCTTGCGGTCGCTCGCCTCGCGCCGGTACTGCTCGGCGTCCTCGCGGCTCAGGAACGCGCTCTGGTGATGATCGAACCACCAGGTAAGGCGCGGGCTATTCGAGTATTTGAAATCCACGATGGCGTTTTCGTCGCCATCGAACAACTCCGGCCGGAACGCCTGCCCAGCCCCGTGGGCCATCCCCGTATAGCGAAACTCCGCATCCGGGTGAACCGCCCCCGCGATAAAACGGCTGAAGAAAGCAGCCGACGCTGCTCCGTCGAAACAATGGTCGTGGTAAAGCACTCTTACTAGCATTGGATGGTCTCGGGAAAACCTTCTATCCTGCCTGAACCCGGCGCCAAATGCAAGTACCCGCTATTGCGCTAAACTTATCGGTTTCAGCCGTCGGGCCTCTCGGCCAGGATGGCCGCCACCGGGCGGACGTTCCTTTCCGCCAGCGCGCCGCGCGCATCGAACGGAATTTCAACCATGCTGCGATGCCCGGCCTGGCAGCATCGCCCCAGCCCCGCCACACCCGTGGCGCAGGCCTCCAGGCCTGCTGAGCCGAGAGTCATCTCGGCTTTTCTTGCCTCTCACGCCCGCCCCCGGAATCCCGTTCACGCCCTCAAGAAAAAACTCTCCCCCTTCGCTTGCAACGCGTTGCCCCACCCTCGCACGCCCGGTCTCAGCCCCCGCCCGTTACTCTGAAATCGAAAAAGAGCTGCTCGCCCGCCGAGAGGCAGCCCGTTTCGGTGCGACGTCCGGTGCCTAACCATGGTCACTCCCTGCAGGGGGCAATTTGAAACCGGGATACGCCGTGCAACGTTCGTAGGGCGGCCATAGTGGCTTGTACTCCTCTTCGAGAGGAGAAAGGAACCGGTTCCTCCAGTCCCGGCAATGCGGCGCTTGAGTAAGTGCCGCGGCGCCCAGAGTCAGTCAGTTACTAAGTGCTTTCGTTCGCTTACCGCGGAATTTCGTATCGCTTGATCTTTTCGTAAAGCGTCGAACGGTCGATGCCTAACACCCCGGCGGCTTCCTTGATGTTGCCGCCCGTCCTCTGTAACGTCGCCGCGATCAGCACTTTTTCCATCGCCTCGATCGTCATCCCTGCCGGCGGCGCCCAGGCGTCCTGCCCCGCTTGTCCGCTCTGCTCGAGAAAAGCGAAATCTTCTTCCGTTAATTCCTCGCCGCGGCAGGTCACTATCGCCCGCTCCATCGCGTTCTCCAGCTCCCGCACGTTGCCCGGCCAGTTGTGGTCCAGCAGCACCTTCAACCCGCCTTCGGAAATCCCGCTCACGTCTTTTCCCAGCTCGTGCGAAATCCGTTCCAGAAAATGTTGCGCCAGCAGCGGTACGTCCTCGCGCCGCTCGCGCAGCGGCGGAATCCGAATCTCGATCACGTTCAGCCGGTAGAAAAGGTCGTCGCGAAATTTGCCCTCCGCCACCGCCTGCTGCAGGTTCACGTGCGTGGCCGCGATCACCCGCACATCCACTTTCACTTCCTCCGAGCCGCCCACCCGGTAGAACCGCCGCTCCTGCAGCACCCTCAGCAGATCCACTTGCAGCTTGGCCGAGATGTCGCCGATCTCATCGAGAAAAATCGTCCCGCCCTCGGCCATCTCGAACTTGCCGTGCCGTTGCTGGCTGGCCCCCGTGAAGGAGCCTTTCTCGTGCCCGAACAGTTCGCTCTCGAGCAGCGTCTCCGCCAGCGCCGCGCACGATACCGCCACGAACGGCTTCGCCGCGCGGTCCCCCGAGTTGTGAATCGCGCGCGCAATCAGCTCTTTTCCCGTGCCGCTCTCGCCCTCGATCAACACCGTGCTGCGCAGGCTGGCCACTTCCTCCGCCAGTTTCAGAATGTCCTGCATCTTCGCACTCTTACTGATCACGTCGCCGAAACGGTATTGCCGCGATAGCTTCTTGCGCAGAATGCTGTTCTCCCGTTGCAGGTTTTTCACTTTGATGATCCGGCTCACCAGCAGCGAAATCTCCTCCGGGTTGCACGGCTTGACGATGTACTCCTGCGCGCCTTCCTTCATCGCCGTGATCGCCGTATCCACCGTCGCATACGCCGTGATGATGATGATCGACGCCTCCGCGTGCAGCCGCCGCACCTGCATCATGGTTTCGATCCCGTCCATGCCGCCCGGCATTTTCAGATCGACGAAATAGATCGCGTAGTCGCGCTGCCCAGCCTTCTCCACCGCCTCGCGCCCCGAGTTCGCCGTGTCCACCGCGTACCCGTCCTCGCGCAGCCACGCCGCCAGCGATTCCGCCATCACTTCTTCATCGTCCACAACCAGAATTTGCCAGTGGGTCTTCATTGCCCTTACCCTCTCGGTTTCCGTTCGATCCGCGCCGCGCACCGCGCGCAGAACTCCGCGCGCTTGCTATCGATCTGCCGCACTCCCGTTGCCAGCGACATCGCGCAACCGCCATCGTGGCAGTGCACCAACCCGAACAGGTGGCCCGCTTCGTGCAACACTTCCTTCTGCGCGCGTTCCAAAAACACTTGCGTGTCCGGCTCCAGTCCGTAGAATTCCTGCCGCAGCCGCGCGAGCGAAACCACCCCGGCGCGGCCGCCCAGTTGCGCGTGGCCGAACACGAAGGTTAGCACCGGAATAGACAAGTCCCGTTCCGTCACCGCCAGCAGCTTGAACGCATCGCCCGGACACATCGCGACCAGCATCTCCAGCACCGCGATCGATGCGTACTGCCCGCGCCCCGCGTGATACGCGAAATCGAGGTCCGGTAATTCGATCTCCCGCACCGGCGCGCCGAATTCCATCGCCACGCGCTCGCCAATCGCCGTGAGCGCCTCCCGGTCCACTTCCGGCGTGGCGCCCAGGTAAAAATACTTCATCCCTTTCCGGCCGGCGCCGCCCCGCCGTTCCGCGCCGTGGGCTCGAGCGGCAGCGACACCGTGAACGTGGCCCCGGCTCCCGCCTCGCTCTTCACCTCGATATCGCCGCCGTGCGCCTGGATGATGCCGTACGATACCGCGAGGCCCAACCCCACGCCCTTGCCGTCCGACTTGGTCGTGAAGAACGGATCGAAAATCCGCGCCACGTTCTCCGGCGGGATGCCTTCTCCATTGTCCGACACCGTCAGCATCTCCATGCCGCCGTCGACGTAGGTCGCAATCGTCACCCGCCCCTGCCGCTTGTCTACCGCCTTGCTCTGCGTCGCTTCCGCCGCGTTCAGCACCAGGTTCAATACCACCTGCTGAATCTGCGATGGATCGCACAGCACCGGCGGCATTCCCTCCGTCAAGCTCGCCTCCACCGCCACGTTGCTCAGCTTCAGCTTGTGCTGCGCGAGCGATAGCGTCATCTGCACGATCCGGTTCAGATCGGCCGGCGCCCGCTGCGGTTTGCCGCGCCGCGAAAACGCCAGCAGGTCGCTCACGATGTGCCCCACCCGCGAAGTCTCCGCGATCACCTGCGCCAGGTATTTGCGGAACTCGACCAGCCGCGTGGGCGGTATCCCGTCGTCGGTCACGATCCTCTGCATCAGCATCGACAGGTTCAGCACGCCCGAAACCGGGTTATTGATCTCGTGCGCCACGCTCGCCGAAAGCTGCCCGAGCGACGCCAGCCGGTCGCTCTGCACCAGCTTCTTCTGCGCCGCCTTCAACTGCTCGGTGCGCTCCTCAACTTTGGTTTCGAGCTTCTGCGTGAATTCGTTGATCTCGCCCAGCGCCGTGCGCAGCCGCTCGCGCATCACCTCGAAGCTGCGCGCCAGCTCGTCCAGTTCCTCGCTCGAGCCGACGATCACGAGCGGCCGGTCCAGCTCCATCTGGCTCACCGCCTTCGTCCCCTCCACCAGCGCCTCGATCGGCCGGCTCAGAAAACGCCGCGTGAAGAGAATGATGAACAGGCTGATCAGTCCTATCTCGACCCCCGTCACCAGCAGCACGCGCAGCTTCATCCCGTCCACTTCGCGGTCCACGCTCTCGAGCGTCAGCGCCACGTCGAGCACGCCCAGCACCTTCACCCCGGCCGGGTGCGCGTGGCACGCCGCTTCGCTGCACGACCGCTCGTTGTAGATCGGCGTCACCATCTCCAGCCGCCGCTGCCCTTTGCCGGTGCCGTCGATCTTCACGTGGGACGTCAGATCGATCGCGCTCACCGAACCCACGCTCGGGTCGTTGCCGCGCGTCGAGTAAGTCACCTGTCCGCTGCGGTTCAACATGCGTATGCGGTCGATGCCCTGTTTTTCGGCGATGGTCTGCATCACCTGGTAGGCGGCCTCGCGGTGGTCGTCCAGCATGGCGTGCCAGGTCGCGCTCGAGATCCCCTTTGAGAGCTGGTCCGCCCCCAGGATCATCGTGTTGAGGAGTTGCCGCTCCTCGGTCTTGATATTCACGAGGCCCGAAACCGCCGCCACGATGACTACGATCACCGTGATCGAGAGCATTAGCTTTCGGGCGAGACGCCTCGGCATAACCGGCCCTGCACTCCGGAACGATTGTAGCGTGCCGCGCCGCCTAAGTGGGCCCGAATCCGCCGCGAGGGTGCAAGCCGCAAGAGTGAATCGCGCGTTTCAACCTTGAGTCCGCGTCAAGCCCCGAAGGGGCTAAAGAAAGTAGCCCATGGCGTAAGCCATGGGAGACGACGGTGCTGAGGTTAGCCCCGGAACGGGGCGTAAGTCGTTTTCGACGACTTCGCCACTCATGTCGCGCACCGGCGCCGCGACTTAGAACAGCCGGTCCTGTTTCTTCAGGTTGCCGAACGTGGCCACGTTCGCGATTGAGAAGGAAAACATAAACTGGCTCTCGTCGCGGATTCCGGCGTTGTACCGGCGGTATTGCACGTTAAACCCGCAGCAATCGGTGTTGTAAGTCACCAGCGCGGTCGTGTATTCGAGCTTCCTTAGATGATAGTCATACACCGCTTCCACGCCCTCGTTCCAGCCGCGCCGGTTCGGATCGCCGCGCTGCACCCTGGCCCGGAACTGGTTCGCGCTCGGCACTAGCAGTGGGTTGATTCGCATGTCGTAATTGCCGCCCGAAATGTAATACTGTCGCCGCCGGTACTCGATCGAGATGCCGCTGTCGACGATGCCGCGGTAGTGCGAATCGGAATAGTCGTAATCGGCCTGCCAGTTGATGCCGAGCCCGTTGATCGGGCTGGCGCGAAAGTTGGAAACGATCGGCGAATTGTGGCGCGGCCCCAGCAGGAACGCATACGCGCTGAGATCGGCCGTGGCGGCGAAAATGTTCGATTGGCCGTCCACCATCGCCCCGCCGAAGCTCGGATCGAAATACTGCTTCTCCTTCAACTCCCAGGTCAGAATCTCGCGCACCGAATCGCCGCGCTTGGCATACAGGCGGTTGGCGAGCGAGAACTGGACCTCGTTCGTGTTGCTCAGCAGATCGCTTTCGTCGAAACGCACCGTGCGGTCGAAATCCGTGCCGACGCCGGTGACGTAGCGGTACGTGATGCGCGGTTCGATCACGTGCTTTAACTTGTCGCCGAAGATGGTCTTCTTCTCGAAAACGCGCCCGATCGATGGCAAAATCAGGTCGAGCGAAAAGTCCCGCGCGCTGGTCACGAGCTTGCTTCCCACCACCTGGTACGCCGTGTACCCAACCTCCTGCGACACCCCCGTGTTCGGCGCCTGGCTCTGCCCGTAGACCGCTTCGTCTATCCCCACGCTCGGCACCAGATCCATGTGCCAGAAGTGCAAGGCGCTGGTGATGTGCGGCGAGAGTTCCAGCCGCGGCGCGAATCGCTCGGTTTGAAACCTCTCGTAGAGCGTGGTCGCGCCCGATGTGCTGAACAGCGGCTCCGAACGCGACAGCAGCCCGGCCGAGGAGTAGAACGAAAACCAGATCGGCAGGTTACGGAATATGGCGCGGTCGCGCCCTTCCACTTCCGCGTCCGGAAACTTGTGGATGAGCACCGCGTTGGCCACCGCCGGTATAGTCCCGTCCGGCCGCGGTAGCGTCACCTCGACGGATTGGAAATTCTCCAACCGCGCCCCCACGATATCGATCCGGTAACTCGACCAGTCCTTGCTCACCGACGCGATCGAATGCACCTCCGAGCCGATCGCCTCATTGAACGACCCCGACCATTCCTGGCGAAAATCGAACGAGCTGACGTAGTTGATATTCGCGATGCCGGTCCACCCTTTGCCCAGATCCACGTGGCCCAGCGCATAGATGTTGATGCCGCTGTAATGCTGAACCGGACTTGTGCCGGGAACGATGCCTTCGCGATCCTGCACGCCGTACAGTACCACGTCGAAATCCGAGCCCCGGCTCGGCTTGCCGCGAAAGTCCACGTGGTGCGCCATGGCCGACGTACCGTAATCGAAAAACCGGTAGGCCACGTCGTAACTGCGGCTGATCGCCCAGAAATATCCCAGGCCCACCATCGGCCCGCGTTGCGAATGCGCCACCAGGTTGGGCAGCAGGAATCCGCTGCGGCGTGGCCGTTTCTTCAGCGAGTGATAGAAAAACGGCGTATAGAATATCGGTACCTTGCGCAGCAGAAACGCGCTCTTGTACGCCAGCGCCCGGTCGTCGGGGATGATGTCGAACTTCGGCCCGCGCAGCTTCCACCACGGCCCCGGCATCTTGCAGTTGGTGATCCACCCGTTGTACAGCAGGTAGTGGTCGCCGATCCGCTCGGCCCACTTGCCCTCGAAATGAAACGGGCTCTTGCCGGCCAGAATGTTGCGCCGCACCACCGTCTTCGGCATCGATTCGCCGCGCACTTCGTAGAACTTGCCCCGCTGCGTATCGGTGTTGTACTCCATCCGGTCGCACCAGATCTGCTCGTTCTTTTCGAAGCTGTGGTAATACACGTTGCCCGTGGCCACCAGCTCGTGCGTGTCCTCGTTGTATTGCATGTCGTCGGCGCGCGCCAGCAATGCTTTGCCTTCCAGTTGCACGTTGCCGTGACCCTTGTACACCGGGCCTTCCTTGGCCTGATCGATGGCCCAGAAATACCACTGGTTGAGTTCGAGACCCTTGTGGTCGGGAAGCTGCGGCGCGGCCTCCTGCGCGGCCGGAGTCGCGGCGGTGACCTGCTCCGTCGGAGCCGCCTGCTGGGCTCGGGCACTGCCGAACGACACCAGCCAAGCCATGCCAGTAACCATAAAAACGCAGATATGTTTCACAGATTTTTCGTGACAAGGCCAGACTGTTGTGCTAAGTAATGGATAAGTGCTTTGCGAAATGGGCCTCAACCGAAGACAGTACCACAGAATGGTGTCTGAGGTTTGTTGCGGTCCGCTCACACTGTGAAAACGATGACTTGCAGCTATTGTGGGATTGAACTCGCGCAAGGAGAAATGCGCTGCCGCCGTTGCGGGCGCAAGGACGACGACCGGTTGACGGGCGGAATCAGTCTGGTGACCAACGGCGCGCTGGCCTATGCCGCGCGCCCCTCGCTGCAGGAAATCCCGCCGATCGCCTCCGTCGTGCGGCCGCCGCGCGATATGGGCCGCGCCGTGCAAGGTTCGCTGTTTCCGGATCGCCTCGATTCGAGCGTCGTCATGATGGCGTCCCCGCGCACCAAGCCCGTGGTACCGCGCAAGCCCCGCGCTAGAACGCCCAAGCCCGTGCCGGAAGGTCAGGAAAAACTGGAGCTTCTCGAAGCCGCTCCCGCCAAGCCGCGCACCCTCAGCACCACCGTCGAAGCCCGCATTTACTGCGAAGCTCTGGTTGCAGCGCCGCTCCACCGCGCCGTCGCCGCCGCCATGGATTGGGCCATGGTGTTGATCGCGTATGGATTCTTCCTGCTCGCGTATCGCCTGCTGGGCGGACGCGTCTTCCTGACCCAGGCCAACCTCGTCGTCTTCGGCATCGCGCTACTGTTGATCGGTTTCACTTACAGCCTGCTGCCCGCCATCGCCTGCACCGAGACGCTCGGCATGCGCTGGGCGCGCCTGCGCCTCACCACATTCGATGGCTTCCCGTTAGAACCGCGCCAGCGCATCCTGCGCATGCTCGGTTCCTGCCTCAGCGTGTGTTCCGCCGTGGGTCTGCTGTGGAGCCTGGTCGACGAAGAAAGCCTGGCCTGGCAGGATCACATCTCCGGCACCTTCCCGACGCTCGCCGTAGATCGATAACCTCGAACGCCGAGCCTCATCGGAGCCGCGACCGTGAGGGAGCGGTTCATCGCGTTGCGTGGAGAGCGCCCAGTTTTCGTCTGGACGACGGAACTGACCAATAGACAAATCCCGGTCGCGCTGCGTCATCATCTCGCTGAATTGGACAAACAGATCCGAATTGGTTAGAATGCGTCTTGATTAGAATTCGATGAAAGGAGCACCAAGGATATGGCTATCGCCATCCTGCAGGGGCCAAGAGCCCACACCGGCATAACCCAGGCCATATACGCGCCGCCCGGACGACCGGGACTCGGGCAGGACCCGCAAGTAGGCGATCTCCGGTGGTGGTTCAATCCAGCCGGCGACGTCCACGTGTACGGTGCCGTTCAGTTCACGTGAGACCGGACAGACAAGCGCGCTGGCTGGGAAGTCGGATGGGCGCAGGTGCAATTGACAGAGACGAACTGGGCCATGTACAGGGGTCAGCACGGCACCGACGGGAGCCTCTTCATCCAGCGCGGACGGGCGCCGGCCAGAGTCATGAAGGTCTGCCGCGACATAGCAGATACCTGGGATCCCCTCTTCACGTACACGGGCGGGAAGCACGCGTACTCACACAAGGCCCTGCCGCCCGACCCGTTCCCACTTTCCGTGTACGTCCTCGCTAAAGACTCGCCGGCGGACAGCTACCTCGTAGAACAAAAGAACGAACTGACGGAAAAGAAAAACTATCTGGACGAGGTTCAGATAGAGCTCGAGTTCTGCACCATCCTCGCCGTGCGCGACCCGGCGAGCGTGGTCCACTTTTTGGCGCACGTCTACTGGAACGTGCGGTGGCACTATACCTTTCACCCGACTCGGTACCCACCCGGCGGAAACACTTCGGACTGGACCGTTACCAAGATCGACGGAGGCACCGGCGGAACGATGAGACGGTTTAACAGCCCTCCGACGGACAGACGAGTCGCACAGGCGCTCGCAGCAGGGCCGTGGCTGAGCTGCAACGACGTCGCCAGCCGGGCCGCGAACGCCGAAGATCCCGGTGGGCCCGGCCGGCATGCGTACAAGAACCGCGGCCACACGCCGGATGTGAGGAGGTGAGACCGTGAGGCTTGCCGCACTGTGCGCTCTGATGTTCCTCTCGTGTTGCGAAAGTCGCCCGGCAAAGCAGCCAGGCGGAAAGCCAGCAGCCGCAGGACCGGCCATCGTCGTCAGAAACCTCGACACACCCGGAGCGCTGGTGATCGAGAACCATGGCCCGACGGCGATGCTGCGCGACCGCTTCGCGGTCGAGTCGCAACATGAGGGCACCTGGGAGGACACGGGAATCGATCTCGAGTTGTCGGGACAGAGGCCGCGCGGACAACAGGAGACATGCGAGGAGCTGCGGGCAGGGGCCGGACTGAGACCGGCGAGGTGGAGCGGCTGGACATGCGGTGGCCAATTCACGCAGCCTTGCCGACAGACCGCCTACATCGGCCCCGGCACCTTCCGCTTCGTGGTGAGCAGTTGCGACGGCAAGCATCGCTGGGAAGGCCCGCCGTTTGAACTGCCAGCCGAACTGCCCGCGAGCGGCCACGCTCAGCAGTAGCCCACCAGTTTCATCTCGAAACGGTCCTCACTGCCCGCCCATCCAATCCAGGATCGCCGCGTCCAGCCACAACCGCTGCTTGCCCCGCGCGATGAATCCTAAGTGCCCGCCGTGATCGGTCACGACAACTTGTATCCGCGGGTTCGCCCGCACTGCCGCGTGCTCGACGATTTGCCAGGGCACGATCGTATCGTCCTTGGCTTGAATCAGCAGCGCCGGCACGCGTATCCGCTCCACATGGGCGATGGCCGATTGCGTCCGGTAATAATTCACCGCCGTGCCCATGCCAAACGCGGGCGCGGTGATGCCATCGTCGACCGCGCGCAGCGTATCGAGGCCGGCGAAATCCGCGTCGCTGTAGCGCCCCGTCGCCATCAACCGCCGCCGCATCTTGCGCACGAACCGGCGTTCGTAGAAGCTGTTCTCGCGAGCGGCGATGCGCAGCGCGCTGGCCTCCAGGTCGAGCGCCGCCGAGACGCCGCACACACCGCGCACGATCTCCGCGGCCGCGTCGCCCAACTCCCCGGCCAGTTTCATCACCACGTTTCCGCCGAGCGAGAATCCCACCACGAAGGCCGGTGCGCGGCCCTCCTGCCGGAACAGGCGCAGCACGGCGGCCAGGTCGCCCGTCATGCCGCCGTGATAGAGCGTGGGCGAATAGCGCTCCGTTCCGCCGCAACTGCGCATGTGGAAGCGGTGCACGGCATAGCCGCGGCCAAGCGCGGCGGCGGCTATGCTTTCGATGTAGCCCGCCTGCCCGGAGCCTTCCAGGCCGTGCACCAGCACGATTTCGCCCTTCGCCGCGCCCGCCGGACGCTGCGATTCCACCAAAACGCGAACCCCCGGTTCTGTTTCAATGAGCCGCCGCTCGATGGGCTCCGCCGAGCGCGGACGCCGCCAGAAATGCGACGCGATGGTCTGCGCGTGCGGATTGCGGAAGAGGGGACGAAAAGGAATCATCGGGGCCGCAGTGTCTTTATTCGCCGCACTAAAATGCCGCAATCGTGGCGCACGCATTCCTGCGTGCTGGGTCGAGATTCGTCTCGACCTTTCTTCGCCCGTGTGAGATGTACAGAAGTGCGCGGGATACAGCAACCCGAACGCAGCGAGCCGCCCGCTGCCCTCAATGCTTCGCCACCACCGCAATGGCGGTGACGTAATACTTCACGTCCTCCACCACCACCGTGGCTTTGATGTGGTCGCCCACTTTGAGTTTGGCGAATTCGGCATCGGGCTTGACCGGATAATCCATCGTCATCGCCTCCATCCAATCGCCGATCTTGCCGGCGTCGATGGTGGCCGTTTTCGAACTCGCGTCCAGCGCCTTCACATCGCCTTCCATCGCATAGCGCTTCCCCTGCGCCGCCGACCCGCAGGCTACCAGCACCAGAGCCGTCGCCACCAGCAGAATACGCCGCGTCAAGGCCTGCGCTCCTCGCAGACTCTGGGCGCCGGCAGCACGAACTTGGGATCGATCGATGCCTCCGGCCCGATCGCGAGCGGCATCGGGTCGATCACGCCATCGGGCACGCCCACGCGCAGCAGCGGAATCGAACACTTCCCGGGCAGCGTCGCCATGAACCTCGTCCCGCCGTGCCGCACGATTGCAGCCGATTCGTTCTGCGCAAATTGCGCGCCCGCCAGGATCGAATTGAGCCGCTCCGGCAATCTCCGAAATGCGTTTCCTTGCGCCGCCGGAGCGGTCGCAGTCTGCGCCGCGAGCGCGCACGGAAGCAGTGTAATCAGAATGTAGAAGCGCATTAGTGCCTCCTCGCACCAAGTATCGCGCCGCGTGCCCCATGCCGCAAGCGCCCTAGTGTAGTGCGTCAAACAGACCGACAAGTATGTTCGCACCGTGGGGCAGGCGCTTCCGCCCAATGCCACTTAAATAAGCCCATCGCAGCATTCTGCACGAGTTGTGGGGCGGGCAATTTTGCCCGCAGCCGCCTATTAGGCGGCTCGTTCAGGCTAAGAGCGAGTCTTCCGTACTCGGCACGCGCCGGCTAAAAGC
>PMKM01000171.1:1169-6788 GCA_003157745.1 Bryobacterales bacterium | reverse complement strand
GCGTCGTGCACCCCGCCGGGAACCAGCCCGGAGGCGGCGCCTGAACTGGCCGGCGTTCCCCGATACATCTCAATAATCCGCCCGGATGCAAACTGTATTGTCGGCCGATGAACCCGCGTGCACAATTCGTCGATTGGAGTGCAATGTCTGCACTGATAACGCCGATTCGCCAGCGCCCGGGAATGGGCCACTCGGCTGCCACGATTGCCAGAACTACAGGGATACGGGCCATTCCGGCCAGGCATCTCCGGTACGAATGAGATTGGTGCGCGCCGTGCAATTGCAATGGGAGGTGACTGGAACCTTCCATAGGAAAAGGCGCTATGCACAACGCACGCCGGAAAGCCTCCGTGCAGCACGAAGTTCCGGCACAAATCCATCGTATCGATGCCAAACGTGACGAAGAAACAGATAACGCACGGGAAGGCTGGCAATCGATACAAGCAGTGGGGCGCCCACCGGCGCTCTGGCCGTTGACAATGGCGAATATCGTAGCCCTGTCAGTGTCGGCGAAATCGCAATCGCCGGCCGGCTCGGAAGATTCCTCCGGTGCTGGCGCCAGCACAATCGGCCGTGCGCCGAATCCGGGAACAAATTAATGATCGACGAGAATGCAGGGACGGCGGCAGGCACCCCTACTCCATGGCCGGGGCTAATACTCATGTCCCCGGCTGTAACGTCATGCAAGAACCTGATCGTCGGGTTTCTCGAGTGGTTCGGCGAGTTGGGGATGTTCTTCTGGCAAGTGCTGCGGGCAGCGGTGACGCCGCCGTTCGAATTCCGTGAAGTGTATCGCCAACTCGACGAGATCGGATCGAAATCGCTGCCGGTGGTCGCCCTGGCCGGCGGAGCCATCGGGGTCATACTCTCGCTCGAAGCCCGTCAAAGTCTCACTCGCTTTGGGGCCAAATCGATGCTTCCCGCCGCTGTCGTGTTTGCCATCATGGATGAGACCGGCCCAATCATCACCGCTCTGGTAGCGAGCGGCCGGCTGGGGGCCGGGATTGGCGCGGAGTTGGCCTCGATGAAAGTGACCGAGCAGATCGATGCCATCGAGGCCTCCGCGGTGAACCCTTACCGGCTGCTGGCGGCGCCCCGCATTCTGGCTTGCATCCTCATGCTGCCGTTGCTGACCCTGGCCGCCGATTTCTCTGGCTTGGTTATGGGCTGGGTGACGCAGACTATGGCGGAACCGGTCTCCTTTTACCGGTTCATCCACCTCGGTTTCAAGGGCGCCACGTTCCACGATCTGCTGCCGCCCACGTTTAAAACCGCTATCTTTGGCCTGATCATTGGGTTGATCGCGTGCTTTCAGGGAATGCGGACACAGGGAGGCGCCGAGGGTGTCGGGCGCGCTGCCACCAGTTCGGTAGTCTTGTCGTCGCTATTCGTGATCGTGGCCGATGTCGTCCTGGTGAAAGCGATTCTCATATTGTTTCCTTAAGCCGCGAGCGAACGGATCGCGAGATCGGTATGGACACAACTTATCAAATTGCGACGCAGCCGGAAGACGCTAAACAGGACGACAGTGCGCCGGTCGTCGGCCTGAAGGACCTGCATAAGTCGTTCGGAACTCAGCAGGTCTTGAAAGGGATCAGTTTGACCGTCGGCGGCGGCGAGACCCTGGCGGTGCTGGGGCGCAGTGGTAGCGGCAAGAGCGTGTTGCTGAAACTCGTCATCGGTCTCGAGAAGCCCGACGCGGGATCGGTTTCGATCCACGGGCAGGATATCGCGGGCCTGGACCTGGACCGGATCGGCGAAGTCAGGAAGACAATGGGCTTCCTGTTTCAGCATGCGGCGCTTTACGATTCGCTCACCGTCGAGCAGAACGTGGCTTTTCCCCTGCAACACCACAAGAAGGAAATGTCTAAATCCGAGCGAAGCGCCCGCGTCAAGGAGTTACTCGCGGAAGTGGGAATGGATGGGCACCTGGATAAGATGCCTTCGGATATTTCGGGCGGCATGCAAAAGCGAGTCGGGCTGGCCCGTGCGCTGGCACTCGAGCCGGATATTCTGCTGCTCGACGAGCCGACCGCCGGCCTCGACCCCATCAGTGCCGCCGAGATCGACGATCTGGTTCTTAAGCTCCAGAAGGAGCGTCACATGGCCTCGATCGTAGTGACTCACGATCTGCATAGCGCCAAGACCGTGGCGGACCGTCTGGTCCTGCTCTATCAGGGAGAGATCGCGATCGAAGGCACCTTCGAAGAACTCCGGCATAGTGACATCGAGTTTGTCAAAGAGTTTCTAAAGGACTCATAGGAGGATATATGTCGAGAGCGGCGCGGTTAGGAGCCTTCATCGTTGCGACACTGGCAATTCTGGCGGCCGGCGTCTTCATTATCGGGAGCAAAATGTATCTTTTCAGCTCCACTTACCAGGTGAGGACGCAATTCGACGACGTAGCGGGTTTGGATGTGGGGGGCGATGTGCGAGTGGGCGGGGTTCACGTCGGAACCGTGCGCCTGATCGTGCTGCCGCACCATCCGGGTGACAGGATCACGGTAGTCATGGATCTCGANNGGACAAGCCGACCTGCGCGATGGCGAAACCATCGCTAGCCAGGCGCCACTCGAAATGGCGGACCTCCTCAAGAAGACCAGCGCCATTCTGGATAGCAGCCAGGAAGCCGTCCAAAACGCTACCCGGGCGGCGGCGAATATCGCTTCGATCAGCGCCAAGATCGATGGGGGCCAGGGAACCGTGGGCGCGCTGGTTAACGACAAACAGCTCTATAGCAACCTGGCGCAGACCACCAGCGGCTTGCGGGAAACCGTGGGCCATGCGCAAGCAGGGGTCACCGATTTCCAGGAGAACATGGAAGCACTGAAGCACAACTTCCTGGTTCGCGGGTTCTTCAAGAAACGCGGCTACGAAGATTCCGCCGAACTGGCGAAGAACGAGGTCGAGCGGCTGCCGCAAGGCACACCCATGAAGGAGTTCACATACCAGACCAAGCAGCTTTTCGGTGCGCAGGATTCGACCAAGCTGCAGAACCAGAAATCCCTCAGCGCCGGCGGCGAGTTCCTGGCGAATAACCAGTTTGGGCTTGTCGTGATCGCGGCATCCGCCGGCATGGAAGGCGATACCCAGAAGGATTTGGTGCTGACGGAAGCCCGCGCCATGGTTGTGCGCGAGTATCTGGTCGAAAACTTCGGGTTCGACGACAGTCAGGTCAAGACGCTGGGAATGGGCAAACAGGCGGACACTGCTTCGGAGGGCGGCTGGGGCACGGTGCGGATTCTCATCTACCCGAATGGAACCGAGATCCCGCCGGACAAGCAAACCAAGGCGGGAACCGTATCGAAGGCGGCCCCGGCTCTGCCGGTTCAGGGCGTCGTGGCCGAAGTGCCGAAGGCTCAGTAAGTAATAACTTGCCGGGCTCCCCGCCTGTTTTTCCGGTCCTTCTTCCGGGACGGCCGTCGAACCAGAACGCGCAACGGGCAGATCGCCGGAAGCATCGCCCACATCACTGTGCCCGGTCCCGGAGAGAATGGACCGGGTTGCGCTGTCCGCTGCCGGCGATCCGCCCATCGGGCACTATTTTACGGTGACGGCAGTTGTTTCGGCGGTATGCACAGTCACATTGACGGGCCGCGTGTTTTCGATGATACTCTTCGCTCGTTCGACTTCTGCCGTAGTGCCGTGCACCAGTAGCAGGTATTGGTCCGTCTTGAGCGCCAATTCGTACTTGATGACACTGTCTTTCGGAATGCCCATGCCATAGAGGCCCGCACCGATGGCGCTCAGACCGCCAACTGCCACGGCGCCTTCGAGCGCTCCCACGATCCATGCCACCAAGGGCCCCGCCACGAGCACCGGACCGATACCCGGAACGGCAAAGAAGGCCGACCCGAACAGTAGGCCCCAGAAGCCTCCCCAAAAAGCGCCGGCCTTGCCCCAGTACTTCATCCGATCGCCGGTGTTGTAGTAACCCACCACGTGTTCATCCGTGTGCGAGTCCTTTCCAATGATCGAAAGGGCGCGCATATCGACTCCCGCCCGCTGCAACTCCTTCACAGCATCTTCGGCTTCGGCATGCGTGCCATAAACAGCTACTACTGCGTTCAGTTCCGCCATTCTTGTCTCCTTTGACGTCTGTGTCAAATCAGCACTGCACGTCCAGCGCCAACCCGCTTCGCCAATCGGAGTTCCCTTTCCGCCGCTGCCGCTCCCGGAACTCGGCGCGGAGGAAGGAGACCATAGTCCGCACGGGTGCACAATCTGCCGGTGAGAGTGCAAAGACCGTACCTGAAGACCACGCGCGCCGCCGTTTCGCCCCCGGCGAGTTCGGCGCCGGAAACCGGGACTTCAGTCGTCCGCGCCTGGAGACTATGGCAATCCGGCGCCATTCGATAGAAACATGCCGGCCCAAAGAGAATTGGCCCGTCTCGTGCACGTGAGGAGGAAGTTGTCTGCGCTCCCGCGGGCGGAGTGCCAGCTTGCAAGGGAGCTTCACAACAAGTCGGGACCGATAGAAGGCCTTCAAATGTCTACTCGTCACAATAACGAATCGCACTACGAGAATCGTCAACGAGCTGCCGAGTTGCACGATGGCGCCGCCCACGCGCACGATGGCGCCGCCGAGACGCATGAGAAACAAGATCACCAGACCGGGCAGGAGCACTCCAGGCAAGCTCTCGAGCACTCGCAAGACGCGCATCGGCACGCCGAGTTGGCGCACCCGAGCGCCGTCAACGATCACGGCATCGCGCTCTTTGGGCACGACGACATCGCCGCGCTGGCAGATACGATATGGCAAACCAGAGGCTGTCCCGAGGGATCGCCCGAAGAAGACTGGTTCCATGCCGCACAAAAACTGCGGGCCCGTGCCGAAGGTCTCCAAAACTGACTTGCGGCCCCAGGCGGTTATCGAGCGCGCGCTCGCCCGGTTCCTTCATGGGTCAAACGCCGCCCGGACTGCCGCCCAAGGGCTTAGCAACCGGCTTTCGCAAATGAGCGAACTCGTTCTGGATATCCAAGCCCTCACCCGCCGTTTCGGGACGTTCACGGCGGTCGATAGTCTCACCCTTTCGGTCAACGCCGGTGAGGTATTCAGCTTGCTCGGCTCCAACGGAGCCGGCAAGACCACCACGATCAAGATGCTCACCACCCTATTGCGGCCCTCCTCGGGCGAGGCGCGTGTCGCCGGTTTCTCGATCACCAACCAGGCGGTTGACGTTCGCCGCTCGATCGGTTATGTGCCGCAGGCGGTNNGGTCTCCGTGGATGGTTCGCTCACCGGCTACGAGAACCTGCTCATCTTTGCCAAACTCTACGATCTGCCGCGCAGCCAGCAGCAGACTCGCATCAAGGAGGCATTGGAGTTCATGGACCTGACTGCCGAAAGTAGTCGTCTGGTGAGCCAGTACTCCGGCGGCATGGTTCGCCGCCTGGAAATCGCTCAGTCCACCCTGCACCGGCCGCGCGTACTCTTCCTCGATGAGCCTACCGTCGGACTGGACCCGATTGCGCGCGACGCCGTCTGGAAGCATCTCGTGGACTTACGTACCAACTACGGCACCACGCTCTTCTTTACCACCCATTACCTGGAGGAGGCCGAAAGCTATTGCGACCGCATTGCCATCATGCATCGGGGCAAGGTGGCTGCGCTTGGCAC
>PMKM01000171.1:0-1143 GCA_003157745.1 Bryobacterales bacterium | reverse complement strand
CCACGATTTCACGGAACTCGTCACTCGCGCTCTCCAGCCTGCGCTTTGGCTGCTGATTTTCGGGCAGGTGTTCTCCCGGAGCGGGGCGATGCACACGGGCAACACTCCCTATCTGGATTTCATCGCTCCCGGCATCCTGGCGCAAAGCGTCCTCTTCGTGGCCATCTTCTATGGCATCAACGTCATCTGGGAGCGCGATCTCGGCATTGTGCAGAAGTTCCTTGCCAGCCCGACGCCGCGCGCCGCACTGGTGCTCGGCAAGGGCTTCTCGGCCGGCATCCGTACTCTCTCGCAGGCTGTCGTCGTTTACCTTCTCTCGTTGCTGCTCGGGGTGAAACTGAATTGGAACCCGTTCGCGCTTCTCAATGTGCTGGTCGTGGTTGTCCTTGCCGCCACGCTCTTCTCGACCTTTTCCCTGATTATCGCGTGCATTGTGAAGACACGCGAGCGCTTTATGGGCGTCGGCCAGGTCCTCACCATGCCATTGTTCTTTGCAAGCAACGCCATCTATCCGACCGCTATGATGCCCGGGTGGCTGCAAGTGATCTCCCGCTTCAATCCCTTGACGTACGTCGTCGACGCGCTGCGCACGTTCATGCTGGCCGGCAGCGCCAGCACATTCAGCCTGAGTCGGGACTATGCCGTCATCGTGCTGACCACGATCGTGCTCGTCATCGTTGGCGCCCGGCTATACCCGCACCTTGCGACGTGAAACCCGCCGGCGATTTGGGACTTGCGAGGCAACGGGCGACGCTACGGCCGAATTCGTGGAACCAACGCCGCCGGGATCGCGGCTGGTCCAAAACCCAACACTCACGCCATGGCCGCTGTCACGATCATAATGACAGTCGCAATCAGCATGACGCCGGCGCACGTCCACCCAAGCCAGCGAAGCAGCGGCCCGTTCCGGTGCTCACCCATCACGTCCGCCCGGCTGGTGAGCAGCACGACAATGACGAGTAGGGGCGGCGCCAGCGCTCCGTTGAGCACGGCGGACCAGAAGAGCATCTTGACGGCATTAAAGCCGGCGTAGTCCAAGCCAAGGCCGATCGCCATCGCAACCGCGATAACCGCATAGAAACCGTGAGCGACGGGAGGGTGTACCTCGAGCGAGCCAACCCAGTCGGCGGCTTCCGCGATGGC
>PMKM01000144.1 GCA_003157745.1 Bryobacterales bacterium | reverse complement strand
CTACGCGACATCGCTCGATAACGAAAAGTACCTGGTCAACACGCGCATGTATCTCGCGATCAGCGCCGAGACCAGCCAGGCCGAGATCGCGGGTAAGACACCTCAATTAGTCAAAGTCTGTTCCGCCGCGCACATCGACCACTTAGTGCGGCAGGCCTTGCCCGGCGTGCCGTTGACTTACGTCGCCGCACCGCCCAGCGCGATCCCGGTCAAGTTGAACCACCAGTATTTCAGCCTGAGCCAGTCCGGCCCCGCCTGGGAAGCCGTCCTGCGCTCCCGCAACTTAGCCGCCTACGTCCCCGCCAACCTGCCCAACCCGCAATTGGAATTGATTATTCTGCTGCCGCAAGCGGGATAAGGTGGGGCATGCTTTAGCTTGCCCGGAAGCCGTGTTCGTCTGCCCCGCCCGTCTTGCTCGTGCCGGAGTAACCGCCGCCAGGGCCCATGTGGACATACCATCTGACTTTGATGCGCTCCCAGTAGCTTACCGCACCATCGCGACCTACCCGCAGCAGAACGGTCCCCGCGTAGTCCGGCTCCGTGTATACATCGATGGCACACCTGCGATGGTCGTCGGTCCCGCGCGTAAACTCAAGCTGAAGCCCAGACTTGCCTCGTGGCTGGATATTGACAGACAGAGATTGCCCGGGCAGGATGAGCGGAAGGTACTTCACCCCGCCGCGAAACCTCAGCGTGACGTCTCGAATTGGAACATCTCCATTGTTGGCGACCCCCACGTCAATTCCCGGAGTCCACCAGGCAACGAAGCCCGCGAACATCAACAGGATCGTGGCTGGGAAGCCCAATGCCCGTTTCCCGTGGAACCACCGCGTGAACCTACTTGCCAATTAAGAACCTCGTATGTAGATCGATGGCCTGGTTGACCGCTCGCCGACGGCCGACGCGCGAAAGCGCCTGCCCGAGCTCCCAACGTCGATCCGCCTCAGTGCCGCATCAGCAGGTACACGATCACCGCGCCCACCAGAAACATCGCCAGCCCGAGAATCGCGAACAGCAGGATGTTGTTCGAAGGCGCCTGCGCTGGCGGCGGTTGCGGCGCGGAGAACTGCGGTGCTGCCACGTGCGGCATCGCAGGGGCTGCCATGCCGGGCATCGGCGGCGGGCTTGCGTATGGCATCGCCGGCAGGTTCGCTTGCGGCATCTGCGGCATACCCACATGCGGCATCTGAGCGTAACCGCCTGCCTGTGGCGCTGCGGGGACGGCGCCGCCCGGCGTGGCGCCGATCGAAATCATGCGCGTGTATTCGCTCGGCCCCTGCAGTTCGCCGGGAATCGCTCCCCGCGATGCGGACGGAATGGCAAACGCCTGGGTCGCGCCCGCCGCTCCATGCCACGGTTCGGATGGCGTAGCCGCCGGTACTCCGGCCCCGGGTGGGAATCCGGAGGCCATCGGCAGCGGCGGTCCCTGGGTCCCCGGCGCAGCAGCATGGAAGAACCGGGTGAATTCGCCTCCTTGCGGTTGGCTCTCCTGCGATGGCGCGGGCGCGGGCGCTGGAAACGTGCTGCTGAATTCCCCGCCCTGCACTGGCGCGGGCGGAGGTGGCGGCCAATCCGCGGCCGGCGTGGACGGCATGGCGGCGTGAAACATTCGCGTGAATTCTCCCGGCCCGCTGGGCGCGGCTGAGGCCGGCGGAGGCGCTGGCTCGGCCATCGGTGAGGCCGCCGCTTGAAACATACGGGTGAATTCGCCCGGCGGCGGTGCCGCCGGCGGAGGCGCTGGCGCCGCGATCGCCGGAGGCGCGGCTGTTTGCAGCAGGGCCGGTTCCGCTGGCGGCGGCACGGCGAACATGCGCGTGAACTCGCCCGGCGGCGAACCGACCGGCGATGGCGCGGGCGGCGCCGTTGAGACTGGTTCCGCAACGGGCGCTGGAGGCGGCGCAGCCTGCTCTTGTCGCGGCGCCACCGGCGCAGCGATGGGCGGCTCAACAGCGGCGATGACGGGGTGCGCTGCCGTCATCGCCGCTGGCACAGTTTGAAATAATCGCGTGAATTCGCCCGCCTCGGAACTCGGCTGCGCCGCAGCGGACGGCGCGGCAACCGGCGCAGGCAGCGAAGGTGGAACCGCGGCGACGACCACAGGCGCAGGTGCGGCAGGCACCGGAGCAACGGCGGGAGCGGGCGCCGCAGTCACCGCAGCGAAATCGGATTGAAACATCCGCGTGAACTCGCCCGGCCCGGAACCGGGCTCCGCCGGTGCCGTAGCCGGCGCTACAACCGGAGCGGGCTGGAGCGCCGCCGGCGCCGCGGGAGCTGGCGCCGGCGCCGGCGCGCTCGCATCGGGAACCTTCCATGCCCCTGCGCGCGAAAGCTTCTGCGCCTCCACCGCCGCGGCTTCTTCCTGGCCGTTCAGCCAGTCCACCAGGTGCAGGAAGGGTGGCGCGACCGTCACCACGTACAGCGTCCCCTGGCTGTCGTTCCCGGCCTCCAGCATGCGCGCCAGCGAATTCGGCGGAAGCGCGCGCAGGCGGGCCAGCAATGCCTGGTTAGCCGGTGACAGTCCGCCCACCAGGAAGTGCACCGTCACCGCCGTCCCCTGCCCTTTCAGTCGCGCGCGAAAGCTCTTCGGACCCACGCCCTGCAGCGGCTCCATCAATTCGTACTTCTGGTAGACGTCCATTCTTCCTCCGCCGTCATCTGACATCGTACCGCGCTTGGGTTAAATTGAGCGCCATATCCCGCCGCTTATGCTACCCTAATCCGGAGCGGCCTTATGAACTTGCTATCGAGAGTTGTCTGGTCGGAGGGGATGTACCTGGGGCCGCATCATTTCCAGGTGCAAAGCCGCTACTTCGAGGATTCCATCCAGTTCGCCACCTCTTCGCTCTGGTTCGCTTCCTACGGTTTGGCCGGTGTGGAGATGGACGCCGAGGCGCTTCACAACGGCACCGTTTCCCTGATCCATGCGCGCGGAATTTTCGGCGACGGCCTGCCGTTCAACATGCCGGAGAGCGACCCTCTGCCGGAATCGCGCCCCATCGCCGATCTGTTTCCGCCCACCCGCGACGCGCTGGTCGTCCTGCTAGCGATTCCGCCGCGCAAGCCGAACGGCTTCAATTGCTCGCTGCCCGATGGCGAGGCGACCGACGCCCGCTACACCGCCGAGCCGCGCCTGCTGCACGATGAGAACACCGGCGCCGACGAGCGCACGGTGCATCTCGGTCGCAAGAATCTGCGTCTGCTGCTCGACACCGAACCCGCCGGCGACCTGTTGACCATGCCCATCGCGCGCGTGGTGCGCGATGGCGCCGGCCACTTCGTCTACGACGCCAGCTTCGTACCGCCGGTGCTGCGCATCGCCGCCTCCGCGCGGCTCATGCTGCTCCTGCAGCGCCTGATCGAAATCCTCGACGAGAAGAGCGCAACCATCGCCATGGGCGCACGCAATTCGACCGGCGGCGTGGCCGAGTTTTCGACCCGGCAGATCGCCAGTTTTTGGTTGATGCATGCCGTCAATTCCGCGCTGACGCCGCTGCGGCATCAGTTGATCGCCAAGCGCGGCCACCCTGAAGAGCTGTTCGCCGAGATGTCGCGCCTGGCCGGCGCCCTATGCACGTTCGCGCTCGATTCGCACCCGCGCGAGTTGCCGCTCTACGATCACGACAACCTGGGCGCCTGCTTCGAAGCGCTCGACCGGCATATTCGCACGCATCTCGAGATCATCGTTCCCACAAATTGCATTGCGATTCCGCTGCGGCGGACCGAGGATTATTATTACGAAGGCGATATCGCCGACCAGCGGTGCCTGGGCCGTTCGCGCTGGCTTTTAGCCATTCGAGCCCGGCTGGGCGACGCCGAGCTGATGGCCAGAGTGCCGCCGCTCGTCAAGGTGTGCAGTCCGGTCTTCGTTCGCGAACTGGTCAAGCGCGCGCTGCCAGGAATGGCACTGACTCACTTGCCGGTGCCGCCAGCAGCAGTCTCCGCGCGCGTCGAGACGCAGTATTTCGGCATCAACAAGGGCGGCCCCTGCTGGGACCACATCGGTCTGACACGTAAAGTGGGCGCCTACGTTCCGGGCGATATTCCCAATCCCGAGATCGAGATCTTAGTCGTTCTGGACAACTAACATGAGCCCTTCAGCCAGTACCCGCCGGCCGGAAAACCTGCCGCTCATTTTCCAGGAAGTCTTCACCGCCATCGAGAGGCTGCGCTCGAACCGCCAGGGCGTCACCGATTCGCAGTCCTTCCGGCATCACGCCCGCGAAGCGCTCCGCACGGCCGCCAATCAGGCGCTCGCCGCCGGTTACCCTTCCGAAGACGTCAAGGTCGCTACCTTTGCCACCGTCGCATTCCTCGATGAATCCGTACTCAACCTGCAGAACCCCATCTTCAGCGGCTGGCTGAGTAAGCCGCTGCAGGAGGAGTTATTCGGCACTCACATCGCCGGCGAAGTCTTCTTTCAGCACTTACAACAACTGCTCGGCCGCAACGATAGCGAGGACCTGGCCGACGTGCTTGAAGTTCATTACCTCTGCCTGCTGCTTGGTTTCGGCGGGCGTTATAGCGCCGGCAATCGCGGCGAGCTGTCGCAGGTGATGAGTCTTACCGCGGAGAAGATCCGCCGCATTCGCGGCCAGTTCGGTCCGCTTTCGCCGGGCTGGATGCTGCCGCCGGAGAAAGTGGTCGTTCGCGCCGATCCGCTGGTGCGCAAGCTGGGCTGGCTCGCGCTGGCCTGCGCGATTCTCATGCTGCTGTTATTCGGCACTTACAAGCTCACTCTCGGTTCCGGTGTCTCGGACGTCGAAGCCATCGCGACTTCACCGCGATAACAAGGAGATCCACTTGACCATCCTCTACGTGTTGCTCGCGGTCGCATTAGTAGCTCTAATCGTTCTGGTCATCGTCTATTTCGTCAGGAAGAAGAAGGCCAAGGCCGCCGCCGAAGCCGTTGAAGGCGCCGCGCCGGGTGGAGACGAGATTTCGCTGATCGTTTACGCCGCGGATGCCAAACTCTCCGGCGCCAAACTGGCCGAGGGCGCGCGCGTCGCCAACCTGCCGGTCTATCTGCTGGTCGGCCAGCCCGGCAGCACGAAGACCAGCGTGATGGTTCACTCCGGTCTCGACCCGGAGTTACTGGCCGGCCAGGTTTATCAGAATGCCGACATCGTGCCGACGCGCACCGCCAACCTGTGGTTCTCCCGCCATAGCATTTTTGCCGAAGCCGGCGGCGCGCTGCTGGCCGATGCGGGCCTCTGGAGCCGCTTCGTGCGCAAGCTGCAACCAAAGTCCTCGGTGGTCGGCAAAGGTGTGCAGGCGTCGCGCGCGGCGGTCGTTTGTTTTGACGCCGAGACCTTCACCCGCGCCGGCGCGCAGGAAGCCGTGGTCAACGCGGCTCGCACCATCCGCGCGCGGCTGGGCGAAATCTCGCAGGCCTTCGGAATCAATTTGCCGGTCTATGTCCTGTTTACCAAAATGGACCGGCTGCCCTTTTTCGTCGAGTACGTGCGCAACCTAAGTAACGACGAAGCGTCGCAGGTACTTGGGGCGACGCTGCCGCTGCTCACCGGCCGCGGCGAAGGCGTCTACGCCGAGGAGGAGACCGCGCGCCTGACCGGCACCTTCGAGCGCCTCTTTCGCTCGCTCGCCGACGCGCGCCCCGAGTTTCTGGCGCGCGAAGCCGACCGCACGAAGCTCCCCGCCACTTACGAATTCCCGCGCGAGTTCCGCAAGATCCGTCCCGCCGTGGTGCAGTTTCTGGTGGATCTGTGCCGGCCCAGCCAGTTGAGCGTGGGGCCGCTTTTGCGCGGCTTCTATTTCACCGGCGTGCGGCCCATCGTCATCAACGAAGCCGCGCCGGTGGCCGCCGCCGCGCCGCAGCAACAGAGCAACTACGGCAGGGCCACTGGCGCCACCGGCATTTTCAAAGCCGGCGGACAGGCGCCAGCCGCGCCCGCTCCAGCGCCGCAGGTGGGCGCCACGCGCAAAGTGCCGCAATGGCTGTTTCTCGGCCACTGGTTCACCGACGTTTTGCTTTCCGACCACGCCGCCCTGGGCGCCAGCGGCTCCAGCACCAGGACCAGCTTCGCGCGCCGCGTGCTGTTCATCTCGGCTGCCGCGCTGTGCCTGTTGCTTTCGATCCTCTTCACGGTTTCCTTTATCAAGAACCATGGCCTGGAGACGCGTGTACGCACCGCGGCCGAAGGCAGCGCTGCCGCCGGATCCGCCACCGCCAATCTCGCGCCCGTCGAGAGCCTGCGCAAACTGGAAGCGCTTCGCCAGTCGCTCGAAACCCTGCGTCAGTACCGGCTGGACGGCGCGCCGTTCCTTTTTCGCATGGGCCTCTATGTCGGCAACGATCTCTATCCCGAAGCCTGGCGCATTTACTTCGCCCGCTTCCGCCAGTTACTCTTCGGACAAACGCAAAATGCCATCTTACAAGGCTTGGGCAGCTTGCCGCCCACCCCGGGACCCGACTATCAACCCACTTACGACGCGCTGAAAGCCTATCTCATCACGACCAACCACCACGAACATAGCAGCAGCCAGTTCCTGTCTCCGGTGCTGATGAAATGGTGGGCGGGCGACCGGGTTATCGATCCCGAGCGCCAGCAGTTGGTGCAGAAGCAATTCGATTTCTACTCCGACGTGCTCCAGCGGGAGAATCCGTACTCGGAGTCGAACGATGCGATCGCGATCGAACGAGCGCGCCGTTACCTGACTCAGTTCGCCGGCACCGAGCGCGTCTACGCCTTCATGCTCTCCGAAGCCGGCCGCAAGAATCCGCCAATCAATTTCAACCGCCAGTACGCCGGTTCGGCGCAGGTCGTGCTCGAGACCCACGAAGTGCCCGGTGCGTTTTCGAAGGGCGGCTGGGCGTTCATGAAGGACGCCATCCTTCACGCCGACCGCTATTTCAGCGGCGAGCAATGGGTGCTCGGCGACCAGGCCTCCGCCAATATCGATCGCGCCCACCTGGAGCAGGACCTGCGCGCGCGCTACAATGCCGATTTCATTCAGCACTGGCGGACTTACATCAAATCGGCTTCGGTGGTTCGCTACGCCAGTCTCACCGACGCTTCGCAGAAGTTGATCCAGCTCTCCGGCAACCAGTCGCCCTTGCTCGAACTCTTCGCGCTGGCCTCGCTGCACACGGCGGTGGACGATCCCGACGTGGCGACCGTCTTTCAGCCGGTGCAGACCGTGGTCCCGCCCGGCAGCACGGACCGCTTCATCCTGCCGCCCAATCAGAATTATGTGAACGCGCTGGTCACCTTGCAGGCATCGCTCGAACCGCTCGCCAGCCAGCCTGGAACTCCCACCGACACGGCCGCTGCGCCGACTTTGCAGAACGCCATGCAGGCCAAGGTCACCACGCGCCAGATGGCGCAGGCCTTCCGCATCGATGCCGCCGGCCACATCGAGGCCGGCGTGCAGAAGCTGCTCGAAGACCCCATCGTGTATGTGGAAGGCATGCTGAGGCTGCTGGGGCCCGCCGAGTTGAACGGCAAAGGCAGGTCGCTGTGCGGGCAGTTCCGCGCCGTTCTGTCGAAGTATCCCTTTAACGCGAACGCCACTGCGGAGGCCACCCTGGCCGAAGTCAACGGCCTGCTGCGCAAGCCCGATGGCGCGTTGTGGGCGTTCTACGATCAGAACCTGCAGAAGCTGCTGGTCAAGCAGGGATCGCAATTCGCGGTCGGTCCTAGCGGCGGCGTGAACCCGGCGTTCGTCAACTTTTTCAACGCCGCTACCGCGTTCTCCGACGCCATTTACGCGGGCGGCGCGCAGGACCCACACTTCTCTTACACGCTGAAGCCGGAACCGAACGAAGGGATTCAGACCGTCAGCCTGTTAGTCGACGGGCAGAGCCTGACTTACTCCGGCGGCGCGGCTACCGCGAAGCAATTCAACTGGCAAGGCGGCGGAACACACGGCGCGAAGGCATCGGTGAAATTCGGCGGCCCCGAGATTACGTTCGACGAGCACGACGGGCTGTGGTCCGTTTTCCGTTTCTTCAACAAGGCCGACCACTGGACGCCCGCCGGCACCGGTCAGTCGCTTGAGTGGATTATCCGCGCCGGCAAGGACCCGATGAAGCTGCCCAACGGCAAGCCGCTCACGGTCCACTTCGAACTCGACATGAACGGCGCGCCGGCGGTGTTTCAGGTTGGCTATTTCTCGCGCCTCGCCTGCGTGTCCGACGTCGCGCGCTAACCGGGAGTTACTACGAAACGAGGCCCTATGTCAGAGCGATTCCCACGAGTTTCCGTAGGCATCGAGGTCGGCGAGAGAGAGCAGCCCATCCCGCGCGAGCCCGAATCCGGCACGCCGTTCCGCATTCTGATTCTCGGCGATTTCAGCGGCGCCCGCGTTCGCGCGCCTATCGCCGAGCGGCGCCCCATCGCGGTGGACTGCGATAATCTCGACGAAGTCGTCGCCTCGCTCGCGCCCGCCGTCGAGCTGCCGCACGGTACGCTCGAGTTCCGCGCGCTCGACGATTTTCATCCCGATCGCATCTATCGGCGCGACGAAGTCATCGGCAAGCTCGCCAGTCTTCGCGACCAGCCCGCGCCCGTGCCGGCGGCGGCTCCCATTGCATCGGCGCCCGCCGCGCCGGCCTCCGGCCGCAGTCTTCTCGAAAGCATGATGGCGCAGGCCGACGAAGAGCCGGCTTCCCAGGTGGCGGCGGAACCGGGCGCGATGGCCGAGTTCCTGAAGCGCGTCGTCGCGCCCCATCTGGCGCCGCGCCAGGACCCCCGGCAAAACGAATGGGCCGCGCGCGTCGATGCCGCGGTTGCCGAACAGATGCGCGCCATCCTCCACCACCCGCGGTTCCAATCGCTCGAAGCCGTATGGCGCGCGGTCGCCATGCTGATCGACCGCCTGCAACCGGACGCCGATCTCAAGATCTACATCTTCGACGCCGCGCTCGAAGAACTCCCTGGGCAGGATTCGTCCTTCCCGTCCGGCACTCTGGCAAAATGCCTAGGCGGTTCCGCTGCCCCTTGGTCGCTCCTCGTCGGCAATTACGCGTTCGCCCGGTCCGCCGGAGATGCCGCCCGCCTGCGCGCGCTGGGCCAGCTTGCCGCGTCGTTTGGTGCGCCGTTCCTGGGCGAAGCCGCGCTGCCTTCCGATTCGCCAAGTCCCGAGTATGAGACCCTGGTCCGCACCGCGGAGGCTCGCTGGATCGGCCTCGCCCTGCCGCGCTTCCTGCTGCGCCTCCCTTACGGGAAGGACACTGCATCTACCGAAGCCTTCGAGTTCGAAGAGATGCCGGAGAACCTCCACGCCGATTATCTTTGGGGCAACCCGGCCTTCTTTTGCGCCTGCGTCTTCGGCCTCGCCTTTCGCGCCGAGGGCTGGGAAATGGACCCCGCCCGCCATCGCGAAATCGGCAGCCTGCCGCAGCACATCTATCGCGAAGACGGCGCCCCCGTTGCCAAGCCCTGCGCCGAAGTGCTCCTCACCGACCGCGATGCCGAGTTCATTCTCGATCACGGTTTCATGCCGCTCGCCTCGATGAAGGATCGCGATTCGGTGCTCCTGGTTCGCGTGCAATCGATCGCCGATCCCCCGGCGCCGTTGTCCGGAAGATGGGCCGGGCGCCGGTAAGATTGTCTGCCGGGAAGCACACCGTAGTATTCTGAGGGTTGCGTGATGAGAGCGAATGACGAGCCTGGGCGAAAACGCAGAACCGAAGAGTGAACAGCGGTCCTGGGTGGACAGCCGGTTGCTCTTGGTGATGCTGTTTCTGGCAACGCTGCTCGCCACGGCCACACAGTTTCACAACGAGCCATTTGGCACCGGCATTGAATCGCTGGCGTTAGCCCGCAACCTGGCTCACCACGGCGAATTCGCCAATCCGTTCGGCTTCCCAAGCGGCCCTTCGGCCCATTCGCCTCCGCTATTCCCAGCTTTCCTCGGCCTGCTGGACTGGCTTTTCGGCGATTCTGCTATGTTCGTGGCCGTCGCTTCGATATGCGCCGCTTCGGTGCACGCGATGCAGACCGTGCTTCTCCCGGGCGCATCGAAACTCCTCTTCGCCGATCGCCGTCCCGGCATCTTTGCGGCTCTGCTGGTCGTTTCGCCCGTGATGTGCGGTTACCAGCCGGCCTGGGAAGGCATATACTGCGCCTCGGGCCTGATCTTGTTCTGCCTGTATTCGGACCGCCAGGTCCGCCACGGCGGCACGCTTGGTTTGGTTCTCACGGGAATCGCCGTGGGCTTGCTGATGCTGCTCAATCCGGTTTCGATTGTATTGATCGTGCCGTGGCTGCTCTTCTTGCTTCGAAAAGCCGTGCGGCGCGCTCGCGCCCGGGTGTGCCTTCTCGCCGCGGCCGGGGCTCTGATTACACTGTTGCCCTGGACCGTGCGAAACTACTGCGTGTTTCACTCCTTGTTCTTCGTCCGTGACAACTTGGGGCTCGAACTTTACGACTCGAATAACGACATGGCCCGACCCACCGTTTACGGCAACATGCCTTACGGCCTTTCTTACTTGCACCCCGGGGGGGCGGAGGCCGCACCGGAAAGGGCCGCCATTCGAGACCTCGGCGAGTTCCGATACAACCAGTCGCGCCTTCACATCGCCCTCGATTGGATCCGTTCCCACCGCGGCCGCTTTATTGCACTGACGTTAGCGCGGATACGGTTCTACTGGTTTCCAGGCCCGGACAGCGGCGTCTGGCACGCTCGGGCCGTTTCCTCGATCACGGTCGCGAGCCTGTTCGGCCTGGCCCTTCTGGCTGCGCGCCGCAGGTCTCTCGCCGTCTTCGCGACCGTCGTATTTGCCGTTTACCCACTGGTGTACTACCTCGACAACATGGATTCGCGCTACCGGACGCCGATTCTCTGGCTTTCGCTACTACTCGCAGGGTATCTTGTCGTGGCCTGCTGGGACGCCGCCGCGGCGTGGTGGCGGCGGGCACGATCCGCTGGTTTACCCCGCCCTCTTACCATCCCGCCCGATACGCGATGTACGTCTTGATCGCGAGCCCAGCCATCAGGACCCAGACCGCGTTGCGCAACAGGCTGCCATCGAGAGTGAAACCGGCCAGAACGGCGAGCGCGGCGTAAGTGACCATGGCGGCGGCGAATTTGTTCTTCATCGGCGTGGCATGTTGTAGGCAAAATTGAGTTGGACGACAATCCGCTCGCCTTTGAACTCGGTCGGCAGCGGTGGAAACGGATTGGAGGCGCTGATGCCCGCCACGGCGGCCTCATCGAGCGGGCGCGAACCGGATTGCGCGGCGTACACCAGTTTGAGCACGTCGCCATTTCTTCCAATAGCAAACTGAATCGAGACGTGCCCGCGCAGCCCCAGCCGCACGCTCTCCGGCATTACCGCCGTCCAGTTCCGGCGCACGGCGGCCAGCACCTGCGCCAGGTAGGCGCGAAAATCCACTCCCATCGGGTCGCTCTTCAACTCGACATTCGCGCCGGGCACGCCAGGAGCCGCCGGCTGGCGAATGCCGCCGCCATAGACAAGCGGATCCGACGCGCCCGGATCGCCCACGGCCATGCGTCCGCCGAAGCCGCCGCCGCGGGCCGCATCCTGGATCGCCTCCGAAATCGAGCTGCGCGGCATCGGCACGCGCCCGGTAACCTGCCCCGGCGGCGCGGCGCGGCCCACATCTTCGAGCGTCAGCTTGGGCTGCTCCGCCACCTGAATCTTCGGCTGCGCCTGGGCAATTTGCGGCAGTTCGAGTTTGGGCGGCGCTTTGCTCGTGTCGATCCTGGGAGCCTCCGGCAGCGGCGGCGGTGCGGCGGGCTTGGCGGCGGGCGCAGCCGGCGCAATCATCGGGCGAGGCTCTTCCCGCGGCGCTGCCGGCGGCGCCTGCGGCGTCTCCACGCGCGGCCGCTCCACCGACGAGCGCACCTCGAAATCCGCCGTCACTTTACTCCTGTTGGGATCTTTCTGCGTCAGCTCGGTGGGCGGCTCGATGAGCGGCATCACGGTGCGCTCCAGCGCCTGTCGCGGCCCTTGCATGATGCTATTCGGCAGCGTCAACAAAGCCACCACAACTATCGCGTGAAGCGCGATCGTCGCCAGCGCGGCTTTGCGCCGGCGCGCGCCCGCGCCGGGATCGCTCCAATCGGTCAGCAGGCGAAGTTCGACGTCAATCGGCTGATTTGCTACGGTTTCCATCCCGCGGTCAGGGTGTGCGCGACCACTTGCGAGTGCTCTTCGATTTTATCAACAATCGCCAGCGCCACACTCAGTGTTTGACGCGCCGCGGGCCCGGAACATTTCGTCACCGTGCGTTTTTCCACCGCGTCCAGAAAGGCTTCGAGTTCCAATTTCAGCGGCTCGCACTTCTCGACCGGCACTTGCTCGAAGCCAATCTGCCGCGCCGCGTCCACCGAAAACGCCGTGAGGTCCTGCCGCGCGTAGTCGAGCGACAGGTACTGTCCCGGCTGGAACAGCCGCAGCTTGCGCACCCGCTCGGTCGATACGCGGCTGGCCGTCAGATTGGCCACGCAGCCGTTCGCGAATTGCAGCCGCACGTTCGCGATATCTACTTTTCGCGAGAGAATGCGAATACCGGCGGCGCGAATCTCCGCCGGCTCGGCCCCCGTCAGCGCCAGCACGATGTCCACGTCGTGGATCATNNAGGCTGCGCGGGCTGAACAGGTTCAAACGGTGGATCTCGAAAAACAACGGCAGTGTGGCGCGCCGCTCCAGTTCCGTCACCGCCGGATTGAAACGCTCCAGGTGTCCCACTTGCAACATGCGCCCGTGGCGGGTGGCGCAATCGATCATGCGGTCGGCGGCGGCCGTATCCACCGCAATCGGTTTCTCCACCAGCACGTCGATGCCGGCTTCGAGCAGCGCGCAGGCCACCGCCTCATGCGCGCTGGTCGGCACGGCGACGATGGCGGCATCCACCTTCCCCGCCAACTCCCGCACATCGGTAAGCGCCACGCCGCCGTTGACCGCCGTGGCTTCCTCCGCGCGCGCCCGGTCGGTATCCACGATTGCGGCCAGTTCGGCGCGTTCCGCTTCCTTCGCCACGCGGCAGTGGTTCCGCCCGAACTGCCCCGCTCCCACTACCGCCAGTCTGATTTTCGACATAGTAAGTTCGTTCTTGAGCCACGGATGAACACGGATAGAAAACCATCGTTCCTATGTGTTCATCCGTGGCTATCCTCTACTGCAGCACGCCGGCTTTCTTGAAATCGCCGGCCTTCACGTAACTGAACGCGTCTGGCACCACATGCTTGCGGAACGCGGCGTTCACTTCGTCCACCGTAAGTTGGTCGATCTTAGCTTCGAGCGCCGCGTCGAACTCGATGCTGCGGCCGAACCGTTCGCGGCTCAGCAGCAGACCCGCCAGCCTCCCATCGTCGCTCCGATCCACCGTCAGTTCGTCCTTCCACGCTTTCCGCTCCGCCGTCAGTTCCTTTTCCGTAAATCCATCTTTGATCGCGCGCGCCAGTTCCTCGCGGAAGTCCGCTTCCACTTTGGGAGCGTTTTTGGGCGCGCAAATGGCATACACGAACACCCACGCGCCGTCGTCCTTGGCGTCCACGGTAATACGCGAGCCAACGCCATAACTCAGGCCGTCCGTATCGCGAATGCGCCGCACCAGGCGCGAGGAGAACATCCCGCCAAAGAGCCGGTTCGCCATCATCGTCGCCGCGTAATCCGCATCGTCCATCCGGAGCGCCGTGTTCATGCCGGCGCTGAGTACAGCGCTTTCCTTATCGGGCGTTTCGATCTTGCGATCGATCGCGCCGACCTTTTGAAACGGTTCCGCCACGCGCTCGAAATGGCTAGGGCTCTTCCAATCGCCGAACAGTTCGCCCGCCAGCTTCTCCGTCGCCGCCGCGTCGAACTGCCCGACCACAACCAACTCCGCGTGATCGCCTCCGTAAAACTCGCTGTAGAACTTCCTGGCATCCTCGATCGTGACCTTTTTCAGATCTTCAATCTGCTCGTCGAAGTTGTTCACATAGCGCACGTCGCCGCGCGGGTACGGCTTCAAATGGCGCTGCAATTCGAGCGGCCCCAACGCCTGCGGCTCGGTCTTGGCGGCTTCGAGGCCTGTCACGCGAGTTTGCCGCGCCGGCTCGAATTCCGCCTCGGGAAATGACGGCTGGCGCAGAATCTCGGCCGCCAGCCGCAACGCGCCGGGCAGGTTCGCCGCCACCGTCTCGATGTTGGCCTCGGCGCCGGTCACGCCGCCGCTTACGTTCAGTTGCGCTTTCAACCGGTCGATCTCATCCTCGATCTGTTGCCGCGACCTATTCTTGGTGCCCCGCATCAGGAGGCTGCCCGTCATCTCCGCGGCCATTTCTCTTCCCATCAGCGATTTCTCGTCGCCAAACCGGATGCCCAGACGCGCGTGAACCGTTCCGCCGCGCGTCTGCTTGGGCAGCAGCAGAAGCGTCATTCCGTTCGGCAACTTGATTCGCTTCGTCCGCGCCTCGATGTTCCCGGGCGCCGGATTGAACGCCTCGCCCTGCGAAATCTGCTCGCCGCCCTTAAAGTCCTTGAACGCCGCCACCAGGTCGGGCGCCGCCGGAATCTCCGCGCGATCCGGCGCCTTGTCGGGAATAAACTCGCCAAACGTCCGGTTGGAACTCTTCAGATACGTCTTGGCCACGCGCAGCACGTCTTCCGGCGTCACCTTCCTGATCTCGTCGCGCTCCAGAAACATCAGGCGCCAGTCGCCCTGCGAAATCACTTCGCTCAGCGCCAGCGCGATCGACTGCGTGTCGGTCATGGCCAGGTCGAAATCCTTCAGCAGCTTCGTCTTCACCCGCTCGACTTCCTCTTTCGTGGGAGGGGCATCGGCCACGCCCTCGAGGTCCTTCAAGAGAATCGCGCGCGCCGCGTCGAGCGACTGCTCCTGGCTCAGCATGGCGTAGGCGACCAGCACGCCCGGGTCGTGCATCTCGATATGCTCCACGCCGGTAGCGGCTGCCTTCTTGCTGTCCACAAGGTCCTTGTACAAACGGCCGGAGGGCGTGTCCCCCAACACTCCCGTCAGCACTTCGAGCGCCGCCGAATCCGGATGGCTGCCCGCCGGAACGTGGTACATCACACCTTCAGCCTGCATACTCCCCACCCGCCGCAACGTAACCGTGCGCTCGCCATCCTGCGTCGGCTCGACCGTGTATGTCGCTTCCAGCGTGCGCGCCGGCCGCGGAACCCGGCCCAGCGTCTCCGCCACCCATTGCAGGATCGTGGTCTGGTCGAACTTGCCCGCAATCGTCAGCACCGCATCGTCGGGTTGGTAGTACTTCTGGTAGAACGCCGCCAACCGCGCGATCGGCACGTTTTCGATATCGGAGCGGTTGCCGATCGGCAGGTGCCCGTAGGCATGCCACAGGTACGCGGTCTCGATCACTCGCTCGAACAGAATGTTCACGGGGCTGTTCTCGCCCATCTCGAACTCATTCCGCACCACTGTCATTTCCTTGTCGAGAATCTCCTTCTCGATGCGCGTGTTCACCATGCGGTCGGCTTCGAGTTCAAGTGCCCAGCGCAAGTTTTCATCGGTCGCGCTCACGGTCTCGTAATAGTTGGTGCGGTCCCAACGCGTCTCGCCGTTCATCTTGGCGCCGTGGTCGGTCAGTTCCTTCTTGATGTTGGTGCGTGTCGCGGTCTCGCGAAACATCAGGTGCTCCAGCAGGTGCGCCATGCCGGTTTCGCCGTAACCTTCCTGGCGCGAGCCCACCAGGTAAGTGATATTCACCGTCACCTTGGGCTTCGAGCCGTCCGGAAACAGCAGCACGTGCAGGCCGTTCGGATAGGAGTATTCGGTGATACCTTCGACCGACGTCACTTTCTGTACGCCCTGCGGTAACCCCTGGCCGTACGTAGCCGCGCCCAACAGTAGGGCTGCGGCGATCATCGTGAACCGCGACATAGTTCGCATAAGTGCCTCCGTTCTTGTTTGCAGTAAAACCACTTGCTTGGCAGACTAAAGCTCGCCTCCAAATGTGGGGCAGGTCTTGACCTGCCAACCCCGTACTTGGTGAGGCAGGTCTCAACCTGCCAACGTCCGCTTGCGGGCGCATGTCTTCCCCACAACTAATAACCGCCAAAATCAGTTACTAACATGCTCCCAGGCCGGATTATACCAAGTGCGCAGGTGTGCGCAAGCGTCACGCTTCCATGCCCACGATGGCAATATCGGCTTCGTTCGCCGCTTCGATCATCTCCGCCCGGTCGAGCATCAGCGTCCGCCCCGCCTCAACCGCCAGCACCGTCGCGCCGCATTCGCGCATCACCGGTATCGTCGCCCGCCCCACCGCGGGCACGTCGAACAGCATATGTTCGCGTCGCCGCGCCACTTTCACCAGCGCCAGCCGCCGCCCGTTCACCAGCCCCGCCGCGCGCCGCAGCATGGCGTCTGTTCCTTCCATCGCTTCGAGCGCGACGCAGGCGCGCCCGGAAATCGCTACCGCCTGCCCCACGTCGAAACCCGCCAGCGCGTTGGCCACGCGGCACCCGTATTCCACGTCCGCCATCTCTTCTTTATTCGGTTTGCGCCGTGTCATCGCGCCCACCGCCGCCAGCAGCGGCTTCAGTAAGAACGTTGAATCGCGAAGGTGAATCCCCTCGCCTTCGAGCACCTTCACGACGCCGCCAATCAGCCCATCCGTATTGCGCGACGGAAGCGATGCCAGCAGTTTCACCAGCCGCCAATCCGGCACGATCGACGAAAAGATCTTGGCGTGCTTCACCTGTCCGCACATCACCACTTCCGTGATGTCTTCGCTCTTGAGTATCTCGATCAACTTGCTCAATTGACCGAGCGAGATCCAATGGCACCGCGCCGCGAGTGAGGCGACTTCCTGCGACGCCTCTTCTTCAATCGCGATCACCGTCACATCCAGCCCCAACCGCTGCGCGCTCTCCAGCGCCAGCAGCGGAAACCGCCCATTCCCGGCAATTAGTCCGTAACGCATCCGGCTGATGATCTTACTTAATCACTCCCCGCTCCGACGCCTGAATGAACCCGATCAACTCCTCGATCTCCGGCAGCGACGCAACCTCCGCGCGAATCCGTTCGACTGCTTGCGACGTGTTCAGTCCCGCGCGCGTCAGCAATCGAAACGCCGTCTGCAGCGCCTCGATGGCGGCTTTATCGAAACCTCGCCGCTCCAGGCCGATCGCGTTGGCGCCGAACACCGCCGCTTCCGGCTTGTGGCTGGTCAGCGAATACGGCATCACGTCCTGCTTGATCACGCTGTATGGCCCCACGAACGCGTGCCGTCCTATGCGGCAGAATTGGTGGATGCCGCTGCACGGGCTCACATCCACCCAATCTTCGATCACCACGTGCCCGGCCACGCCCACGCTGTTGCCAAGGATCACGTGGTCGCCTATGCGCACATCGTGCGCGACGTGCGCCTGCACCATCAGCAGATTATCGTTGCCGATCGAAGTGACCAGCCCGCCGCCCTCCGTCCCGCGATGAATGCTGACGAACTCGCGCACGCGGTTGCGGTCGCCAATGCGCGTCTCCGCGCGCTCGCCCTTGTACTTCAGGTCCTGCGGCGCCACGCCCACCGTGCTGTACGGATAGAAGACGTTGTCCTCGCCGATCCACGTCGGGCCCTCCAGATACAGGTTGGCCATCAGCCGCGTGCGCGCGCCGATCTCGACCTCCGGCCCAACCACGCAGTACGGGCCGATCTCGGCGCTCTCCGCCACGCGCGCCCGCGCATCCACGATCGCGGTCGGATGAATCGGCATCGGCTACGCCTGGGCGGGGCCACTATCGTCCTTGTCCGCCAGCTTGCACATCACTTCCACCTCGGCCACCACTGCGCCATCGACGGTAGCCACGCCCGCCATCTTCGCGACGGTTGCCTTGCGCTTCAGCACCTTCATCTCCATCCGCAGCACATCGCCCGGCACTACTGGTTTGCGGAATCGCGCGTTCTCGACCGCCACCAGCAGCACCAGCTTGCGATGCCGGTCGGGGATCGCTTTCAGCACCAGCACGCCGGCCGTCTGCGCCATCGCTTCGATAATCAGCACGCCCGGCATCACCGGGAAGTCCGGAAAATGTCCGGTAAAGAACGGTTCGTTGTGGGTGACGTTCTTAATGCCCACCACGCGCTCGGCGTCCAGTTCGATAATCCGGTCCACCAGCAGAAACGGGTACCGGTGCGGCAGTATGTCGCGAATTTCGTTGATATCCAAAATGGCCATGGAGTGAGTATTATAACAGCCGTGGATTCCATTCTCAGAGAAGTCAAAACTTACCAGCCCGCGATGCTCGAAATGATCGGGCAATTCGTCGCCTGCGAATCGCCCAGTGACGATCGCGCCGCCGTCGATCGCTTCGTCGATCTCGTCTGCGATACGCTGGCGCCGGTGGCGCGCGTAAAGACCATTCCCGGAGGGCGCTTCGGCCGCCACGTGCTGGCCGAAATGAAACTGCCCGGCCGCAAGAAGAGCGGCCAGATCCTCGCTCTCGGCCATTCGGACACCGTCTGGCCGATGGGCACGCTGCGCAGCATGCCGTTCCGCAATCGTCGCGGCCGCCTCTTTGGGCCGGGCGTGCTCGACATGAAAGCTGGCATCGCGTTCTTCATCTTCACCGCCCGTGCGCTGCGCGAACTCGATTTGCCGGTGCCCGCGCGCGTGCTCCTCCAACTCAATTCCGATGAAGAAGTCGGCAGCCCCAGTTCGCGCGCCCTTACCGAAGCCAACGCGCGGCAGAGCCGTGCCGTGTTGGTGCTCGAACCCGGCAGCGGCCTCGCGGGCAAACTGAAAACCGCCCGCAAAGGCGTCGGCGCGTTCACCGTCGCCGTGCGCGGCAAGGCTGCCCACGCCGGCGTCGATTTCGGGGCCGGCGCCAGCGCGGTGCTCGAACTGGCCCGCCAGATCGACGCCATCGCGAAGTTCACCAACCTCGCGCGCGGCATCACCGTCAATCCCGGCGTCGTCGCCGGCGGCACGCGCTCCAACGTAATCGCCGCCGAGGCTCACGCCGAAGTGGATATCCGGGTGGCCCGCTTGCGCGATGCCGCCGCGCTCGAACGAAAGTTCCGCGCCCTCAAGCCCTTCGACCCGCGCTGCGCCATCTCCGTCACCGGCGGCTTGAATCGTCCGCCGCTTGAACGCACCGCCGGCGTGAAGCGTCTCTTTCACACCGCGCGCAAACTCGCTCTCGAACTCGGAATCGAGTTGGAAGAGTCCTCCACCGGCGGCGGCTCCGATGGCAATTTCACCGCGGCTCTCGGCGTCCCCACGCTCGACGGCCTCGGCCCGGTTGGTGAAGGCGCCCATGCCGCGAGCGAGAGCATCCTCGTCAATCGCATCGCCGACCGCACCGCCCTGGTCGCCAAGCTGCTGCTGGCACGGCTGCCGTAATACCAACCAAGGCCTCGCCACTGCCCGATCGAAACTTCAGGGACGCCTGTAGATCGTCTTGTACCCGCCGCCTGAAACGGCTCCGATCACCGCGCCCGCCCCAGCTCCACTACCTAGCGTCACGGCCGTGATGTCGTGCCCTTCATTGGAGAAATAGCGGCCCAGCGTGGCGTTGACAATCGCACCGGCACCCAACCCGATCGCCGCGCCGAGAAGCGTCCGCATCGCACGGCTGACGCGCGGCGCCTGGGAAACCGCTACCACGCTATCCTTGCCGACCGTGATCCTTGCCGAGGCCTCGCAGGTCAGTTCCACCTCCGATGCACTAACAAACCGGCATTCCCTCCGCCTCTGATCGGACAGATCGATCGCGATCATGCGTCCGGCTTGGAGCCGCTGCACGCGGCTCCAACCGTCCAGGTCTCCGCCCACGGCCGGCAACGCGGCCAATGAGAGGGCGGCAACGAGCGCGCACACAAGGTGCGGCACCATGGTTCCGCGGCTCATTCCTTCACCACCGCACGCACCAGTGAGGGCCCGCCCCACGCTCCCCCACCGGCGCAACCGGACAAAAGTGATCTCCATGACGATCGCTCCTCGGAACTTGTTCCTCACGATGATAACCCATGCACATCAACCGAAGATGACAACCGGCGCTATAATCCGGGAATGCCGAACGTTTTCGCCGGCGCTAAGCTGCGCCTCGCCAGTAGTCGTGGAGTTGTACCGCTCCTCGGGTTAGCCTCCATCCTGCTCTTTGCCCTGCCCGCCTGCGCGCAGTGGCTTCCACTGAACCCGGTGACAGGCTTTGAGAAGCAGGCCGACGCTGTCGTCTTCACCCTCGGAACCGGCACTCTGCGCGTCGGCATTTCGACGGATTCCATCTTTCACATAACCCTCTCGCCCACCGCCGATTTTCCCAGCCGCCCGAGCGACGTCATTGTCAAAACCTCCTGGCCCGCCGTGCCCTTCCTCGTCACGGAAACGCCTAAGGCCATTTCGATTTCGACCGATCGCATGCGCGTGACCGTCAACCGCGCCGATAGCTCGCTCGCCTACGCCGACTCTTCCGGCCATCCGCTCTCGAGCATTGGTCCCAACACGCTCACTCCGGTCACCGTGAATGGCGAGAAGACCTATCGCGCCGAATCCCACATCGGCCTGTGGACGTCCAAGGAGGCGTTTTACGGCCTCGGCCAGCACCAGGCCGGCGTTTGGAACTATCACGGCGAATCGGTCGACATGGCGCAGGACAACACCAATATTTCCATCCCCATGCTGCTCTCGAGCAACGGCTACGGCATCTTCTGGAACAATGCCTCGCGCAGCCGCTTCAATAACCGCTTCGTGCACTCGCTGTACATCACCTCGGAAGTGGCCGATACAATCGACTATTACTTCTTCTATGGACCGGAGTTCGATAAGATCGTCGCCGATTATCGCGAACTTACCGGACAGGCTCCGCTGTTCGGCCGTTGGGCCTACGGCTTCTGGCAGTGTAAGAACAAGTATAAGACTCAGCAGGAGATCCTCGCCGTCGCGCATAAGTACCGTGAGATGCACATCCCGGTCGATAACATCGTGCAGGATTGGTTCTGGTGGACTACCATGGGATCGTTTGAGTTCAGCGACAAGTATCCCGACCCGAAGGGAATGCTCGACGACTTACACGCTAATCATTTCCACCTGATGTTCTCGGTGTGGCCTTACTTCTATCCGGGCTCCAGTGTGTATGCCGACATGGACAAGAAAGGCCTCTTCATCGACCGCACCAGGACGGGCGATTTTCATCCCGCCGGCTCCGCGCTCTACGACGCCACCAATCCCGAGGCGCGAAAATACTATTGGGGACTGATCGATAAGTCGCTATTCAAGATCGGTGCCGACGCGTGGTGGCAGGATACCACGGAGCCCGAAACCGAGAACCGCGAAGACAGCGTGATGGTGACCAATCGTGTCTTCGCCGGCAATGGCGCACGCTACGCGAACATCTTCCCGTTGCTGACCACTAAGGCCGTCTATGAAGGCCAGCGTGCCGCCTCGGACCAGAAGCGCGTCTTCATTCTCTCCCGCTCCGCGTTTGCCGGTTCACAACGCAATTCCGTCGCCGTCTGGTCGGGCGACGTCAATTCGGATTGGGAGACGCTGCGCCGCCAGATCCCCGCCGGCTTGAATTACTCTCTCTCCGGTTTGCCTTATTGGACCACTGACATTGGCGGTTTCACCAGCGCCAATCCAAACGATCCGGCCTACCGCGAGTTATTCGTCCGCTGGTTCCAGTTCGGCACCTTCTGCCCCATTCTGCGCGTTCATGGCACACGCACCACCGACCAGAACGAGCTATGGAGCTATGGGCCGGAAGCGCAGAAGATTCTCACTTCTTATGACACTCTGCGCTATGAACTGATGCCGTACATCTATTCGCTCGCGTGGAAGACTACTAGCGAAGCGTACACCCCGATGCGTCCGCTGGTGATGGATTTCCGCACCGACGTGCGCGCACAGAACATTGGCGATCAGTTCCTATTCGGCCCGTCCATCCTGGTCAGCCCTGTCACCGAGCCGGACGCCACCACACGCCATCTCTATTTGCCCAAAGCGCAATGGTACGACTTCTGGGCCGGCAAGGTCCTCGACGGCGGCCGCGCCATCGATGCGCCGGTGACTCTCGACCGCATCCCGCTCTACGTGCGCGCCGGTTCCATCCTCCCGATGGGCCCCGACATGGAGTATTCGACCGAGAAGCCGGCCGACCCCATCGAGCTGCGTATCTACCGTGGCGCCGACGCCAGTTTCAACTTATACGAAGACGAAAACGACACTTATAACTACGAGAAGGGCGCTTACTCGACGATTCCGATCGAGTGGGACGAGGCCGCCCAGACTCTCACCATCGGCGACCGCCAGGGCACTTTCCCCGGCATGAGGAGTAGCCGCCAGTTCAAAGTAGTCTTCGTCGCCGAGACTCATGGCACCGGCATCGGCGCCACCGCTAAGTCGGATCGTGAAATCGCCTACGCCGGTAAGTCGGTGACTGTCAAGCCCTGAGGATCTCTTATCGGCGGCCGGACGCGCTTGGAACGGCTCCGGCGGGCCCAATGCTCAGAGATGCTTCGTCCCTTTGGCCTTGTTCAGCAGCGAACTGACCACGCGTGCGTTGCTGTATGCATTGCACCCGCTCTGCGCTTCGGGAACGATGTGATCGATCTCCGCTCCCGCGTCGCCATACAGGGCCAGCGGCTTGCTGTTCTCGCTCGTGTCGTCGGAAACCAGCCACCCGTTGTGCCGCATACGGTTCACGAGGAGAATGTTCTCGCGCTGTTGCGGAGTGAACGAGCGCCCGTTTCCGAAGGCTGTCGTGGTGATCATCTGGTGGAAGTCGAGGTAATCGAGCACCGCATACGGTCTCGCCACGCCCAATCCAGGCAGCCTCGGGTTGCTTTGTCCTATCACCAGTTCCTGCTCCAGCGTCCAGCCTCCGTCGATGACGAGTTGCGCCTGGGTAACTAGGTGCACGCTGCCAGTATTGAGGACCATCTGCACAGCCTGGTCCTTCATCATAGTCAGGATTTGAGGCTTGATCTTAGCTTTCCCGAAGAAGTCTTCGACCCATACCCGGAATGCCCCCGGAATCCGCGGATCGCCGCCCCCGCTCGCATTCTGGTATTGAACCTCCACACACATCCGGAAGTCTCCCGAATGGTCGGACAAATAGGCAAGAATCTCCCTTTCCTTTTCGCGCCAGGCGCCGTGCCGGTTGAAGCCGGAGTACATCGGCACGATGTTCTCTCGAATGTCCACACCGCCAAGACTGAGCGCCATGATGTGGCCGCCGTCAGTGTCCGGAATGCGCAGGTCCTGCGAAATCCTCCCCTGGTGACACATGGTATAGGATGGAACCGACGTGTCCCGCTGTACCGTGGTCGTCATCCACACCAGCGTTCCCCTCAGCCTCACCACCCTAACTCGTTGGATGGTGCCATGAGTGAACGTCTCTTCGTCGATTTCGATCTTCGGATTCTGGTAGATCGTCCTAGGCACGCTCTTACCTCCGCGCAGTTACTCCGGCTTGACACCGGGCCGGTGAGATTATAGCAGTGCCAGTCAGTTATGGCGTAGAGGTTTTTTGCGACACCCGAGCCGTGGCGGCCAGACTTCGAGACGGCGCAAACGCCTCCCTAAGCTTATCCCCCGTAAGGCATCGGCGGCACTTTCCCCAACTGCCGCGAGTAAACGGTCAGCGCGCCGCGATGATGGGCGGTATGTTCGACCATCGACCACACTATCTCGGTGATCGGTTGGCCGCCCATCACCGGACCGGCAGGCAGCGGTTTCGCGAGGTCTTCCGGGCTCTGCGAGCGGAGGAAGTGGATCGCCCTGGCATATGCGGCGTCGAGTGACTCGCGCGCGGCGGCCAGCGAAGTCACTTGTTCCAACGCGGCCACGTGACTCGCGAAATCGAGGTCGAATCCCTCCGGCCGGGACGCCCCTTCGATGAACCAATCGAGCGTTTGCGCCGTGTGCGCCACCTGCTGCGCCACGGTCATCATGTCCTTCTGCGGACGGTATCCGGAGTCGGCCTCAGCAAGGACCCTGGTCGACCGGTCGAAGAAGTCCTTGCTCGCGAGTAACTGATTTGCAAAGTCGTAAGGTTGCACTTTTGGGCTCATGCGCCACACTATATCAGAAGGCGAATAAATAGGGAAGAACAATATTTCGGAATTGAGCGATTCCTCACAATTCCCGCAAAGTCACACTCCGTCAGACCCGAGAGCCAGCCGCCTAGCCCGATCTCGAACTAGAGCGCCCTGCAACCGTCTCATTTGCTACACTGTTGTTTATGGCAATCCCGAATGTGAAACGGTTCCGGCCGTTCTGTCCCACCTGCAACGAGCANNAAGGCGTTCCAGGAAGCCAAACAGCTCCACTTCAAGATCCGCGTCGGCCAGCAGAAGCAGAAGAAGGCGAAGTAAGCCGGCCGGATCGAGTTCCCGGTCTTACATCCGGGCCTGGATGGTGCGTGTGGCGGCAACCGCCGCTTGCCCTACCGCCGGGTCCGGATCCTCCATCAGCTTCTGCAATCGCTCCATGCTTTCCTTGTCGCCGCTTGCGCCGAGCACGCGCGCCAGGCCGATCTTTTCGTCCTTGGTCGCCGTCGCCAGCGCCGCGTACAGCGCCGTGCGCACCTGCCTGTCCCGTGCCAACTCCACCAGCAACGGCAGCGCCGCCCCACTATAAGCCGACACGTTCAGGTTGTTGACGAGGAACTGCAGCGGGCTGAACTGGCTCAGTTCGGGCGTTCCCAGCATCACCTGCGCAAAAGCCAGCGAGAGCCGCGGCGCCGGCCTTCCTTCGTCCCTCCACGCCTGCTGCAACTCGGGCAGGTCGCGCGTGTTCCTCAGCCGTCCCAATCCTTCCGCCGCCGCCCCGCGCAGTTTCTCGTCCCGTTCGCGCAGGTTTTGCCGGAAGATCCCGCGATAGGCGGCGTTCGGCAGCATGGCGAGCGAAGTGAGCGCGGCCCGCTTCACTTTCGCGTTGTCCGCGTGGTCGATGAGGTCCGCTAGCGCCGCCGCCGCCCCATTGTCGCGCAGCAGTCCCACCAGTTCGATCGCCGCGTTCTGTACTTTCGGGTCGAAATCGTGCAGTAGAAATTCCGCCGCCGGCCCCGTCGATGGGTCGCCAATTTTCTCGATCGCCACCAGCGATTCGTATATCAAGCCGGAATCCTTCGACCGCAAAGCGGCCACCAGATCCCCCACCGCCGCCTTCCCGCGCAGCACTCCCAGCGCGCGCGCCGCATTGGCCCGCACGTCCAGGTACCCCGAGCGCACCTGCACCGCCAGCGCCTCGATCACGTCCGGCCGCACCGCGATGTAAGGGTCGATCGCCTGGTCGTTGGTG
>PMKM01000242.1 GCA_003157745.1 Bryobacterales bacterium | reverse complement strand
AAGATCCCACGGCAATTGAGCACGTGGGCCACCGGTAGCCGAATCCGCCACGCGACAGGTCGCGAGAAACTGCTGCAAGATGTCCGGCTGGCGCAGGTAGTAGTAGGACGCGATGATGCGTGGGAATGTGCGCCAGGGGTTGGCGTCCAGGCCAAGCCGCCGTTGAACCGCATGCGTTTCGGTGCGGTCGATCAGATCGAAGTTGAGGGCGAACTTCGTCTTCATCTCGCGCTGCCACTGCTGTGTGAGCGAGGCCGGCGTGAGAATCAGGACCCGCCGCACGCGGCGGCGGATCAGAAGCTCCGTAAGAATGAGGCCGGCTTCGATTGTCTTCCCCAATCCCACATCGTCCGCGAGCAGCAGCGACACGCGTGGCATCTCAAGGGCCTTCAGCAACGGAACTAGCTGAAAGTCATCCACTTGCACTGCGCCAAAGAACGGCGCGGAGATGGGCGCGTCTGGAGCCCGGCCCGACCCGTCCGGATGCAGGAACGGCGTTAGCGCCGCCCACCGAGCCGCCCGGACAAGAGCATCGAACTCCCGCGGCTCCATCGACGCTTCGGATTGAACCTGTGGGAGAGCGTTCGGCTCCAGCAAATCCCGCCCATGCTCCCGTTCCCACAGCACGGTGTCCTCCGCCACGCCATCGCTGTCCGTATACTCGACTCGAACGAGATGAAGTCGTCCCTCCTGGGAGTCGAACGGCTCAACGGCCGCGATGAGCCCCCGCCGGTTGCGGATGGTGGCCAGCATGCCGGGTCGCGGGTACTGAATGGGCGGCGTTGGGTTCATTAGCTTTCGCTTTTGTGCGTTGAAGCACCGGAACTCCTATTCTCTGCCAATATCTGGGGGGGTGGGTAGGAGAATCTGACCCCACCAGCCGCGCCTGGCAACTGGCCGGAAAAGCCGGGCTTGCGCTCCGTAATCCAGTCGGTGCTGCACCAGGGCGGGTTGCGTGGAGCTTACCAAAATTGTCCCGACCGCGTCTTCCGCTGCCGGAGGTACGGATACCCGTGCTGATGCGTTCATCACCCTCTCCGCGGAACACACCGCGTTCCCAATCCAGGGTGGATCGCTACGCCCTCCGCGTCCAGACGGCCAACACAGGACGCTTACGAATCTCCCAACTGTCTGACACGAACGACGGCGTCATCAAACTGCTCGTCCAAACCTCGGGCGGCGGCGACGGTTTGTGCTGTTGACGGTAGCCCCAGCGGCCGCCGAGAGAACGGCTGATGAGCGCGGCTCTGCGCGAGCGAATTGCCGCCGCGCACATCCGCGACGCGGAAATGGTGGACATGGCGGCGGTCGAGATCCCCGACGCACAACTCGAACTCGGCAGTGGTTACGGGATCTTAGCGGGGGCGGAGGTGCGTACCGCGGAACTGCGTTTCTCCGCGGTGATGGCGCGCTGGGTTTCCGGTGAGAGATGGCACTCGCAACAGGCAGGGCGATTCGAGGCCGATGGCTCCTGCACTCTGAAAGTCCCTTGTGCGGAGGAGCGGGAACTGGCGATGGACATCCTGCGCTACGGATCGGAGGTGGAGGTTCTCGGCCCTCCGGATCTCCGCCAGAACGTGGTAAGCATCCTCAGCAGCACCCTTTCCCATTACAGACCAGGAACTTGGCCACAGGCTCATCCCATGAGCCACCGGGCTGCGTATATTAGGTACATCACCTTTAAGTTCGACAAAAAAAGAGGTATTAATGCGAATCCTCCACACCTCGGATTGGCATCTGGGCCGGGCGCTCTGCGGCGAGCGCCTGCTCGATGACCAGGCGTATGTGCTCGATCAACTGACGCGCATCGCCGATGACTTCCACCCAGACGCCGTACTGGTGGCGGGAGACGTCTACGACCGCGCCATCCCCGCGCCCGACGCTGTCCACCTGCTCGATGACGTGGTCACGCGGCTTGTGTTGGACCGCGGCATCCACGTGTTTCTGATCGCGGGCAACCACGACAGCGGCACGCGGCTCAGTTTCGGCGCGCGCCTGCTGGCCCGCGGCAAGCTGCACCTGGTCGGATCTCTGCGTGAAGGACCGAGCGTAGTGGTTTTGCCTGACGACCATGGGAAGGTCGCCATCTGCACGGTGCCCTACGCCGAGCCGATGCTGGCGGCGGATGAACTCGACTGTCCCTCGATTTGCGATCACGACACGGCCATGCGCGCGGCGGTGGAGCGGGTCCGCGCCGCGGCTCCGGCGGGGCGCACTGTCTTGATGACGCACGCCTTTGTCGCGGGCGGCGAGATCTCCGAATCCGAACGCGCGCTGACGGTGGGCGGCACCGGCACGGTGGCCGCGGATGCCTTCGATGGGTTCACCTACGTCGCTCTCGGACACTTGCATCGCGCGCAAGCGCTGGCTGACACGGTCCGCTACTCCGGCTCGATCCTGAAGTACTCTTTCTCGGAGGAACATCATGCCAAATCGGTGGAGTTCGTGGACATTGATGCGCAGGGCGGCTGCCGCATCGAACGCGTGCCGCTCGTGGCGCGCCGCGATGTGCGCACCATTCAGGGGCGGTTCGACAACCTCATGCGGAGTCCAGACGCGATCGGTCGCAACGACCTCATCGGCGTCGAACTGCTCGACAACGAACCGATCCTCGACGCCAAGCTGCGCTTGAGCGAGATATACCCGAACGTCCTGCAGGTGCGTCAACCGAACTTCCTGCATACTGGTGGTGGCGCACACGGAACCGACACCAGCGCCATGGACGACGCCACGCTGTTCGCCGCTTTCTTCCAGCAGGTCATGGGGCGCGACCTGACTTCGGAGGAGGCAGCCGAGTTCGCCGCAGTGCACGATGAGGTAAGCATGCAGGAACGCGAGGTGACGGAATGAAGCCGATACGCCTCGAAATCTCAGGACTGGGGCCGTTTGTCGGGCCGCTGGTGCTCGATTTCCGCGCGCTGGGCGACAACCGCTTATTCCTGCTGAACGGGCCCACCGGGTCTGGAAAAACCATGCTGCTGGATGCGATGTGCTTCGCTCTTTTCGGCGAGACCACCGGCAAGGTGCGCAGCGCGAAGTCCTTACGCAGCCATCACGCGCCGCCCGACGTCCGCACGGTGGTGACCTTCGACTTCGCACTGGGCGGCGAACAGTACCGCGTCGAGCGCTTGCCGGAACAGGAGCGCCCGGCGCGGCGCGGCGGAAGCACCACCACCGATCAGCCCAAGGCGACGCTTTGGCAGCGCACCGGCATCTCCGACGACAGCACGGCCGGTTCGGTGCTGGCTGCGCGCCCCAGTGAGGTCACGGCGAAGGTGCAGGAGATCCTGGGCTTTACCGCGGAGCAGTTCCGCCATGTCACGGTGCTGCCGCAAGGCGAATTCCAACGCTTCCTCAACGCCAGTTCGGACGACCGCGAGGACATCCTTGAAGTTCTCTTCCAGACTGGCAGGCACCGCCTGGTCCAGGAGGCGCTGACCGCCCGGCAGGCGCTGGCAAGGCGGGCGGCGCAGTCCTTCAGCGACCGGCAGGCACTCCTGTTGGAGCAGGCGACAGCGGAGAATGCGGCGCAACTGCGTGATCGGCTGGAGACGACGCGGCAACAATTGGAAGGCGCCGGAAGCCTACTGGTCGCCCTCCGTCTGTCACAGCAGGCGGCCCAATCCGCGTTCGATGCCGGCCGCGAAGCCGCCCGCAAATTGGACGAACTACGCGCCGCCGAGACGTCACACGACACGCTACAGGCCCGCACGCCGGAATTGGAGCGCCAGACGGAAGAACTCGCCTGCGCGCGGCGAGCAGCGCCAATCATGCCTCTGGAAGCGGATTGGCGACAGCGCGAGCAGGAGGCCGTAAAGGCAGTGGCGGAGGCCGCTGGTGCGCAAGCCGCGCACGAAAAGGCAGGAACCGACGCCGAGGCGGCAGTCCTCGCCCTGCGCGTCGAAGAGTCTCGCGAGCCAGAGCGCCTCGCGGCCGTGCATCACGAGCAGCGGCTGAAGGACATTGCCGGCAAGGCCGTGGAGTTGGCGAAGGCCTCTCGCGATGCCACTGCCGCGGACGGCGCGTGCCAACTCACGGGAACCCGGCTAGTGTCGGCGAAACAATCCATCGCCGGGTGCGTCGCCGCTATCGATGCGGCATCGAACGAGCTAGCCGAGGTCGAACCGGCAGCGGCTAGGGTGGAGATTCTACGCGCGGAGTCAGCGCAACTCCAGCGCACCTCAGGCAAGCGCGCACAACTTGCAGGCGCTCGCCAGAAGCTGGAGCGGGCGCAGCAGGCATCGCAGAAGGCGGCCGCGACGCTCGAATCCGCCGGCATCGAATATGTCACCGCGCGGGCGGCACTGGAGACCGCCGACCTTGCGTGGGTGGAGGCGCAGGCGGCGATCCTGGCGCACTCTCTGGTTCCCGGGGCTGCCTGTCCGGTTTGCGGGTCCACCGAACATCCCGCGTTGGCGCAGTCCGAGCGCCCGTTGCCCGCAGAGAAGGATCGCAAGCACAAGCGGGATGCCGTTGCCAAGGCCGACACGGCGCGGGACGTCGCGGCTGCGGCGGACCGGGCGGCTAACACCGAAGAGATCGCAGCGCGGGCCGCAGTTGAAGCTCTCGCCACGGACCTGGCCGAGTGGGCCTCCACGCCGGAAGCGCAGTTCGCCGCTGCCGTGCTGTCCGCACAGGGGGCGCTCTCGTTCGCCGAAGCGGCGGTGGTGCGGGCCGGCGCGTTGAAGCAGGCGATGGCCGCCACGCGCAGCAAGCAGACCGCAGGCGAGCAGGAGCGCGAACTAGCCGAGGCAGCGGACCGCGTTGCCAGCGCGGAAAGCGACCGTCTCTCCGCCCTGGTCACCGAGCGCGCTTCCGGTGTACCGCCGGAATACCGGGACGCGCGAAAATTGGAGGCTGCGGTGCAACTGGCGGGCGTGCAGGTGCGCTCCCTGCAACTTGCCTTGCAGTCCGCCCAAGAGGCGGCGAATTCCGCCGCGACGAGACTCTCGGCGGCGGGCGCTCACGCCGAATCGACCGCCGGACAGGCAGTACGCGGTCGCGAGGCAGCCAATTCCGCCCGCCAACGTATGGACCAGGCGATCGAAGGCGCCGCTTTCTCGACCAAGGCGCAGTTCCGCGCCGCCGTGCGAACGTCTGCCCAAATCGCCGCGCTGGACCGCGAGATCCAGCAATTCCGGGGTGATCTGACGGCGGCCCAAGAGCGACTGCGGCGGGCCCGCGACGATGCGTCCGGCGTTGCGCAGCCCAACCTCGAGGATCTGGAGACCGCGCTCACCGGCGCGCGCAAGAGCACCGAAGCGGGCGCGCTCGAAGAGGCCCGCCTGCAACGCGACTGCGTGCAGCAAGCCGCCTGGCTCGCCGCACTCGAAGAGTGCGCGCGGCTTTATGACGAGGCCGAACGCAAGCACCGCATCATCTCTACGTTGGCGCAGGCCGCCTCGGGCAACAATGGGCGGCGCATCACGCTGCAACGCTTCGTTCAGGTGACGCTGCTGGAGCGCGTTCTCACTGCCGCCACGGTTCGCCTGCAACTGATGAGCAACCAGCGATACTGGCTGCGCGTCGCCCAGAATCCGGAGGACCTCCGCCGTCAGGCCGGGCTGGACCTGGAGGTGTTCGATGCCCACACCGGACAGGCTCGCCGGGTTTCCACTTTGAGTGGCGGCGAGAGCTTTCTGGCCTCGCTCTCGCTCGCCCTCGGGCTGTCCGACGTGGTGCAGAGCTGTGCCGGGGGGTACCATCTGGAATCGATCTTCGTGGACGAGGGGTTCGGCGCGCTCGATCCGGAAGCGCTCGAACTCGCCCTCGCCACGCTGCGCGACTTGCAGCAGGGAGGGCGCCTAGTGGGCATCATCTCGCATGTGCCAGAACTGCGGCACCAGATCGACGTGCGTCTCGATGTGATTCCGTGCAAGCGTGGCAGCACCGCGCGCTTCGTTGTCCCCGGAGTGGACTCGTCGGTTGAGTCGCTGCCAACGGCAATCCAGAGGATGCCATGAACCAACGTTTACAGACCGCGCTGACCGAAGGCGCCACCATCGTCACCGCCGGCCGGCGACTGGCGCGGACTCTCTCCTCCCAATACGACGAGGAGCAGCCGCAACGGGGTGCGGGCACCTGGGCTGCCCCGCCTATCGTGTCCTGGAGCGGCTGGATCCACACGCTCTGGGAGGAATACCTTTATAGTGGCGTCACGCCGCCGGTCCGGCTGAGCCCCTGGCAGGAGCGGGTGCTGTGGGAGCGCGTGATCGGCGAGACGCCGGCATCGGGGGAGTTGCTGCAAGCGGCGGCCACAGCTGCGGCGGCGCAGGAGGCTTTTCAGTTGATGTCGGCGTGGCGCCTCGATCTCGCCGCAGTCGATGCCGCGGGCAACGAGGATGCCCGTGCCTTCGCCGCCTGGGCCGACCGTGTGCAACGGACGTGCGCCGAGCGCGGCTGGATCGTCGAGGCGCAAGTCCCCGACACGCTCGCCACGGCCGCTGCCATGCTGAGGTTGCCGCGCCGCATGGTGCTGGCGGGATTCGATGAGTTCACACCGCAACAGCGGGCACTCTTCGAGGCCTGCCGACTGGCCGGTTGCGAAGCCGAAGTGGTACGCCTGGGATCGCAGCAACCTGCAACGGCGGCTGTCCGGGTTCCCTTTCCGGATGGCGCGCAGGAACTGGACGCAGCCGCCCGTTGGGCGCGTGCGTTGCTCGAAAGCGGCGCTGGCGATATCGCCGTGGTGGTGCCGGACCTGGCGGAGCGGCGTCGGGACATCGAGCGCATCTTCCGTTCGATTCTCGAGCCCGCGTCCTTGCTGCCCGGCGGCGACAGACAATCGCGCCTGGTGAACTTCTCGGCCGGCGACAGCCTGGCGGCGTATCCGCTGGTGCGCGCCGCGCTCGATCTGCTTTCGCTGCGCCCCGACAGAAACGATTGGCAACTCGCCAGTACATTGATTCGCGACTCCTACATCGGCGGCGCGGAGACGGAGCGCACCAAGCGCGGACTGCTTGACGCCGCTCTGCGGAAAGAAGGCGCGGCCGAGGTGACCCTCGCGCAGATTCGCGCCCCGTGCGGCCCTCACGGTTGCCCGCTGCTCGACGGCGTCCTGCGCAGTTGGCAGCGCGTACATGAGAAGGCGTCCGGGCGCCAGACACCGGCCGCGTGGAGCCGCACGTTCAGCGACCTGTTGCAGGCCGCCGGCTGGCCAGGCGAGCGCGGCCTCGACTCAGCCGAATATCAGGCCGCGCACGCCTGGGACAAGGTACTCTCCGAGTTCGCCGCCAGCGGGCTCGGCTGCGGCGAGATCGCGTTCGACGATGCCCTCTCCCTGTTGCGGCGCATCGCCGAGGAGACCATGTTTCAGCCGGAGAGCGCGCACGCGCCGGTGCAGGTGCTCGGCACGCTCGAAGCCGCCGGGCTCCGCTTCGATCACCTCTGGGTGTCCGGCCTGCACGACGAAGCTTGGCCGGGGGCGCCGAAACCGAACCCGTTTCTGCCGCTGGGGCTGCAGCGCGCCGCCGGTTTGCCGCGCTGCTCGCCGGAGCGCGAACTTACCTTTGCGATGTTGATCACCGACCGCCTTCTCGCCAGCGCGGCAGATATCGTGCTCAGCTACCCCGTCCGCGACGGCGAGCGGGACCTCGCCCCCAGCCCGCTGATTTTACGCGTATCGAAAGCTACGGCCGCCGACCTCGCGTTGTGGCAGGGCGAGGATTACACCAGCGTGGTGCAGCGGTCTCGCGAGGTCGAGCGGTTAGTGGACGAAACCGCTCCGCCGCTGCCCGAAGGCGCCCGCCAGCGCGGTGGCGCCAACGTTTTCAAGTACCAGGCCGCGTGCCCCTTCCGCGCCTTCGCCGAACTGCGCCTCGACGTCGAAGCCATGGAGAAGCCGGAATCGGGCTTGGCGCCGCGGGAGCGCGGGACGCTCGTCCACGGTGTGCTGGAGCGGGTGTGGCGCGAAGTGAAGTCGCAGGCGGCGCTCTGTGAACGCACCGATATCCCGGACGTCATCCGTACGGCAGTAGCGGAATCGGTCGCTGCCCTGGAGGCCAAACGTGGCGCCGCGCTGCCGTCGCGCTTTGCCGCCTTGGAGCGACGGCGGCTGGAGAACGTGATCGCCGAATGGCTAGAGATCGAAAGGCAGCGCCCGCCGTTCGAACTGGTGGAACAGGAAGGCGAGCGCTTGGTCGAACTCGGCGGCATCCCGTGCAAGGTTAAGATCGACCGCATCGACCGGCTGCCCGATGGCCGCGACATCATCATCGATTACAAGACCGGCAAGGCAACCATCGGCGATTGGGATTCCGCGCGTCCCAAAGAGCCGCAACTGCCGCTCTACTGCGCCACCTATCCTGGAACGCTCGCCGGCGTTCTGTTCGCTCAGTTGCGGACCGGCGAGTCGCGGTTCCTCGGTTGGGTGGATACCGGGGATGCGATCTCGGGGGCGAAGGCCACCGACCTTGCCGCGCAGGTGGAGGCCTGGAATACGGTGCTCGAAAAACTCGCGAGCGATTTCCGCGCCGGGCACGCCGAGCCCGATCCCAAGGATCCGAACCAGAGTTGCACCTACTGCCACCTGCCGGTGCTTTGCCGCGCCACGGGCGACGAGGAACAGGACGAAGAGGGGGCCGAATGACCGCCACAATTCCGGATGCCGATCAGAGAAAACGCGCGCTCGATCCGGAGCGTTCCTTCATTGTGCAGGCTCCGGCCGGATCCGGCAAGACCGAACTGCTGATCCAACGCTACCTCACACTGCTGGCACGCGTCGAGCAACCCGAGAGTGTGGTGGCGATCACGTTCACGCGCAAAGCCGCCGGCGAGATGCACCGGCGCATGCTGAAAGCCCTGCTCGACGGAGTCGGGCCGCGGCCGGAAGCGGATCATGCGGCCTTGACATGGGAACTGGCGCGGGCCGTGCTCGACCGCGACAAAGCGTTCGGCTGGGATCTGTTCCGCAACCCATCCCGTCTGCGCGTGCGCACGATCGACTCGCTCGCGACGTCCATCACGCGGCAGATGCCGTGGGTGTCGCGGCTCGGCGCGCCGCCGGAAATCGTCGAGGACGCGAGCGACCTCTACGCCGAGGCCGCGCGCCACACCATCGAACTGCTGGAGGGAGACCGGTGGAGCGCACCTGTGGAAGCGCTGCTGATGCACCTCGACAACGATTTCCAGACGCTGCGAAAACTCATCGCCGAAATGCTGAAGCGGCGCGACCAGTGGCTGCGCCACGTGATAGGAACGCCAGATCCCGCGGCGCTGCGTGCACAGTTGGAGGCCGCTCTCGACCGCGCCATTCGCGATGGAGTCGCTTTCGCACGCGCGGCCACGCCACCGGCGTTGATGGGCGAGATCGTCTCGATAGCAGCTTTCGGCGGAGCCAATGCGGGCACGGCTTGCGCGGGCATCGGCGCGCTTCCGGACGACGGCGGCATAGACGCGTGGCTCGCCATCGCGGACATGCTGCTCACCGGCAAAGATGAGTGGCGCAGGACAGTCAACAAGAACCAGGGCTTTACGCCGGCCAACAAGCCGATGAAGGATCGTTGCGTGGTGCTGCTGGCCGACTTGGCCGCGGAGGAAAAGTTCCGCCTCGCATTAGCCGAACTGCGGGTCCTGCCCTCGGCCCGCTACGATGAACCGCAGTGGCGCGCGTTAGAGGCGCTGCTCCAGGTGCTGCCGGTGGCAGTGGCGGAGTTGCAGGTGGAGTTCCGTCGCGTGGGTGTGGCCGATTACGCCGAAGTTTCTCTCGCCGCACTGCGTGCGCTCGGCGAAGACGGCGACCCGACCGAGCTTGCCCTCAGGCTCGACTACCAGATCCGGCACCTGCTCGTGGACGAGTTCCAGGACACCTCGGTGAGCCAGCACACGCTGCTCGAACGGCTAACAGCCGGGTGGGAGCCAGGCGACGGCCGCACGGTATTCGCCGTCGGGGACCCGATGCAGTCCATCTACCGCTTCCGCGAAGCGATGGTGGGCCTATTTCTGAAGGCCTGCCATGAAGGCATCGGCGACGTCACGCTGGAGCCATTGCGCCTGTCCGCGAATTTCCGCTCCGACGAAGGCATCGTCACCTGGGTCAACGCCACGTTTCCCGATGTGCTGCCGGTGGGCGAGGACATCGCCACTGGCGCCATCCCGTTCCGCCGCTCCGACCCGGTGTGCGGCCTGAAGCTGAACCCGGCTGTCGCGCTTCATGCCTATGTCGGGCGCGACGACGCGCGGGAGGCGGCGGATGTGGTCGAGTTGGTCCGCGCGGCGCAGGGCCGCGGTGCCAAGGCGGTGGCGATCCTGGTCCGCGCCCGCACCCATCTCCGCGCTATCCTGCGCGCGCTCGGCAGGGCGGGATTGCGATTCCGTGCGGTGGAAATCGACGAGCTCTCTGGCGTTCCGCTAATCCAGGACCTGATGGCGCTGACCCGCGCTTTGCTGCATCCCGCCGACCGCGTCGCGTGGCTGGGCATTCTGCGCGCGCCGTGGTGCGGCCTCACGCTCGCGGGGCTGCACAAGCTCGCTGGCGGCAAGCGCGGCGCAGCGGTGTGGGACTTGGTGCACGACGAGTCCCTGGTGCGGACGCTCGATCCGGATGATCGCGATCATCTGCTGCGCGTGCGCGCTGTGCTCGACTCCGCCTTCGCCCACCGGTGCGCTTCGCTGCGGCAATGGGTGGAAGGAGCATGGCTCGGGCTCGGCGGTCCGGCGTGCGCGGCCGGCGTTAGCGCCGTCGCCGACGCAGGGACCTTCCTGGACCTGTTGGAACGCCTTGATCGCGGCGGCGCGATCGACGTTGACGAATTGGAGCAGGGAATCAAGAGACTCTACGCCCATCCCGATGCGGACGCCGACGAGTCGCTGCAGGTGATGACCATGCACCAGGCCAAGGGCCTGGAGTTCGAAGTCGTCATCCTGCCTGGCCTGGGACGGAAGCCGCGTAATGAGGACTCGCGGCTGATGCTGTGGCAGGAGCGTCCCCATTTAGGCGCCGACCCGGATCTGCTGCTCGCCCCACTTCCCGCCACCGGCGCCGGTGAGGACGCCACCTACAACTACCTCAAGCGAATCGACACCCGCAAAGCGGAGTTCGAAGCCGGCCGGATGCTTTACGTGGCGGCCACCCGGGCGCGCAGCGAGTTGCACCTGCTGGGCCACACCACATGCAAGATAAGCGATGGGATTGTCACCGCGAAGCCGCCCGATGCCGCGTCGCTTCTGCGACGGATGTGGACCGCGGCCGAGCCCGACTTCGCTGCTGTCGCGGCCGCCCTGGAATTTCCCGCCGACGGGGACGTGGAAGTTGCGGCGAGAGTTCCGAAGACGATCGAGCGGCTGACCCTTGCTTGGCAGCGCCCTGCGCCGCCTGCGGCCGTGGCGACGGCAGGAGACGCTACCGGGGAAGCCGACGCATTCGAGCCCGTCAGTTTCCGCTGGGTGGGCGACACGCTGCGACACACTGGCACCGTAGTCCACCAGATGATGCGGCGCATCGCCGAGGATGGGCTGGAAAGTTGGAATGCCGCGCGCGTCGAATCCATGAAGCCGGCCTACGGCGCGGCATTGTCGGCGCTGGGCGTGCCTGAGGCCGCCGTGGCGGGCGCCGCCAATCGCGTCTGCGAGGCCCTGGCCTCGGCACTCGCGGAAGAGCGCGGCAGGTGGGTCCTCGGCGGCGGCGCTGTGCACGAAGCTGCGTGCGAACTGCCCGTCTGCGGCGTGCTCGACGGCGAAACCGTCAGCGTCCGCATCGACCGTACCTTCGTTGATCCGGACGGCGTGCGCTGGATCATCGACTACAAGACGAGCTCCCACGAAGGCGCCGGACTCGACGCGTTTTTGGACAACGAGCGCGAGCGCTACCGTGAGCAACTCGAACGGTACCGGCGGCTCTTCGCCCAGTGGGAACAGCGTCCCATACGTGCCGGACTCTATTTTCCCCTGCTCCGCGAGTGGCGTGAGATCAGCGCAGCAACGGCATCGAACTCTGCGACCGTTGGCAGCATGCCCGCCCCCGCATGAAGGAAGTGGTTCAGGGGGGTAAGGGCTCTGGCTCCAGGCTCGTGGTCTGCACTATGTCCCGCCCAAATCCGGCTGGCAGTCGACAATGTCCGGCTCATTCAGGCACCTTCCACACCGAAAGATCAACCCGAAGCTGCTCAATCATGTCTGCCGGGAGATCGACAACCCCCGCTTCGCTGTTTTCCTCGCCAATATCCTCGTCCTCAGTTCCGATTCCCAGTATTTCCCTTTGCCGATGTTCGGAAGCGGCCTGCTCCGGGTCGATGCGACCTTCCACCCGCATTTCTCCTCCAAGCGTCGCCTCAAATAGCTGCGCACGTCGATAGAGTTCCTCGAACATTCGTTCATCGTACGTCGCCGCTAAGTAGGGAATCGCTACTTCAAGTGTTGGTCCTTCCCCATCTGGCACTCCCATGCGCTCACGCTCAACCTTGCTACCAATCCGATCAACCCGTCCTGTACGTTGCTCAATCGTTGCAGGATTCCAACATAGGTCATGATGGATAATGTGTCGACACTCGCGGTGCAGGTCGATCCCTTCCTGCCCAACCGAAGTCGAAACAAGAATCTCCGGTCGGTACGGCGTGTTGAACCCCAGAAAATAGCGGTCTCGGTTTTGAGTATCACCTCTTACGAGCTGGACAACGTTGCGGTTTTCAGCCCCGTTGTGGTATCCGTCCAGCAAAGCGTTGTTCTTCTTCGCACGAACGAGAGTCTCCAGATAGGCATGAACGCGATCACGCAACGATTCCAGATGGCCCTTGAGAGGCTTGACGTATCGGTCCGACAGGTAGCCAGCCCACCGCTCCGTCTGCACCTTTTCGACATCGGCCAGGTAGCGCAGGAGAAACTCCTCGGCCATGAGAATACGGCGAAACACTTGTCCCGCAACCGCGCGCGTCTCCAGATCAAACTCTGCCAATGCCCCCTGATGATGCGTAACCAGGAGCGGCTGATGGCTCCCGGAGGCATCGATTAGTCCCTGACGAAAATACGGAGCGACGATCTCCCCAATCGCGTCCTCACGAAGTCGTCGCACCCAAGATTCGACAGCATTCTTTGCCGAGCCTTCGGTCCGGCCCGTCTCCGCACGAGCGTCGGTTTCCTCGGCTTCCAATGGATCTGCGGAATCTTTGCTCGCCTCGGGATCTGAAAATCGCCTGGCGCGCCCTGCCCGTTCACTTCTTGACAACGGTTCCCGTGCTTCCAACCAGCGCGGATCGGCCATCCTGTCTTCAAGTTCTGGACAATTTCGCAGGACTTCTTCCCGTAACCATCTCAATCCCTCGGGGTCACCTCGCCACGATTTCACGGCGACATGCTCCGTCGCCGCGATGAGGAGGCGGCGGTCGGCCTTGTCGGAATAGGCATACTCCCCTTTGTCCACCATCAACGCCCCAATCTGCCGGAGATGATCGACCGTCAAGGCGACCTGCGAGCGGACACCGACGCGGCCTCCGCGAAGCTCGCCGAGCAGCGGGTGGTCTTGAATCAGAGAGAAAAGGGCCTCGCGCCGATTAAAGAAACGGCGCCGAAAATTGTCGAATGCGGCAGCATCCCCAAAAACCTCATCACGGATCTCGGCGAGGTAATTGTCGATCGCCTTCTGAAGCTGGTCCCGAACGGCCTCGGCCGTCTTTGTGTAGACGCAAAACACCAACGACTTCTGACCTCGCTTGAAGAATTCCAGGGCGCGATGCACCGTCGTTTGGACTTTGCGATGTGCGTCGTCAGGATCGTGAGATTCCGTCCGTTTTCCGATCATTTCCTCGAGAATCTTTCGATACTCTCGAAGCAGTGGATTACTGGCTTGCGCCAGCTTCTTCCACACGGCCGCCGTCTCGACTAGGTGCCTGTAACTGCCCGTTAGCTCGGCCCCGAGGCCGGGCAACCCTCGCTCCTCCTTCGCCAGTCCGACGGCCCGCATCATAAGATATTGCGCGAGTTCATCGTTGCCAGACACTTCCATTCCGGGAGACCAGCTAAAGCTCCGGCTTCCATGGTTGCCGGCTAGTGCCGCTTGATTGCCAACGAAGTGTTCACGATAGCCGCGAAGATGCTGATGGCGGATAACGAAGGGCCGCAGATGCCGTCGCAGATCAGAATTACGTTGTTCGAGATCCAGAGCCGCAGCGATGGCATGAGCAACCCGTGGCGGACGGATTTGGGCAGCGCGCGTCTGCCGCTCGGATCGCTCTGCTTTCATAACGGCATTCCACGTTTCGGAGACGACTTCTTGATCGGAACATCGGAGGCCTATCCATCTTCTACGGAATATCTCACCGGACTCACGCGCCGCGCTCATGGCGGCGCCGAGAGTCGCCTCGGCTTGGTCAAGAACGTCGGACCGCTCGCTGGGTAACGCCAGGGTGGATCGAAGCTTCAATACGCTTAGGAGTTCGTCATGTCGAAGTTGGAACGGTGTGGCTGACAAGCCAAGCAAACGGCAGAGTCTCCCGGTTAACAGTCTCTGAATATGCTGTCTGGACTGGACGTACTGATTCTTTAGTCCATGGATTTCGTCGATGATAACTAGCGGGAATAATGGCCAATCAGTCACGAGTGCGTGACGGGCCAAGTCATCGAGGACACCCGAGAGGCTCTCTTCATCGGCGCCGCTCAGTGCCTGCTCCGCGCGACCGGCGAGGTTAGAGTTGACCTGGAGTGCGCGAGAAAAGGCTCGCTGCAAGTCAGGGGAAAACGAATCCTCCCACAAATGCCCCGAACTGCGAAGATCAAGCAATTCGTTCAGTTCAGGGATACCAAAGTTATCGAATACACGACCCTTCCGGCACCAATATCGACGAGTTTCAATTGAGGTACGAAATTGACCGAATAGGGCCGCTAGGCCGCGGCGGCGCCACAAGTCGCGCTCATGCAGGGCTGCGCCAAGAGCACCTTGTTTGGCAATGAGCAGTATTGGGTGACTGCGACTGGCATCACGTATTTGCGCAGAAACGTCTATCACGTTGCCGGATTTGCTGCGGTTGTCGATCGGGCTACGAATTTGAAGCCACTCCAAGCCCCCGTCGGTTCTGGCGCAATCCTTCTTGAAGGCTTCCGCCTCCCGCATCCACTTGTTGAACAAGGCATCGTTCGTCGGAGTCAAAACAAGTACGACCGGCTTGTTCGAAGGAAGTCCATCCGGCGTTTCTCCCCGCCGAATGGCGTCCAGTATAGAGACGGCAACCGCCAACGCCACGTAGGTCTTGCCCAGACCCACTTCGTCGGCCAAGACCACCAACTCGCGTCGTTCAGACTCCTTGGCGCCGACGAACCGGCGAAGGATAGCGCTTGTCGTCTCCGACTGCCGCGCGCAGTCATTCTCGATTTGGGCAGTGAAATCCACCTTGTTGCCAAACACCTGGCGTAGCGAACGGCCGAGATCGATTTCCGGGGAGATCCTCATTTCGCGTCTCCCAGGATTCGTTGCTGGTAAAAGCGAAACCCCTCCTGCTGTAGTGTTGGCTGCTCCGATGCCAAGGTGTCCAACATCTTCCTGCAACTCGCAATCACAGGCTCGAAACAGTCCAATAACTCAAACTCGGTGACAAGAGAACGGCACCGGAGCAGCGCTGCGAGTATCTCCACCAACTGGAACCCGACAGCCGTCGGGGTCTTTGCCGGCTGGTCTGGTGTTGCGGCCCGCGCAAGACTCGCATAGGCACGTTCCGCTAGCTCCAGTGGGCTCGTGGGACCACGTAATGCTGCGTCGAGCGACGCGCGCGAGTAGCCAGCACGTCGAATTTCAGCTTCAATGCCTGGGATCGCCTGCACAAACCGGCGAATGAAGTACGCCAAGATGCGCCTCGTATCAATGGGCGCATCGGTCGTCGGTCTCTTGGAATCCTCTCCAGGTGAACCGCTTCCTTCCTGCCATGCGTCAGGCTCGGTGCCGTACAAGAAATATTCAATCAGTTCTCCTTCGGTGGGTTTACGTCCGACAAGAAGAAGAGGCAGACGGGTCTTGTCGTCAAAACGAACAGGAAAATCTGCCGCGTGACCCTCCCAACGAACCTCAACAAAAACATGTGGCAGAATCTCCTGGCCAGAAGGGTCGGCCGGAAGTGCATTTAGGTGTTCATCGCATCTTTCGCACGCCGCGAGATTTACCGAAACATCTTCAGCCGAAGGCTGGCCGTGTGCATCTGCTCGGTAAACGAGCCAGTATCCGGCCTCATCCATCCGCGCGGGGATTGGCATCAGTAAGACGAGATCCGTCGGAACCGTTTCTCGAAAGTGGACTCTGATCACCGTTCCCGAGGCAACGACCTCCGATAGAAACCTCGGAACGAACGTCGTCTCTTCGTCGGAGGGAGGTTTAACAGTTAATGGTGCAACGTCGGCGTGAACTTCGGTTGCGGGGCCAGCAAATGCCAACAAATCAGAAACCTGCTTCCTTTGACGTGGCGTGAGGCGGTAAACGAATCCTGCTTCAAAGTTCGAAGGCCCGCCGAGCCCGAGGCCTCGGCGCGTGCAATTCGACGACCCCGCGTAAAGAATGCTTCCGGCCCTGCCATCCACGATAAGCATCTTCGCGTGCAGTGAGCGCTGGACTTCCGTATTATTGCCGTTTGCGGTTCCGAGCCGAGCGGCGAATTCCTTCTCCTCCAGTTCGTCACCAATGTCATTGGTCGCGGCCACCGAATGCTGGACGCTGGCGTCCGGTAGTGCTGGTCGCAAAAAAAGTCGGCTGCTGACCCGCTTCTTTAGATCCACCGCTAGACTGCTGTCGAATACCGGGAGCCAGGACTGGCCGTCCGCCGACCTCTGGCCGCAACAAACCAGCTCCAAATTGGCCGGCGTACCAAGCTGTTGAAACAAGCGAAACAGCGCTTCGGGGGCCGTACTGCCTTCGGTCCAGAACGGTGAAACAACCATCACCGTCTCCGGAGTTTCGTGCGACACCGCAGCCCACAAGTTGCGGATGGCCGGAACGACTTCGTCTGCGGCGACCAGCGCAACCGCATCGTCAGGCCCGACGGTTCCTTGCGGAAGAAGAGCGGCCTGGACGGCAAGCGTGGCAAGCTGGCGAGAAAGTTGTGGAGCGTTTGACTCGGCGCCCATCTGCTGAACGAATTGGATAGCTGTCGTCAGAAGGTTACGGGGCGGCGAAATTCGTCCGCCATAGTCCACGGACACGACGCACTCATAGTTTTGGCGGAACCCATGTCGAGTCAGATTGGCCGATCCGACGATCAGCCGCATTCGTCGATCCGGTGCCGCGTCACCGGTACGGTCTTCACGAATCCACATCAGTAGCGAGATTTTGGAGTGCAACTTGCGGGAAACCACAGGGACGGCGTCGATCCGAGGGGATAGACGAGCCAGCCGGTTACAGCCTCCAAGGTCATACAGGACAGACACTTCTGTCTTTTGAAGCTTTCGCTCTAATTCCGACCGAAACGCCTTCAGCCGACACACGGGTGACCGAACACCAAGCGCAGTGGCCAAGAGTTCTTCTTCAAAGAACTCGAAATCGACCTGGTACGTTGTCGCAACGAGTGATTCGAGGACGAACCCCTCGCCCGGTGGCAAGTAATGGTCGAGGAGGCGGCAGCTTCGTTCCATGCATTATCCAGTACTTCTCTTCAGCTACTTTCAGGGATCACCCCGTTCTCGCGGAGCATGTCTACAAACGGCTCCACCCGATACGGGTGCGTTAGTGACATGCCCGCGGCGCGGCTTGGCCGCTCATTTCGTTGGAAACGGGGCGACGGTCGCAATAGCATGGTACTGTCACACCCGATCCAGTCCTGCTTCGGCATTCCCCCGTCCAATTTGCCCGATTGAACACGATGATGGCGATCCAGCAGCGTATCCACAAGTTCGCGCTCGGACCGGCTGTGGTCCACCTGTAAGCAGAATCCGGCCAGAGCCTCGATCGAATTGCGCACATCGAGCTTTTCGCACTCCTCGCGAAATTTCCTCAGGTTGGTGGCCGTCTCCCGGCAGCGGTCGGCGGCCTTCTTGAAATCGTGGTCGGTGACCAGATCCGCGATGGGCTTGGCTGAATTCTGAGTCCCCCACCACAGAAGTGTGTCGAACGCTGCCAAGACCGCTTCGTGGAATTGTTCTGTCACCACGATGGCGTCGATCACGACGGGAAGACCACGCTCGACGGCACGTGGCACGGTTGCCAGAATCTTACGCAGGCGCTTCAGATCACCGGTTTCCCAGACATCCGGGATATCACCTACCATCCTTAAGAGCGCGTGGCTTACGCATTCGCGGCGATCATCGGCTGTCAGCGCTTCTCCCAGCCGCTCACGTTCCTTGCCCCCCGCTGCCTGCAAGTGGCACTTCTCACCCCAAGCGGCCAGATCCTCTAGCGAGAGCGAGACACGATGGGCACTTTCTGGATCGGCGAACCTCCCTCTGTCTTTGCTCTCCAGAGGTAATTCAGGGAAGCATTTCGCTAGTTCATGCCCTTCGTCGGCCAACGATCCCGAATCGGCGTGTACGAGCTGTCCCCCGACCAATGCGGTCCAATAAGTGCCGACCGCACCAGTACGAGATTGGTATTTCAGCAACGGAAAGTCGCAGTTCACTTTCTTGCCACTGCTCGCAAAGCTCTGATAGCTTTTCTCGGCGTAGGTGATGCCCCGCAGACCCTCGGCCGCGCCTTCGTGACCAGATGTTCGAGCCGCGACGCAGGCTAGTGCCCATAACCGTTCAAAGGGCTCTACCGATTTTCGTCGCTGAGCAAGACCCGAAGCGCCCGGAAGAAAAGGTCTCCACTTTTCGGCATTGGCGAGCGCAGCGCACACCATGGAAAGATAGCGTGAACGCGTGGTGATGGTAGTCACTCCCGGCAGTAGCAAGTCCGCGAGTGTACCGTAAGTCTGAAGCGCCCCGAGCGGGTCGATGCTGCCCGAACTTCCTCCTACCTGATCGTATGCGGTCAAGAATGGCAGCATCACCTGCATTACCCTTCAACTAATAACGCTTCTGACCCATTTTCCTACGCCGGCGACTGCGCTTTGTAGCGACGTGCAAGCGCGGACCGTTTCAGGAAACTCTGCAAGTGCGCCGTTCAGGGAGGACAATAATACACTCTTGCAACGCCGGTGTGTCACGATTGGTTTTGCCACCATTTCATTGTCGTGTTCGAGCACTATCATAGAACACAGCGGCCCGGCCGCAAATGACCTGCGATTTGTTAACCTTACCGCCGCGCTCATCTCAGCCGGCCCGCCAGGGCCGTGATCGTGGCCATCGCCGTCTCGAATTCCGGGCTCTCACCGTAGACCATGTCCCGACGGAACGCGGTGTAGCGATCAGCGAAGTCCGGGTCTTTCCTGAGACCTTCGACCGCTCGTACTGTCTCGGCTACCGGGTCGTCGCGGTAGGCGGGGAACTGATGGCCGTAGGCTTTGGCGTCAGCCAGCATGATGGTTCGCGCGAGTGCCGCGACCTCGGCAGCAACGTAATGCGCGCGGATGACGTGCAGATCGTATATATGGCGCACAAGCGTTGAATCACGCGGTCCGCCCGCTTCCGCGATCTCGGCCCCTGCCCGTCTCGTGAGCGCCACGAATTTCTCCGCGACGGTTTCAGTGAGCGCCACGCAGCAGATCGCCGGAACCTCCGGCGGACGGTTGAAGGCCTCCGCCACAAAAGATATCACCGGCCGCTCGACCGGTGGAAGGCGCAGCGGCCAGACGGCTGTCTCGATCTGAATCTCCGGCCGCAAGATCCCCTGCCCGGCCGCAATCGAGGCATAGGGCAGACGGTAGAGGGTGTAGCGGCTCGCATTGCCGGATTCCCGATGCTCGGGATTTTCCGGGTCAAACTGAAACCCGGCCTCGTGGAGGGCATCGGTAAGCGTGTCACGGAGACGACGGAGCGCCGGGCGTGTCGCCGGGCTCGCCGATACGATCTTGAGATCGATGTCCTCCGACATCCTCCGGATCAGGCGATGCGCGCGGCTTAGAGCCGTGCCCCCGCCGAACACCAGCCGGAACGGCGCCGTGTCGGCGGCGATGATGGCGCCGAGTGCTTTGACGACGTACCAGTCCTTTTCGACCAGCGCCGGGCTCGGCAGCCCAAAGTGCCTTTGGACTTCGAGCAGATCCTGAAGTGAAGGTTTATCGCTCAAGCACCAGCTCCAGTGTGCCGTCACGGAGCTGCCGCGAGAAGCGTCCCCGCACCCGCACGACCGGATTCACCGGCACCTGGGTTGAGCGGCCTTCGTTATAGGCCCGCTCCGCTTCGGTCGGTTCCCAGCTCACGCCAAGCTTGGTGAGGGCTTGTCGTGCAGCGCCGAGAAACCCGTTCGGGCTGTAAAGGAGAGGCTCTCCCGTGAGACGCGAAACGATGGCACGGCCATAGACGCCGTAGCCGAGCCGCACCAGGCGCCTTTCACGGACCAGACCCCGCAGCACCCGCAGCACCTGATCCTCGCCGCCGAGATCCCGGAATTCACGGGGAAGGAACACGTCGTCGCGCCGCTTCCGTGCGATCCGCTCCTCGATCCTTTCGCGCAATGTCCTCTGTTGACGCATGGTCCTGCCCTTGCAAAAACCCGACATTCATAGTATACCAAAAACCGACACCCTGCAACAATAATAAATTGCGTTTTCAATCAGATAGATGGATGGCACCGGCACGCCATCAACCGCAAGGTGCTCTTCACGGACGGCGCTTAGTACGTTGCCGAAACCGCCGACGCGTATCGGCTCCTGGGCGAAATCGCCCTCAGTCAGCGTTTCGATAGGCGGGTTGCTGCCGCGGAGTTCCAATTCTGGAGGCTAGCGGTTCGCCCTGACCAAACAGCGACACTCACCTGTGACGACGGCAGCGGTAGGGGCGCGTCCTCATCCAGTCTCGCGGCTCCACGCCTTCCAAATGACGCGCCACCTCGTAACCGCCGCACGTTCCGCGAGTAGGCCCCAGCCCATTCCGCAGTTTTCCGGCAACTGCGCGCTCCCCGCACCCCGTCCAGGAATTGACCGGCGAGTGTTCCTCAGGAAACGGTCGTCACGCCTGCTTCTCGGGCGTCCCGCGTGATCGGCCATTGAGACTCTGTTCCGGGGGGTGTTTCCCGTTCACCCCTTTTCGCTCAGGCACCGCTTCGGCGCTGTAGCTGCGCCCGGCGGACTGCGGGCTTCTGCTTTTTCCGGACTCCTTCCCCAAAGCGAGTTTGGGTCCCCTTCCAAGAAATGCAGCCCTTGCCTTGGGAGCAGCGCGCACTCGCGCCCTCCGGGATGTGTGCCCCGAGCGAACGGGGCAGAAACGGAGAAACACCATGTTCCAAAACAGAGTCACTCTCATCGGCTTTCTCGGCAAAAACGCGGAGAAGCGAGTTACGAAGAATGAGATTCCTTACACGGTCCTCTCGCTGGCGACCAAGGATTCCTGGAAGGATCGCGCTGGCGAATGGCAGTCGCGCACCGAGTGGCACCGCTGCATCGTCTGGGGCGCCAAGTTCGCGGCCTTCGCGGCAGACATCAAGAAGGGCGCGCACCTTCAGGTGGAAGGCGAGTTGCGAAGCCGCGAGTACGAGAAGGACGGCGCAAAGCATCGCATCGTCGAGATCCGGACCAAGTCGATCCTCAAGCTCGACCGCGCCAAGCAGCAGACCGAAGCCGTTCCGCAGGAGGCGGAGCCCATGGACGTGCCGCCCTTCTAGGGGGCACGTCCAGCGGCAACGAGCCAGGCGCGTAGAGGCGTGATCGGGGCGGGAGCACTCCCTGTCGCCCGCAAAAACTCGGTCCCCGTCGAAATCGTGTTCTGGAAGCGTTCCCCAAAAGTGGAACCCAGAGTGTTGATGCTAGCGCTTGAAGTGGCTGGGAGAGTATCCGATCCGCCAGCTCGCGTCAGCCCCGATCAATTGGCGTTACCAGCCATTGGCAACCACAGGCACGTTGCCGCACCCGTGGCGTCGTACCGATCATCGCTATGTCGGTAATTGCCGCGCACCTCAAGGATCTCATCGAAAGCTGCTTCGGAGGTGCCGAAACCATCGTCCAGTGTCCGCAGCGGCTCGTCGCTCCACCCGCAGCGGCTTCGGCGGCACGCGAGCACTCAACAACTGCGGCAATCCAACATGAAGCGTTTCGGGACAGGTGAGACTTGAATACCGCTAGGCAGCCGGCTTGTCGCGCCCTTCGACTTCGGCGACGATCTCTTGCAGTGTGGCTCCTTCGAGCCAGCGGTGACGGTCGCGCGTGTAGTCGCCGGAGCCAGACCGATAGAGGCGGAGAAATCGTGCAAGGCCATCCAGGCCAAGTTCACGCTGGGGGACGGCCAATGCGCGCCGCTCGAAGGCTTCGTCGCTCATCGTGTCGAGAGGTGTCATCGCCCTGTCTCCTGATGCCAGGATACCGGGTTTTGGACGCGAACGCGAAGTTCGTTCTCGAACTGGCCCGCCCGTCGAAGCAAGTCATCGTCGGTCGTCAGAAACACGTCGGCACGCCCGAGTTCCGCGCACGCCAAGTGCAAAGCATCAAACGCGCCGAATCCGAGCTTCGTAAGGTGTGCGCCGCGTTCGGCAGCAGTGCCCCGTTGCGGCAACAACCTCGATTGCGAAAGCCAGCAGCGCGGTAACGTCATGGCGCCGGTTCTCGTCTGGATTACGGCTTATCTCGATCTCGACGGCCGTGCTACTGACACACGTCGCCTGCCCCGTCCGTACCAAGCGAAGGATTCTCTCAACCGCCTCCGCTTCCTGTCGAATTCGGGCTTGGCTCTGATCGTCGGTCAAACGGTTCAGGCAGCAGGCGTCGAGATAGATTCTCAATGGCAGTCCTATTCCGCTCCATACGAGCAAAACGCATCCCAGAGCGGAAACCCCATTCTATTGGAACGAGCGCACCAGCGGCGGCGCTTCCTCTTGCGCCGCACCAACAGCACCGCGTTCCACTCCAAAGCCGATTGGCCAGTCAAGGCCGCCGCAGCGCGGTCCAGCCGCAGAGCCGAAAAACGTCCACTCTTCGTCCGGCGGCGGCCTTGACAAGGCTGTCAACCACGAGTTCGAAATGGGGCCGTCAACCGTGCAGTTCGAATCGTGTTCAGGGCAGACCCCGGCCTGGACACCCGTCAACATGAGCGACCCGTCAACAGGAGAAGACAGAGAATTCGCAGGCGAAAGGCGGGGTCCCAAGGCGATACAGCGGCATTTCGAGCACACCTCCGGTCGGACAGCATTGAAACCGAGAGCGGCCCGGAAGTCGTAGAGGTCAAAGAATGTGAGGGATATGCGCGGCCTCGCGCAAAGCTATGCCGTCAACTGAAACAAGGCTGGAATTTAGGAAAACGAAATGGTGGCTCCCCGTCGTGGACGCGTTTCGAACCTCTACGACCTGCCCGCCGCCGGCGATCAGAGCGGCCCTCCAGCAGATTAATACACCTGCGAGTGCCTGAGCACCCTGGTGGATTGCTGCGCTACTCAGGCGCGCTTCACATTGGCAGGGCGGAACGGCGGGATGGGTGGTTTCGCATCCCCACTGCCTTCCGCAAGCGGCTTCTACCGGATTCGGTCCCGTGTTACAGTGTCAGAAGCTCGCAAGCCGACGGTGCACTGCGGCGGATGGGCTTCGCCGGCCTTTCTGTATGGCCATCGTTGGCGGAAACCAACACTGGCGTGCGGCTAGTCGATGTGCATTTCATTTTGAAGAAACGGGCCCAATGGCGGAATCGCTTTCGACACTACCACTCTCGTTGGCCATCGTAGGGAATGCACCCGTTGCCGTAAACTATGATCGTCTCGTCGATTCTACCTCACTCGTAATCAGATTCAACCACCTAAATAACCTCGGAGCACGAACAGGCTCACGTATGGACGTGTGGGTAATCGCGAGCCATCCTTGGCTGCTGCATCACTTCGCCTCAGACCACAAACTCCTGTCGGAGAGTCCCTTGCCGACGATCACTGAGTTGGAACAGGGGAATACACGCATATGGTTTCCAATTCCTGCCGTCCCAGCAATAATTGCGTCCCGACACCGCATACCCGACTATACCGAGCGACTTGCCGCCATTACGGCCTTCATGTCTTCCGTTCTCAAAGACTTTACTGAGCCCGACATTCTGACCTTTGACCCGCGTCACTGCGATGATTTGCTGCCAGAGACATGGCCCCATCACTGCGTACTGCCAAGTAACGGTTACCTAATCACCAAGTACGTCCTCTCCTCAGCATGTTATTCGGCGTATCAGAAGACAGCCGTCGGGTTCTCCTGGACAGGCTGGCACGGCCATCCATGGCCTTCTGAACGGATCTTCTTTCAATATCTGGCACAACGGAATCATATCTCGCTGTTATGACGGGTCCCATGATCGGCGTAACTATCGGTGTCGGCTATCCCTACGCTAAGCTAGCAACTCTAGCAGCGACCTGCGTTGAGGAGCACACTGGCCTCAAGTGCCACGTTCTCGATCACACTCACTTCTCTCGAAGCGGACTTAGACACCCTGCTGCACTCCGGCTCGCGCTCTTTGACTATTTCGACCATTCCGATGTTCTCTATTTTGACGCCGACTGGATATGCCTGAACTCATGGCGCCCATCAGTCTTCGCCGGGAGAAGCAATCTAGTAGCCTGTCGGGACTTCACGCTGGACATCCACTATCCCAAGCAGGACTATGACTTTTCGTCCCCAGAGTTTATAGGCCGTCCAGGATCTGCCTTCTCGTGTCAGGAACAGGGTGTTCAGCGCGCAGATTATTGTGCGAAGATCATCGCCTTTACCAACGTTACTCGATCCTGTTCTAACTGGCTCAATAGTGGCCTGCTAATTCTGAACCGGCAGAGTCACCGACGGTGGCTCGATAGGGCACTTGCGCTGTATTGTTCAACGATCGGTCATCACGAGGAGTATTTTGAGCAGCCTGCACTGCTCGCGGCACTGGATGATTGCGGGGTCCAGATCGATTTTCTTCCAAGAAAGTTCAATGTCTTAGCCACTAGAATTCGCAAATGGCCCTCAATCGTTACTGGGCTACATGTGAAACTAAAACACCACTTGGAGTTCGCGATGGCCGTCAACGGCGACACAATCTCAACGCCGGATCAGGCGAAAGACTATTTTGTGGAGAACGAGACAACACAGTCATGACTTCTAAAGTGGCCATAGCTACGGCAGCCGACGACAACTACGCGATGGCTCTGGCTGCTATGCTGCGCTCTTTGGCCGGGAGTTTGTCCGATGGTGTACGCGTAGATGTGTTCATACTATCGAATGGATTGACGAACGACACGCTTAACATAGTACACCGAGCGTGTGCCGGGGCGCCGCTGAATGTGACACAGCTCCTAGTTGCGCAAAGCTCTGTGGCCGACCTAAAAGTGAGCCATCATATTTCTCTGACGACCTACTATCGGCTCCTGCTGGAATCGGTATTGCCAGACATTAGTAAGGTAATCTACCTCGATGCGGACACCATCGTGCTCGCCCCAATCACCGGCCTTTGGGACGTCGATCTCGGAGACCGCCTCGTCGGCGCGGTCCGCCATGCGTCAAGGCTGTCGGCTACGTTTGCCGCTCCCCGGGGAATTCCATCTTATGCCAAACTGGGACTCTCTGGCGATCTACCAACATTCAACGCAGGTGTAATGGTGATAGATCTTGATAAATGGCGCAAGGCTGAGGTGTCCCGCAAAACGCTTGATTATCTTCGAGCGTATCGGGACGACGTACTGTGGTGGGATCAAGACGGTCTGAACGTGATCCTCCGCAATCAGTGGGCGCCGCTGCCGGCGCACTGGAACGTCATGACCAGCCACTTTTCTAGCTTCAGGCAGTGGGACGACAGCATTTTGTCGGCAGAGGACTACCGACGGGCGCTCGCGGCTCCTTCACTTGTACATTTCTCTTCGGAAGAAAAGCCGTGGCACCACACTTACTCGGGGCTCTTCTTGGAAGAGTTCCGTCGGTATGCACCATGAGGCATAGACACCGCGGTTGCTGGTCCTGGCCGAATGGGGCACCGTAACATGCTGGACTTTCTGATCATAGGCGCGCAGAAATGCGGAACCACCTCCGCCGCACACAACCTGGACCGCCACCCAAACATTCGAGTCTTTACTGGAACCACCGAATATGGGCAACGAGAAATTGAATTCTTCAATCAGCACTGGGATCGAGGAGCCGCGTGGTATTTCAGTCACTTTCCTTTTACCTCGCATGTGCAAGGAGAGAAGACAGCGGAACTGTTCCATCGTCTAATATGTCATTCGCGGATTTACAGCACGGTTCCAGATGCGCGCCTGATTGTCCTCCTACGTTGCCCGGTGCGACGAGCATTCTCTCAATGGAAGATGGCAACTCTTTCAAAGCGGGATGAAACACGTCCCTTCGAAACGGCCATTGAACAGGAGCTACGCGACCTCAACGACTCCGAATATCGCAACCGCTTTTATAGCCTCGCAGACAGCGCCTTTACATGTTGGCGCGAGGGTTACTTGCTCAAAGGATTCTACTATGAGCAGTTGACCCACCTGTACCGCCTGTTTCCAAAACCCCAGGTATACGTCGGCATCGCGGAGCGGATCATTGCGAACAAGGTGGTTGAATACAATAAGATGTTTGACTTTTTGGGTCTGCCGCCGTTCGACGGGCCCTTCGACGAACATTTCGTTGGCAGGCCTGGTCCAGTGATCTCGGTTGAGGCTCGGGAGCTGCTCTCCGTCCTATATCGACCCGTTAATGAGTCTTTGTTCACACTCCTTGGCCAGGACATTACAGAATGGTGCTAAGCTACCCACTCGAACCCGCCCGAGAGTAGGCATGAACAATGAGAGCGTTTCGACGCAACCGCAGCAATACTGACATAAAAGCCCTCCGCGAGCGTGTTATGCTCGGGGCGGGTTGGGACGATGGCTTCGAACTTGAGAAGACACCTCTCTATGACTTAGACTCCGTTGTTGACACGGACCAACTCGCTACTCTCGTAATGCGCCGCGTTCACGGCGGCACAATTGCGGTTACCTATGTGTCGAGAGAGTATTTGCAAATAGGCTTGAATTGGGTCACGGCAATGCATCGGATCGGTTGGAATAACTATATTGTTGTTGCTGGAGATAGTGAGACTGAAGCGCGATTGTCGGCCGTCGGAGTGTCATGCATTCTGGCACGCATTCCCGAGGGCTCAGCGCAAAGTCGCTACCTGAGCCAGGTTGGGTTTACACGGCGGGGTCTTGCAATGACCGCTCTGAAATTTCCGGTGGTCTCCGCCATCCTCCGTATGGGGGTGGACGTATTTCTCTCAGATGCCGACGCGACATGGTTGCAAGATCCGAGGGCCAGCATAACGCCCGGCGCCGATGTCGCTTTTCAAAGAGTCTTCTATTATCCTGCGGCCATTGCCAGGCGCTGGAGTTTTGCGGCGTGCAGCGGGTTTGCCTTCTTCCGTTCAAGCAGGAGGTCAATTGCTCTGATTGATGATTGCATCCGGATCCATCGAACAGTACAGTCCGACCAGGTAGCGCTCAACCTTGCGCTCCTCGATTGTGGTACATGCTGGATGCTTCCGGCTGGCTACGACGAAAGCAGCGAGGGTGACTTCGCCCGAGAGCAGGCGAAGGAGTTCTTTAAACTCGCGGCAACTATCCCAATACTCGGACGCACGGGCCGGCACAGGTTGTTCCTGTTCGCTCTCCCACACAACACGTTTTGGAGACATGCTTGGGTGCCTTTCGATCCCGATGAGCTCGTCTTATGTCATCCGAACACTCCAAAGGAGGACAATGCCAAGGTCACTCGATGTGGACAATTGGGCGTGCGCTACTGGCTTGGGGAGTCGTGAGGCAACAGCCATGATGTGGTGGGACCTGGCTTAGCGAGCTAAGCTAGCCAAGACGGATGACATCTCTGCTTTGCGTTAGCGCTTCCACTATATCGCGTTCACGTTCTCGTGAGTGATAGGTGTCAACACTGATGGTCTTGGACCAATAGTGTTGGCTTGATGTCATGAAGTGATCGAAACCGATTATGACGCACGGTTTAAATAGGAGAATTGCCATGATTCCCGTAGACGGCCATACATAATCAGGACTCTGGGGGGCGGCAGTGGCATCCCATGCACTGCTAATGCACCTCGCCTCAACCAGGGAAACGAGGTGTACACAGGGTAGACTGGCGCGTGCGGACGCCAACATACGCGCTCGTCTTCGGGGAAGGTCCGGAGCCAGTACCCACGTCTCTGGCTGGGAGAAGGATTGGGACCAACTTAACTCTTCCGTTAAATAGCCTTCGTGGGTTAGCCACAAATCAGTTCTCCGACCGACGTCTTCTTCAAATCCGTTGATCCTGAAGTTGTTGAACCTCGCGATACGCGCAAAGGAATCGATCAGACTGCCGCGCTTGGCACCGACTAGGGAAGGGCCGTTGCCGACGAGAATGGTCTTCACCGAGGGCCCCCGGCAAGCTGAATGTTATTAGAACCGTAGACATGCGATAGGAACGACCCGGGAGGTGGCGCCAGAACTTTGAGGTCTTGAATGAGATGATTCCACAAATGGACCGCGCAGGTATTATGGGAGAAGCGCTCGAAGAGATTGAATGCAGGGTCAAAGGAGCGGCGTGCTTCGGTCCAGTGCAGGGGATAAAATGCTTCAATGGGTTTTGCTAGAGAGGCAAGACCATGTTGTCTTGCGTAGTGAGTCAAAGCTTTGGGCCCGATGATGCCCCATTGCAAACGTTCCATAGAAAGAGAGTTGCCTTCATCAGCAAGGCCTTTCTGTTTGCTCTGTTCCTCGGCAGACCACCATGGAGGGATCATAGGGTTGGAGTAGGCGAACGTCAGCAGGTCCGCGAGGATCTGTGAATCGTGCTCAAGATACAAGACTGCGGAGTTTATTGATCGTTCGTCCTCCCACCCAAACAGACACTGGCTGTCAAGAGCCAAGGCTTTTAAGAAGAACACATCGGCGTCGATCCAACAGCCAAGTCGTCGTTTCAACAACTCATATCGGAAGAGATCAGAACCCAGAGCAAAGCTGCCGTTACCCCGAAATCGTATCATCCGACTTTCGGGAAGTACATCACGGGCACTCCTAATGAGAGCGCCGTGCGGAGGATTTGGTACACCGTCGTATGTGTAGACGTTGACGACGTGACCCGCTCGCATGGCTGAGTTGAGGCAACAGGTCTCGAGATTGCTCAGTGGGCCGCCAACCCAGAGCGTGCATAGATCCATCACAATATTGGTCCAGGAGGCACGTCGAACTTTGCTAGTGGTTCAACGCTCTTAGCGCTCTCGTTGTCTCCCTCTGGTTCAACCGTGAACGCTATTCGCTGGGGGTCGCGAACCTTCACCCTTGGGAATCCAAGCGTTCTGATCCAATCACGAACCTTCGTTTCATTGTGAATTAGCCAGTCTGCGCTGAGAGCCTGTCGTGTGTGGCTGCGGTGGTGACCAAGATCCCACGTATTCAGGCCGTGGTAGGTTCGGACATAAAGTTCAGGACGGTTGTCAATACGAACGACGCTTGCGTTTCCGTGCTTGAGCAAGTCCTGCATGAATCGCGAATCTTCCCCTTTGGTCATTACCTCATCGTACTTAAGCCCTATGCCATTGCGGAACATTACGGTCCCGTGAATGCCCTCCTTGCCGCCTCGCCGAATGTAGAGATCATTGGCATCCCGAAACCAAAAGAATTGGCTATCTAGCGAGGTGGCGACACAGCCGATGGCATCAAAAGGCGAACTTTGAGTTAAGAGTCGGTCTGGATGATAGAAATCATCATCATCCCACTGGCATAATAACTCCCCGCGAGCGTGCTCAATACTCAGATTTCGTAACCGACCGAGGGGTGCACGAGGGACTTCGATCACTCTAGCCTCGATGTTTAGGTCTGTTGCGAGCCTTTGGAAGGCACTCGTCGCGTGAGGTCCGTCATGATGAAGCAGCAACAACTCCCGCGATGAGACGTCGATAGTTTGATAAGCATAGGATGAGAGGCATCTTCTCAGCATCGCGATTCGACTGATCTGCGTGACGGTAAGGCAGCTGATTTTCATGGGAGGCCGCGTCGCCTGCGGATCAACGTTCAATAAGTCTCCACTGGATCGTAATTCCCGTCGAACAGAACTTGGCGAACCAAAATGGCGAAACCATTGTCTCGACTAGTCTAGCTCTTGTTGCTGGTTTGGTGGGGGCCAGGGTGCTCACGGGGCGCGGGTGGCGCAGCGGCATTCGGGGCAATTCTAGGCCCGCCGCGCCCGGGGCACTGTGTGGTGGATTCGGCCGCGCGGCATGTTCGTTGGTGGGCCCCGCCGCGGGTCGCCACTCAATTTCTCGGCTTTCCGGCGCCGCCTCCCTTGCGTCCCGCTGCGCCGTTAGCTCCCGTCAGTCGTGAGTAACGCCTCGACCAGTTGTTGCAGCCATCGGCGGTCCGCATTGGCTGTGTACGAGTCCCAATTCTGGAGGCTCGTAAGAAGAATTCGTGGGTGAGCTCCGGCTCTGGTAGTTTGCCAAGGGTGTGATAGAGCGCGAGTTCCAGGACGCGGAAGGTACGAAAGCCATACGATCTTCTCAAGGTCACTTTGGCTTTGTTGTTCAGCCCCTCGACCACACCGCTGGAAAACTGCTTTCTTGCCTTGAAATAGTTCATTAGTAGCGGGCGGTGCCTGCGCAACATCCGGGCGACCTTTTTCATCGGCTCGATTCGCGAGCGCATGGTTTGCGAGCACCAGAAGTCCAGGAACAATGGTTCGGGTCGGCCAAGCGCCCACGTTGTTGCGTGGGCGCTCCATGCAAAGAGCAACTACATTCGGATACTGGCGCTTCGCCAAGTACTGCTGAACGGCCTTGTCTGCTCCGTGCCGATGCCGGTCTGGGTGAAGGTGGCGATTGACGCCTGGAGCGCCCTGGCCAAAGTGACCGCCGGATACGTATTCCGGCCCGTGAATCGCGGCGACCAGACCGTGGGCGAGCGTCTTTCCGAGAAAGTCGTCTGGCAACTGCTCCGGCCGTACGCCACCGCAGCCGGCGTCCCCGGTATCGCCCCCCATGATTGTCGAAGGACCGCCGCGAAGCTCTGCCGCGCCGCCGGCGGCGAGTTGTAACAAATCCAGTTGCTCCTGGGCCACGCTTCAGTCCAGACGACGGAGCGGTACCTGGGCACCAAGCAGGACCTCGTGAGCGCGCCGAACGACGGAATCAAGCTGAGGGTGGTGGTGTGATAACCACATCCGGTTCCGCCAAGTCGGGAATCAACCGGCCTTCGCGTCCTACGGATCTACCGAGTCTGCTGCGCTCCTGCTTGCCAGGTACTCCATCTCCTTGTCGAGCAACTGAGGGTTGGCTTTCGAGTCGTTGTTCTGGATGTACAGCAGCGGCGTGGTATCGGAGAACGTCGACTGGATGTTATAGGCCTGCGCCGTTCCGGGCGTCACGTTCGTCGCGATGAAGTAAGTGCCGTACCATCGCCTGTTCCCAGAGCAGTTCCCATTGCGTTCCACCGCCAAGGTTCTGATTCTATACAGTGTTCCCAGTGTTCCTTTGTTCCCTGTTGTTGTTCTATTAGGAACGGGTCGTGCCAGCATCTGGTCGATATATGGGGTTTAACTCACAACATGGAACACTGGGAACACCGGCACAACAGCGCGGTTTCCAGCGTCGGCGACTGGGAACATACTGGGAACGGACCGGGAACACACTGGTCACTCACACTTGCGGTAACGCCATTCCAGGTGCGGCCCGTGCCGCTCGCGGTATCGGTCCCACCCCAGAGCACGAAGGCAGCGGGCGGCTCGGTTCTTGTCAGTTTGTGTCCACAGCGCCTGTGCCTTCTGGAGGCACTTTTCAAGAATCTCGCTGATCGAGGCACTGGGCCGGTGCTCCAGCCACGGTGCGATAACTTCTTCCCAGGGGTCGCCCTCGTACCTGTCAATCTGCTGATCCGAGGCCATCCGGACCAATTCCACCGTTTCCAACCACCAGACGGCTCCGGAGTCGAATCGCTCCTTCGCCTCCGCCCACAACTGGTCGCGATCGCGCGCAAGAGCTTCAATCTCGATCCGGCCACAGGTGATCGGCCAGAACCGCCGGCCGCCGGTCTCATCGCGGAGGTATGTGCTGTGATTGACCGTGCCGGCAAAGACGCACTGCCGCGGCGATTCCACCAGGCGCATTCCGTAGGGCGGGCGGAAGCGATCTGTCGTCCGGCTCATGAACGCCTTGATACGGGCGACTTCGGAATGGCTGAGGCTGTCGAGCTCCGAAAGCTCAATGATCCAGACGCCACGCGTTTGCATCGCTGCATCCTTGCTACCAAGGTCGGCGAGTTCGTCGGTGAAGTACTCGCCGGCAAGCGTACGCAAGGCCGTCGATTTCCGAATGCCTTGCGGCCCTTCCAGAATCAGGCAACAGTCCGCCTTCGCGCCCGGCCGGAAGATGCGGGCCACGGCGGAGACCAGCCAGCGTGAGCCCACGGCGCGCGAGTATTTTGTGTCGTCGGCGCCTAGGTACGTCGAGAGCCAACCGTCAACTCGCCGAACGCCGTCCCATCGAAGGCTCTGCAGGTACGTTCTGACCGGATGGAATGGATGATCTCTTGCCGCAGTCTGCACGGCTTGCCCGGCCACATCGACGGAGACAAGGATTCCTTGTCGCTGTAACCATTCCGTCGCGAGGCGGTCTTCATGATCGGTCCATTCGCCGTTGGTCACGACACCCCAGGGCGCGGGTTTCAGAACAACCGTCCCGAATCCGAATTCGTTGAAAGCGAGCACGCCGCCCCATTCCGGCGCGTGCCGAAAGGCGGCGATGGCGTTCGCCAGGACTGGCAAAATACGACCTTCAGTGCTGTTCATAGGCGGTTTTGCACGCAGCAAATCCTTTCTCCAAGCGTTCGCGGCATAGTTGACGTGGTTGATCGCGTCGAACACGGTCTCCGGTCCGACAGCGGCGAGATGATCGTCGATGCCCTTGCCTTTTGTGACATCCCATTCGAGAAATCCCACAAAGCCGCCGCGCCCGCGCAGGTGCGCAGCCAACTGCGATCGAGCGATGCGAACAGACTCTTTGGCAACTGCGTCGGCATCGTAGGCGATGATCACCCGGCGGCCAGACCAGGTGACCCAATCGAGGTCAGGGATGGCGCCCTTGACGTCCAGGCGATTCCCTTCCGGTCCAACAGTCTTGCCGATTGTGCCGCGCCAGTTGTACACACCGGAAACGCCGATCGGCAGGAAGCTCGGTGATGCTGGCGTGTTGTGATGGGCCAGACGCCAGAGAGCGAGCGTCTTGAACTCGCCCTCGGCGATGACAACTGGCAGATCGGCGTCGCGCAGCATCGACGGGGCCGTTCCCTGTGCGAAGTACAACATATTCGAACGACCCGGCGGGCCGAGGTATTTCTGACGCGGCTTGAGCTGTCCCGCGGTGTCATATTCCATCTCGGGGTGGTCACGGCGGAGACGATACTCCCGGACGCTCGCAGACCCAGGATGAAAATACGGGATGAGAATGCCGGCGTAGTCGCCGTTTCTCCGGCCGACAATCTCGCCGCCGGTCGAGGAATCCACCCGCCGAAGTTGCGCACTCTCTGCGGTCGCGCGATCGATCCAACGCGTCTCCAGTGCGCGATAGTCGGCCGCAGTCAGGTCCGCACCGACGAGCGCGCCGGGGCCACTCTGCACGCGCCGGACACTCTCATCTACTCGGTCAAGCGCACAGGCGACGACTGCATTTCCGTCCTTTGTTTGAAGGCCGAGGTGGTGTATACTGCCGTTGAGAGAATTCAATTTTCACCCCTAGGGTAAATAGCCTGCGTTGGCGCGCAGGCCATTGTTGTCTTCGGTCACGAAGTGCAAGAAGGAGGGCGGGGGTGATGGAAGACACAATCTGCCCTCTGGCGGCATCCAGCCAACTCGGCGGATGCGCAGGGCGAATAACCCTACCAATTGTCTGTGGGGGTTGTTAGTGAACTGGGTTCCCTGGCTGTTTTTGGCCGGTGCACTCCAATTGCACTCCATTAAGAGGGCGCTCGCGGTTCACCGCTGATTTTCCAGGTGTCTCGGTACTCTCCAAACCAACACCTGCGCTCTCTAAATAACTGATATTAAAGTGTCGCTCAACTTCCCAAGCTGGACGTCGCCGGTTCGAATCCGGTCTCCCGCTCCATCTTTTCAATAACTTACAGCCAATCACGAAATCAGTCATTACTGCGTTTACTGCGTTAAGCTTCCCAAGCCCCGATCAGAGTTCCCACTGCGACCTCCGACCGTCTTTCGAAATCCCTCGCGTTTCCCTTGTCGCGAAGAGCCTCTGACATCGAGCGCTCCCCGGCACTGTCACTGAATGACAGTGGCTTCCACCTTGCGAACCGCAGCCAGCCGATCTTCGAACGTGCTGACCGCGTATTCGTTCTCGTTGACATCGACGGTGTTGCCCATCTGCGCCGATCGCGTATGAGCGTCCACGCCGGCCTTCTTCGAGTTCGTAGCAAAGGTTCGGCGCATCACCTGGAACGTCGCCCACTCCAGCTTCACCTTGCGGAGCTTCGCGAGCATACACCGCCGCCAGATGTTGTCCCGCCGGATCGGCGACTTGAACGTCTCCGAAGGAAACAGCCACGTCTCCGGGCTGATGTCCCCGATGAGCCCAAGCCACTCGTGCAGCAGCGCTGTGGTTGAGTCCGATAGCGCCACCTGGCGCTCGGAGCGGCGTGTTTTGGGCACGTCGATGTTGCCCTTGTACAGCCGCCGGCGAACCCAGACCGAGTTGCCATCTACATCGCCCATCTGCAGGCCGAGGATTTCGCCTGGCCGCATCCCTTCGTAGGTTGCGAACTGCACGATGAGCCGCTCCCTCATTTCGAGAGCACCCATGAGCGTGCCAATCTGCTCCGGTGTGAGGATGCGCTTCTCCCCGGTCTTCTTGCAGTCCCGCGGAGTGTAGAGCGATGTCGCCGGGTTCCGGTCCACAACGCCTTCGCTGACGGCGAGCGCGAAGATCGAACGCAACCGGAAACGTAACTGGTCCATACCGCCCTTCGCTATCGACCTAGCTTTCTTGTTCAAGAACTTCTGCAGGTCCTCCCTTTCTATCTTGGCCATTAGCGTGGAACCCAGGCCTTTGACCAGGTGAACTCGAACCCGGTTCTCTTCGGTCATCGCGGTCGATGCCTTCCATTTGCCTCGGAAGACTGGAAGGTACACCGAATCGATGAACCCTTTGAACGTCCAAACCGGCTTCTGTGGCTTGCCGATGCCCTCATTGATCGGTTGGAGAATAGCGGCAAGCATCGTCTCCGCCTCAGCACGGGAGAGGGTCGAGCAAAGTCCCAACTCCTTGGACTTCGGGTCGCCATGCTCCCGCCACTGCGCGTACCAATACACTCTCCCTTCGCGTTTCCGTGGCCGCAGAGAGCCACGCTGGAACCGCCTTCGACGCATTTGTTTCTCGCTTTCCTGCGCCTCCAGCGGCGATGACTGGCATAGTTCCGATGCTAACATTGCGATTTATTCGCTTCCATCCATTGATCGAGCCAGGCGCGGCGGATGAGCTTGCGGCGGCCCATCGCCAGATGCGTCAGCCTCGGCACTCCGGCAACCTTGCCGTTGATCACGTTGGATACGTGGGTTTTCGAGCAGCGGAGGATCTCGGCGACCTCATGAAGGGTTAGGATCTCCCGACGTGCGGCCAGTTCAGTCATAAGGGTTCCTCAAAACGAGCCGTCAGCGGGCGGCCCTCATCGGCGCATACGGCGCCTCGAACAAGATGTCGCGGTTGACGCGGACGTTGAACTTGTAGCCGACTGGGATTTTGATGGTCGGCTGTACGTTGAGATTGCGGCGCGTGATCTGCGAGCCGAGTTGGGACATCTCCTGCCCGACAGCGGCGCTTGCGGTCTGGCCGGTGCTGGGAGTCGTCAGGACTGATTGACGGCGGTTCTGCGAGATTTCGTATGCCGCAGTGAACATGCTGGTCAGCACCGCGAAGCCGATCAGGCGCTTGTAGTGGTGATCGACCTGATACCGCAGCCCGGCGTTGCCGTGAGAATCGAGGCCCATCATGCCGTCGAGGTCGAGCGTGGAGGCGTCGGGGTAGATGATGCGATTCCAGACGACCTGAACGCCATCCTGGCCGTAGCCGACGTGCGAATCGTAGATGCCGACCAGACGCGAACCTTGCGGGATGAGGAGATAACGGCCGGTGGCGGTGTCGTAGACGTTCGACATGACGAGTGCCTTCAGCTCGCCGGGCAGATCGGAGTTGATAGCCTGCTCCAGGACGGCCGGGATTTCCCAGCCCGCTTTGATTTCGAATTGGGAAAGCGGGGCGGTGCGGGTCGAGCGCAAGTAGTCACCGGAAGATGCGGTTCGGTTGTTGGCGAGGAACGCGTCCTTACGCGATTGCATGTTCTGTTCGTCGTACTCGGAAGGCTGCCGGCCGCCGTTCTGTGATTGGCCTCCTGCTATGGAGTTTACGAGCGAGGCGAGGTTGGGCGTTGACTCTGCGGTCGGCCGCGCTGTGGGGACAGACACGTCCGGCGTCCAACCGGAGACGCTGTTTTGGCGAGCTGAGGTAGGAGCCATGCGAGCCTGTTGCTCTCGGGAGTAGGCCGCGGCGTGCTCCTGCTCTTCGGGCGACGGAGTCCGCGGAGCTTCGTACTGCGGCATCGCGGGTTGCGGTGGGTACTGCCGAACCACAACAGGCGTCGTGGCCGGAGGCGGTGTCGTGTTGTTCGAAGCCTTCACGTCCTCGGGCGCGACCAGGTCAGACGCGGCGGGCTTCGCGAGTGGCACGCTACCCGAGGGAATGTCTTTGGCGACTTCCGAGCCCGCCAATGTGGCAGGTGCTACGCCCTTGTTCCCGAGGTCCGCCGCTTTGGCCTGCTGGATCTGCTGACGGCGATAGCCACCGAAGGCGAACGCGCCGAGGATGAGCATCACGATGACAAGAGCGAAAGCGCCCGCCCGCTTGCTCACGCGGATCGGATTTGGCGGTTTCGGGTTCACGTCGAGCCCGGCAGGCGATTCGATGGGTTTACTTTCGCTCACGGGTGATCTCCACTTTCTGGGCCTTCTTGCCGGTGCCGAGAATGAGCTGGGCATGATCGAAGAGGCGGTCCGCGATGTAGAGCTGGTCTTTCACACGGTAGTTGAGCATCTCGCTCTTTCCGTCCGCGCCGACGACCACCAGTGCGGGGGCCTCGCGGTTCTGCACACCGGCAGGCATTTGGATGTAGGTTTTCGCGCCGTCGTCGAAGACGCGCAACGGGCGAACGTTCTCATCTCCGCCTTTGAGGGAGTAGTCGAAGCAGAGGTTCCCGATGGCGATGGCCGCGGGAGTCAACTGACTATTGCGGTCGGCGACCTTCTGTTCCTCGCGTTGCTGCGCCAGGTGCTCACGCCACTTGCGGTCGTCACCATCGGGGTACGCGAACGCCACTCGCGCGACGTATTCTTCAGGCTTCGAGATCAAGCGCAGGTAATAGGCGCGGCGGTCCGTTGTGATGAGTAGGTTGGTATCGAGGCCCGAGGACTGCGGCTTGAGCACGATCACTGAGGTTAGGTCATCGGCCTTGCCGTAGGATGCCGGCGCGAGGTTCCAGCGGACTGAATCGCCGATCTGCGGCTCGCCCATCAGCTTCTCACCGGGCTGAAGTTCGATGATGCAGACCCGCAGCGGCGCACAGACGACGGTCGGAAGGCCTGCACCATACGAGTACAGGACCTTTCCGTCCGGGCCGGCGGCTGGCGGATTCTTTGACGTCATCCACTGGGCGCTCACGCGGACGGCCTCTTCGGCAGTCGGAGTGAGCGGCACGTCTGCCTTCACCTCAACCGGCTTCTCTGCCGCGCGGGCAATCGGGACGCGCTTCGCAGGGGCTGGGCCTGGCGTAGCGGGTTGCGCACCCTCCAGAACGCGCACCTGCTCGCCGAAATCGTACTTGTCGAGGACCGAGCCCGAAGACTGGCCCTTAGGCTTCGTCTGCGCCATCGCCAGGCTGGCCAGCGCAAGAGTTCCGATGATAAATCGATGATGTCGCACAGCTGTGTCTCCCGTTCCTAAAGCACTCTGGTCCAACTGGCATTCGTCACATAAACACCAAGCGGGTTCACGCGCGCCAAGCGCTCATCGCTGGGCGGGCTGACGGCAATCGTGAACGATCCCTTCCAGCGCTCTTCTGTCTTCACGGTCCCGTAGAGGTCGCGCGTCGTTTCGATCCACTCGACTTCGACGGTCCGGTCACTGGTGGGCAGAACGGACTTCACATCGACGCTGGTGGTCTCGGTCTGGGCGCGTTTCTGCGGCGGATCGTTCCGGTAGAACTCGGTGACGAACGGCTGCGCCTGGCTGCCGTTCGCAATGTGCGCGTAGACGCGGTCAATCGAACGCCGTTGCGCGATGCCGTCGGTGGTGACGGTACGCAAGTCTTCAACCCAACTCAGAACGGTCGCCCGCTTCAGACGATCATCCGCGCTGGATGCCTGTTCGGCGACGCCGGTGGCAACCGGTCGGCCGAGTGAATCGATGGCGACGACGAAGGGAATGATACGCGAGCGCGTAGCAAGGACGGCCATCCCAATGACCGCTGCCAACGCCACCACGCCGCTGACGAGCGCCATGAGTCGCCAGTTCTTCGCGCGGGAGATGAGATTGCCGTAGCGTTCGTCCCAATCGCGGCGGGCCGCGAGGTAGGGGTTGTATAGTTTCGTGTCCGGTGAACTCAACGCCGTTTCTCCTATTCCTGGTGATCGATGTTCATGCGTGGCGGCGGCGTGTGCGGGGCCGCGTCAGAGGGGACCATGTTGCCCATGCCCCGCATGGTTCGCGCCGCGTCCATTACTGGCGCGACCGAACTCCGGCTGGGCGGGTCGGGCTGGGAAGAAGTGCTTGCCCCGACCGTCGCCGTCGAGGGCGCTGAAGGAGGAGCAACGCTTGCGCCCGCCCCGGTCGCCATCCCAGCGCCGGAGCTGCCACCCGCACCGGCACTCGCTCCTGCCCCAGCTCCGGCACCACCAGCAACCGCGGCACCGCCGAGGCCTGCGGTGCCAGCCAGCATCGCGCCAGTTGCCAGAGTCCCTCCAATCGCGGCAAGATCGCCGCCTGACAATGCGGGAGAGCCTCCGAGAACCGCTGCGAACAGCTTCGGAATCTGCCAGCAGAGCATCATGAAGATGAGCGAGGCCCCCATGATCTCGAAAGCGTTCATGGCAGGTTTCGAGGATGTGCCGATTGCCGTCGCGGCATCGATCCACCCAAGGGACACGTTCATCCCGGTGCCCATCAGCAGGTAGAGCAGCATGATCTTGACGCCGGTGGAGACGCCGAGGCCGATGTAGCGCTCCACGTAGGGCGCGGTCCAGCGCGAGCCGCCGAAGCCGAGGAAGATGATGCCGGCCGCCACGACGATATAGCTCTCAACCATCGCCACGATGAACTGGATGGTGATCGCGATGAAGGAGAGGACGGTGATTGCCGCGGCGAAAACCAGCGCCAGGCAGGCGCCGGTATTGGTGAAGAACGCCGAGGAACTGGCGGCGTCCATCATGGCGCCGCCAATGTTCAGCCCGCGCAGGAAGACATCGGTGGGCGACATCGGGCCAGTGCCGGAGGCGGTCTGGCCGATCTGCTCGAAACTGTTCACGATGGCCGGGACCCACCACCGCCCATAAACCAACAGCGTGTAGAACGCGCCGAGCCACATGATCTTGCGCACCAGCGCGGCGGTCCAGGACTGCATGTCCGACTTTTCGAGCAGCATCACGGCCGCGCTCCAGGCAAACTCGATTACGGCGAGCAAGCCGAACAGCGTGTTGGCGTAGGGCCAGACGTTCGTGAACCAGGTGATGCGCTGGTCACGGTATTGGTCGAGGATCTGGCTCGGGGCGGTGGCCGTCTGCGCGAGCGCGCAACCCGCCATCAGCAGCAAGAAGAAGCCGGCCCGGAGCACTGACGGTCGCTTCGCCATGCTATTTCCACCCCGCGCCGTAGGTCTTGTGATCGCCTTCGAGGCGCTTGAACGTGGTCATCACGACATTGCGCGAAGCGGCACAAACGCGGCCTTCGGTCGTGTCTTGCCACTCCGCCTGGGCCTTCTCGCGAACCGGCGCGCACATACGATCCAACTCTGCCGCGACATCCCGATGGCGTTCGAGCCAGGACTGCATCGCGAGAGACGACGCCGAGTCCAGCCTGCCCGAGCCAGCCGCTTCCGCACGCTGGACGATGGCGCTGGGCCGCTCGCGAACGGAGCAACCCGCCAGCGCGATCAAGGTCACCGCAAGAAGAAGTCGCATCATGGCCCTCATTTCCACCCCGACTGGTAGGTCTTCCCGTCCGACTTCTCGGGCGTCCAGGTGAAGAACCGCTGGGTTGCCGCTTCGCTCGCCGACTGCCGTTGAATTGTCGTCGCCTGGTACGCCTGCTTGCTCGACATGTCGGCCATCATCAGCTCCCGCAGCTTCATGAGCTGTTGGACTTGCTGTTCGGCAATCTGGCTGACTACTTGCAACGCCTGCATCTGCCCGTCTGAGGTCTGCGACATCGTGCGCAGGCTGGCCAGCACCGTCTGTTCGCTCTGAAGCTGCTGTCCCTGCAAGCCAGCGGCGCGCAGCGTCCCGAGCGTGGTGTCCATCGAGGTCTGCGACCACTTGGCGTAGTCCTTGTAGTAGGTGTTGGCCGAGTAGCCGTAGTTGGGATAGCGGGCGCGAAACTCGCCATCGAGGTTCGCGAGCGAGTACGAAAGCGCCATGCCACCTTGCACGATGTTGGCAAGGGCGCTGATGTCGGACTGAATCGCGCCAAAGGTCTGCCCCGAGAGCTGCTTTGTGTTCCGGAGCATGTTCTCGTACATCTTGACTTCGTTGACCAGTTGCTCGCCCTGCCGGATGTACTGCATGACGAGTTGAGCGTGGTTCAGTAGTTGAGTCACCTCCGTCGCGAACGCGCCAGCCTGAGCAACGGGCGTGAGCGTGCCCGCCATCCCAACGAGCACGGCGACGGCAATCAGACGTTTACGCATGAGGAAGCCTCCATTTCTTCGAGATACGCGGCCCACTTCTCCAGGCCACGGAATCGCAACCATTCGGAACGCCAGCAGTCGGGCGAGGTGGCAGCGACTTCGTCGAAGCCGCGCCGCTCTTCAGTGCCGTTGACGCCGACAAAGGACAGCGTGACCTTGCCAAGTCCGAGCGAGATCAACCGCCGCCCCAAGGGGGAGAGAACGTAGTAGTGCTGCTTCGGCACGGCCGTTTGCAGCAGGCTCAACTCGGTGTCATTGAGGCCGACACGGTCATAGAATGCCTTCGAGTTCGGCGTCTGAGCTTCGGCGTTCGGCAGCAGGATCTTCGTCGGGCAGTTCTCTAGGATCACGTCGGCGATTTCGGAATTGCAGACGTCGCTGAGTTGCTGGGTGGCCATGACGACGACACCGTTCATGCGGCGCAGCGTCTTGAGCCAATCGCGCATCCGTTCGCGGAACAGGCCGTGACGAAGGTAGACCCAGGCTTCGTCGAGCAGCACCAGCGTGGGTGAGCCATCTAGGCGCTTTTCGATACGGCGGAAAAGGTAGAGCAGCACCGGCAGCACGCTCTTGTCGTCGAGTTGAAGCAGGTGCTCCGTTTCGAATGTCAGGAATCGCCCGTCACCGAGGAGATCTTCGTCAGCATCGAGCAGCGAGCCGAGCGGCCCGGCGAGCGTGTAGTGCTGGAGGGCGTCGCGGACCTCCATGTCCTGCACGTTCGCGCTGAGTTCGGTCAGGGTGCGCGAGGGCGAGAGGCGGAGTTGCAGGACGGCCTCGGTGAGTGCGTTGCGGTGCTTCGGTGTCACCTTAAGGTTGTTGAGAACGCAGAGCGCCTCTAGCCAGCCGACCGCCCAGGTGACGTCCGAATCGTCGTCCAGTTCGCGGAGCGGGCAGAACGCTAGGTGTGTCTTCGGTCCGGCCAGGTCGTAGAACTCACCGCCAGACGCTTTGTTGAGGACGTAAAGCGAGTAGCCCTTGTCGAACGCGAAGACCTGGGCGCGGTCGTAGCGGAACCACTGCGCAGCGAGCAAACCGAGCAGCGTCGACTTTCCCGCACCAGATGGGCCGCAGACCAGCGTGTGGCCGAGGTCCGAAACGTGGAGGTTGAAGCGGAACGGCGTGGCGCCCGACGTGGCGGCGTACAGTAGCGGCGCGCTGTGCTTCGGCATCAGGCTCGATGGATTCTCACGCTGGCCAGCCCAGACGGAACTGGTTGGAAGAAGGTCCGCCAGGTTCAGCGTGTGCAGAAGCGTGCGGCGCACGTTGCGGTAGCCATCGCCGGGGAGACTGCCGCGCCAGGCCTCAATCGCGTTGATGGTCTCCAGACGGCACGCAAAGCCCAGGTTCTGGATGGTCTTCATCACCAGGCGCGTGCTCTCCTGGAGGCGAGCGCGGTCCTCATCGAGAAGGACGAGGTTCGAAGAATACTCTGCGAACTGGACATCGCCCGCGCTGGCGACGCCCATGGCAGTCTCCGCATCGGCCGCCATCTCCTGGGCGAACATGTTCACCGGGCCGGATTGCGTGTGGAAGATCTGGTCCTTCCAGCCGCGGATCTTCGAGCGCCACTTCCGCCGCGTGTTGTCGAGCAGAGCCCGTGCCTCTTCGGGATCGATGAGCAGGGCGCGCGTGTTCCAGCGATATTCAATGGGAATGGAATCGAGCTCGCGGAGCAGGCCGGGCGAACTGCTGCGGGGCAGGCCGTCAATCGCGATCATGTGGATATGCTTGCGGCCGATTCGCGGCTCGATGCCGCCGCAGAAATCTTCGGAGGCAAGCAGGTCGTTGAGGTGGGCGGGGATCTGCGGGAGAAGGATCGGATGGTCGTTGCCGGTGAGGCAGCGGTGAATGTATCGAAGAAGCGGATCTTGGTCGCCGCCGCCGAGCCGGAGCCGCTCGACCCGGAAGATCTGACCGAAGATGTTCTCGAAGGCTTCCAGCCGGGCGCGGAAGCGGTCAAGGATGAGTTGGGCCGCCTCCGCATGGTGCGCGTTGCCCTCGAACATCCAGCCCTTGAGCTTCTCTTCTGCCTCTACCGGCGGCAGGTAGGTGAGGCTGAGGAAATACTCGCTCTCGTAGTGGGAGCCTTCGGCGGTGAACTGCTGGCGACGTTCGTCGTCGATGACTCGCGTGACCAGGTCCGGAAAGGCGCCGGGATCGGGATAGCCGGGCGCTTGCGACCGGATGGCATCACACTGCACCATCCAACCGCTGCCGAGACGCAGCACGCTGTTCAGGCGCGCACTGAGTGCCGCCATCTCAGCGGCCGAGGACGACATCGTGTCGGGACCGCGATACGACCAGGCGGCCAGCAAGGATCCGTCCTGTTGCAGCAGGATGCCGTCTTCGACCAGCGCGTCGTATAGCAGCAGATCGGCCAAGCCGCGGGCACGACTGCGATGTTCCGTAATCTGCATCGTCACCTCCAATTGAGCGGCGTGGGAAGCGTCTGCGAGTGCAGCCCGCTCTTCGCCGGATAGAAGTTGCGGTAGCCCACGTGGCGCAGGTAGGCGTGCCGGAGGAGCGGGTCGGCCTTGCCCATGCGCTGCAAGGCCGCCATCGCTGCCACCCAGAACACCACGCTCAAGCCAATGCCCCACCAGGTGGCCAGACTGAATCCCAGGCTGACGCTGACCATAATCGTGACGAGCACGAGCTCGCGGTCGCCGCCGAGGACCAGGTTCGGCCGATTGACGGACTGGTGGATGGCAACTTCTCTTGGCCTGTTCGCGGAGTCCATACCTTACACCACCGCCGCCGAGACGCCGAACGCGCTGGATAACATTGGCGCGGCGAATACCAACACCGACACGACCAGGCCGATCATGCAGGCGCGCCGGCCGAACTCGGTGAGTTCACCACCCCAGAGCATCGTGCCGCCGGCAATCGCGATGCCGATCAGCCCGATCGCATAGGCCACCGGGCCGGTAAGCGAGGTGGCTATGGTCGTCATCGGCTTCTCCCACGGAAGCGTGCCCGACGACGAAGCGTGGAGTTGCGCGCAGAACCCGAGCACCAGGGCCATGAGCGCGTGATGGTTGATGCCGCGTCCTGCGCGGCGGATCGTTTGAGTGAAGTGCATCAATAACCTCCTGAAGGTTGGTTCAGACATACTCGACTTCGTACCGCCCGTCGCGGTATCCGGTGACGAGGGCTAACTCGCGGACCTTGCGGCCGGCGGCCAGGTCCGGTTCTTCATCGACGAAGATGACCAGGTCGATGGCTTCGGCGATGAGACTCTGTTGCGGCGCGGCGGTGGCTTCGGCCACAAGGCTTTCGAGGCGGATCAGCCCGCTGAGCGCGTCGTTGGCGTGGACTGTTGCAGCGCCGCCAGGGTGCCCAGTGTTCCACGCCTTGAGCATGGTGTGTGCTTCCGCGCCGCGGACTTCGCCGACCACGATACGCGTGGGCTTCAGACGCATGCAGGCGCGCAGGCAGTCCATCATGGTGACTGCACCCACCGCACGGAGATCGACGCAGTTCTTCACCGCGCATTGCAGCTCTGTGGTGTCTTCAATGGAGATCACGCGGTCATTGGGCGCGATCTGCGCCTGTGCGTCGAGGATGGCGTTCACCAGCGTGGTCTTGCCGGAGCCGGTCGAGCCCACCACCAGGATGTTCTTCTTTGCCCGCACAGCGGCGCGGATGATCTCAGCGTGAGTGAGTCCTTCGAGCGACTCACGGAAGCGGTCCTTACCTCGGAGGCGGTTTAGCGGGTCGGCCTTGTGGGTGAGAATGCTACTCAGCTCGTACTCGTCGAGCGTGAATATTCGACGCGGACGCAGACGAATCGCGAAAATCGGCTGCTGCACGACAGGCGAAATGATGCCTTCGAATCGGCTGCCATCGAGCGGCAATTCGGTCTCCAGGATCGGCCGGTCATGATTCATGACCGTGCCTTTCCAGGCGGCGATGGTGTTCATCGCACTGACCGCTTGTGCCGGCGGGATCTTGCCGACAGGGGCGAAGCCTTCGCCCATCCTCTTGGACCACAGGACGGAATCAGGATTGAGGAGAATATCCTCGGTCCGTCGGTCATTAAGTAAGTTAAGTACGGTCTCGCCCAATTCCCGGCGCAGCTTCGCTTCAAAGCGCTGTCTCTGTTCGTCCCCGACCATTACTAAAGTGGGCATTGGTCTAATCGCCGTCCGTGGTATATTGCTAATCAACGTATAGGACTCGGTCGTCCCGTACAGGAAAGGGCGTGCGATGCGCAAATTGAGACAATCGCGGCCAAAAAAACTTTGCTTTGGAAATGAAGCATGGCTATCGTCACCATCCCTTTCGACTACGACCCACTCCGGGATGCCCTTGTCATCCCGATTTGCATCAATGACACGGACCGTAACGGTCTGCCTATCAATCGCGGTTGGCTTGAAGCTGTAGTCCCAATTGCCGATCCGCTGCGCGCTCTCTCCAGGAGGGTTCTCAAGGACGTCTGGTGTGTCTCAGAGGTGGCGGAGAAGTCCGTCCACGCTGTCTGGGGCAGCCACGGAGACGAACTTGGGCGCAATCCCAGTTCCCGGATTTGGTCCTATGCCCAATGGGCGGCACTAGATCTCCGTGACGGCGGGCGAAACGCCCGGCGCCGCGAACAAGCCCTGCTCGCCAGTCTGGTGCGGAAACTGCGTTCAGCCTCTGACGTTCAGACGGAGGCGGAGGCCGAGGAGTATCGCCGACTGTTGCGCGAGTACTTCGACGAGCACGACGTGCCAGATGTCAACGACTCGCTTGACATGTGGCTCTATGGCATTCCATGGATAGAGATCGGGGAGCGCGTTGACCAGAACCCAAAAGCGGTCACGAGGCGCTTCTGGCGGTGGTTCAACAAGGCGTTGGAAGATCTGAAGCTGCGGTAGCGACTATTCAGTCCAGTTTTCCTCGCAGTGGTGCTGACGCAGGACTAGCACCCGCGTAAGCTGCTGGTGATTGAGAAGGTTCGAAACGAACCGTCTGCCGGAGAGCGAGGGGAGCCGTGTTCCCAATACTCGATTAGAGGAATCGAACTGACTGGCCTTCTCTGGGATGTTAGCGGAAAGGGGCCATGTGGTAGTTGCTCCATTGCGGAAGGGCGCGTTGCGGCTACATACCCGGCGGCACCAGGTCGAATTTCTGTCGTCGAATTCCAGTACTGTTTGGCAGCGTGAGTCAAGATATACTTGATCGATCGCATCGCCATGGATCCCATCACGTTCTTCATAGGTTCCGCCGCCGTCAGCGGGCCAATAGGAAATGCCACGTACGCCGTTGCGTGCAAGGCCGCACCTAAGATTCGGGACTGGATACGCGGCGAGGGCCAGCCGGCCAATCATCATCTTCAGCGGGCTTTGCGGGAGGCGTATCTTGCCGCCACCAAGGATCTGCTCGACCGACCGCGGCACGATGCTGGCTCCAGCTTAACTGCGGCCGACACGGTCGAGTGGCTGAAGAGTGCGCTGAAATGGCTAGGCGTAGAAAGAGAGAAACTGAAGGACAAGCTCTACGTACCGCCGCTGCCACTCGGCGACTGGGAGCCGTCTCTCGTGGTGGAACCGGACGTCCAAGAGTCGGCTGCAACCGCGGCTGTAGCCCGTCTTCGCGAATCGCTCGCTACGATGCTCGTGAGCGAGTGGGTCGAAGCGAAGCTCGGCCCACCTCCACAATCGGTGACGAGCGCGCTCTCCGAAGACTGGTTCAAGCAGATCAGCCGCTATTTCGCCGATCAATTGAAGTCCGTGCCTGAGCTGCGTGACATTTTTAACGTGCAAACCGTGGCCGCCCTTTACATCAAGCTCGGCATTGTATTGAAGGAGCTTCGCGAGCTTATGCCACAACAACCAGCTCTTATCGACCCGGCCTTCTTCGCGCCGAGCGAACCGGACTGGTTCGTCGGACGGACAAACGCTCTCGAAGCTCTCCGTGGACGACTGGCCGAGCCCGGCGCGGTTGTGCCGGTAATTGGAATGCCTGGCTTAGGCAAGACGAGCCTTGTGGTCGCATTCGCGCACCGCTTTAAGCCTGACTTCGAAGGTGTTTACTGGCTCAACTGCGCAGGACTGAAGCTGTCGTCTGCGGTATCCGGGCTGTCGGCCCAACTCGGGATCGAAACGAGCATACCAATAGACGTTCAGCTACGCGAGCTTGGTCTCCGTTGCAAGGCTAGACATTACCTTCTCGTCCTGGACAGCGTCGAATCAAACGATTTTGCAGCACTCATACCTGGCGGGCGTTGCTCGGTTCTGATCACCACTCGCCTATCGGGTCTGCCGTTCTTAACGCGATTTCGACCGCCGGAGTTTGGTGTCTTCACATCCGGAGAGTGCCTCGATTTGCTCCGGGCACATCTCGGTCCGACGGAAGTAACGCGGCGCGAATCCGATTATCTAAGGCTCTCGGAGTCGCTTGGGCACCTCCCAATCGCTGTAGCTGTAGCCGCGGGCCTGCTAAAGAATGACTTACGCTTCAGCCTGGACCGCCTGCTCAAAGAAACAAACCTGAACAAACTTGCTCATGGCGATCTAGACGTCGGCAGACTGCTGAGTACCGCAATCACAAGCGTGGGGCCGGATTCTCGCAGACTCCTGGACGCGATGGCGATTTGCGCGGCGTCTGGCTTTCGGCTTAGTCTAGCTGCGGAAGTTGCCGGAATGGATGAAAGGACCGCGCTCGATCACTTGCAGGACCTATATTCGCGCTCCCTTGTCGAAGTGCTTGACCGCGAGAAAGGCCGTTACCGTCTACACTCTTTAGTCCGTGCGGAAGCAGGCCAGGACTCGACTATGCAAGACTGCCACGCCAAAGCGATCGAACGGAGTTTTCAGGCGTGGGAGGAGCGTTGGCGCGAGTGTGAGGACGATTTGGCCGACTGGCGGTCGGCCATCGAGTGGACCCAATGCGGAACACCACCCCCTCCCGAACGACTCACAATGTTCAACCACCTGGCATCTGATGGCTTTTGCTTGCTTCACCGTCGTGGGCGCCTCGCAGATGCCATTCAGGTGATGCAGGTGGCCGAAGCCGTATTCGAGAAATCAGGCCACCGCGAACAGGTGGCCGCGAGCTACGGCAACCAGGCCATGGTCCTTCAAGTTTGGGGCCGGCTCAATGAGGCAATGACGCTGGTCCAGCGCCAACAGAAGATTTGCGAGGAAACAGGCAACCGCGAGCTTCTCGCGAGGAGCTACGGTTTTCAAGGCATCATTCTCTTGCAACAGGGGCAATTACAAGAGGCGATGACCCTGCACCAGCGAGAAGAGGCGATCTACAAAGAATTGGGCGATTCGGTAGGCACGGCATCTAGCTACCGCAATCAAGCCATCATCCTCAAAGAATGGGGACGTCTCAGTGAAGCACTAACATTTCTCAAACGCGAGGAAGAGATCTTGGAGGATTTAGGCGACAGGGCTTATCTGGCGCAGAGCTACGGCAGCCAAGCACTAATCCTTAAGGCCTGGGGCCAGCTGCGAGAGGCAATGAACCTCCTTCAGCGCGAACAGCAAATCTGTGAGGAGCTGGGTGACCGCGCCGGCATGGCATCGAGCTACGGCAGCCAAGCCCTCATTTTAGAGACCTGGGGGCGTCTTAAGGATGCTATGGAACTGCATCAGCTTGGGGACAAGATCCGAGAGGAGATTGGCGATCGCTCCGGACTCGCAGCAAGCTATGGCAACCAAGCAAGCATCCTCCTGGGTTGGGACCGGTTAGGCGAAGCCATGGCGTTGCTGCACCAACAGGAGAAGATCTACGAGGAGTTGGGTGACCGTTCCGGGCTGGCGTCTAGCTACGGTAACCAGGCGCTGATCCTCAAGGCGCGGGGCCAACTCAAGGAGGCAATGGTCCTCCTCCAGCGCGGGGCAAAGATCTGCGAAGAGTTAGGGGACCGCGCTAGCCTGGCATCAAGCTATGGCAATCAGGCTTTGATTCTAAAGTCATGGGGCCAATTGAGTGAGGCCATGGACCTTCTTCACCGCCAGGAAGAGACCTGCGAGGAGCTGGGCGACCGGCAGCGTTTGGCACTGAGCTACCTTAATCAAGCTTTGATTCTCATAGACCGCCACCGACTGACAGAAGCCGTGGCGCTGCTCCAGCGTGGGGAGAAGATCTGCGAAGAGTTGAATGACCGCGCCGGCTTGGCGAGTAGCTACGGCACTCGGGCTGGAATACTGCTCCTGATGGGCGGGGAGCATCTCAAGGAGGCTATGGAACTGCTGCATCGCCAGGAAGAGATCTGCGGGGAATTGGGCGACCAGGACGGCCTGGCGTCGAGCTACGGCAACCAAGCCCTGATCCTCCAAATGTGGGGCCAACTGAAAGAAGCCATGGCACTGCACCGTCGAGAAGAGAAAATCTGCACCGACCGAGGAGACCGTCGAAGCTTGATGTCGAGCTACGGCAACCAAGCACTCATTCTCATCCGGTGGGGACAGCTTAAGGAGGCTATGAGCCTACTGAAGCGGCAGGAGAAAATCTGCGAGGAACTCGGCGACCCTGCGAGGCTCCAAGGGAGCTACTGCAATCAGGCTACGATCCTTCGCGAATGGGGTCAATACACCGAGGCACTGGAACTACTGCAACGGCAAGAGAAGATCTGCGAAGAGTTGGGCGACCAAGCGAATCTGGCAGCCAGCTACGGCAATCAGGGCCTGATCCTTAGAGACTGGGGCCAATCGAAAGCAGCCATGACGCTGTTCCAGCGCCAGGAGAAAATCTATGAGGAACTCGGCAACCCTCACGGCTTGGCCAACAGTTACGGCAACCAGGCTGGAATTTTACGAGAACTGGGCCAGTTCGCGGACGCGATGAGGCTCCTTCAGCGACAAGGCGAGATCAGCGAAAAGCTGGGTGACCCAGCAGCTTTGGGAAGATGCTACGGCGGAATGGCCGGGATCCTTGTAGACAGCGGGCACCTTGGGGAGGCGATGGCTCTCTACAACGCTGAGGAAAAGATCTGTGAGGACTTGGGAGATAGAGACGGGTTGCAGAAGATTTGCGGTAACAAGGCCACCATCCTCCAGACTGCGGGGCAACTCGATGACGCCATGACGTTGCTGCTCCGCAAGGAGAGAATCTGTGAAGAGTTGGGCAACCGCGAGGGGATGGCGCGGACTTATGGCGACCAAGCCGGTATCCTTTATGCTCGAGGCCAATTGCAGGAAGCACTCGGATTGGCCCAGCGGCAGGAAGCCATCTGTCGCGACCTTCCCCTGCCCAGCGTGCTGCGAAACAGCCTTCACAACCAAGCGATCATCTTCGAAGCGATGGGCCAACCCGACAAGGCTGCTGCACTGCGGGTTGAGGCAGAGGCAATCCAGGCCGAGTTGTTGCGGCATCGGCAAGCGTCGGCATAGTCTCGCACACCCTGGGCCGACTGAAAAGTAAACGACATCTTGCGCCGGGACGGAGTCCTGATCCAACCCACGGGCGGGTCGGAGTGCTCATAGGAGATCTAAGGTCGATATGGCGTCGCCGCCGACGCTGTCTGGATGCCATAATAGCGTGAGCCGATGCCCGAGACGCCCGAGGATCTTTCGAACGAAATCCAGGACCTGCTACAGCAGGCGGTCCTGAAGAGCTACCCAAATCCTGAACGTAAGGGGTGTCCCGGCGAGCACGTCGTTCGGGAGGTTGCGGCCCGGCTGAGACCAATCCAGGACGAGCCATGGGAGCACGTTTCCCACTGTTCCCCCTGTTTCAAGGAGTTTCTGGAACTCCGGCAGGTCGCGATGGCCGCCAGAAAACGCCTGGTTCGGCGGAACCGGTTGGTGCTGGCGTCGGTTGTCATGGTGGCAGGAATCGGCGGCGTCGTGTTCTGGACCGGCGGCACGCGGCTTCCGGCACCTCCGACCACCGTTGCGGCGGTCATTAACGTGGACCTTCGGCCGTTCGGCCCGGCGCGCAGCGAGGTCGAGGCTGCGCCGCAATCCAAGCCATTGGCCGCCACGCTGGATCGCAAGGCGGTCCGGCTGGTGCTTTCGTTGCCTGTGGGATCGGACGAGGGCAAGTACGAAGTTCGGGTCATGGACAGCGAGCTTCACGCGGTGATGACGAACACGGCTTCCACGGCGTTCGCGGATCACGTGGCCACCCTTTCGGTCGCCTTCGACTTTTCCCGTCTCGCCGCAGGTTCGTACGTCCTAGGCGTGCATGGCCCGGACGGGAGTTGGCGGACTTACCCCGTCGCGATCCGCTGAGCGGCTCCAGCCTGCACCGCCGCGATGGCCGCGTCCAACTGAGTATCCACTCCTTCGCGTTGGGCTTTCGCGTCAAATGGTGCCTCGATGTCGGGCGCCACGCCGTTTTTCTCCAGCCGGACGTCCCGCCAGGTCCGGTATTCCACGACCGGCAGCGCTAGACGGTATCCATAGCCCACGCGGAACGAATCGCTGCCGAGCAGTCGGCCGGCGGTGCGGCTGCCAACCACTGTGGCCAGCCCGTTTTCCGATGCAAACGCCGTGACCATCTCGCTCGAACTGGCCGTATGTTCGTTGACCAGAATCGCCACGCGACCATGGAAGCGCTGTGCGCCCTTCGCCTCGGTAAACACGGCTACCGACCGCCCGCGGATCGCGAACCGGATCATAAGAGGCAGCAGCCCCAGTTTGAGATCCGGAATCCGCTCGAAGGTTGGAAGGCGATCCTTACGGAAGCCAGGACGGTCCAAATCCTTGCGGGTGACGCTGTAGCCTACAGGCAGCCGATCCGGGGTGAGGTAGCTCATCACGCGAAGGCTCCCCATACCGCCACCGGCGTTGCCGCGCAGGTCGATGACCAGCCTTTCGCAGTCGAGTTCGCAGACGGCGCGGTCGATGTCGCGCGCCACGTCGATTCCCACAATGCCGGGAAACAGCGCGATTTTCAGATATCCGATGCCGTCGGCAAGCCGCTTCCAGCTTGGCGGGTCGAGGCTGACCACTGGATGCTTCTTGTTCTTGGCCACCGGGATGAGGATCTGAACCCGCTCGCGGGCGCCGTTAGCACGTTCCACATCGAGAGCCACCGATTCGCCCATGGCGAAGGACGGGATCTCCGGCGGCGCGGCGTCTTTGCCCGCAACCGCCAGCAGGATGTTGCCGGGGACGAGCCCGGCGGCGTGCGCCGGGCCACCGGCATGGACATCCTGGAATACCCAGCGGTCGCTTTCGTTGTTGAACGTCGCACCAATGGAGACCTTGGCCGTCGCGCGCGGCTGGCTCTCGTGAAAGAAGCCAGCGTGGCTTACGCGCAACTCGCGAATCAGTTCGTTCATCCGGCGCTCGAACTGTTCGGTCGATTCGCTGGACACGATCCCCGTGCTGCGTTCCTCAGTGATCTTGGGCCAATCGACGCCGTTCAAGGCGGGGTCGTACAGCTTCTCCGCCACGGTCTCGACAACTTTGGAGAAGACCTTCTCGCGTATCTCTTGGTTGAAAGGTGCGCTGGTCATGGATGTATCGGTCCGTTGATGCCGGTGAGCGTGAAACCCGCCCACAGGTAAGGAGGCGCCTCTGCACCGTATCGCGCGCGCATTTCCAGTTTCGCCTGCCGGAGGGCTTCGGCGGCGGGCATGTTCTGGGCCAGGTGGCGGTAGAAACTGCCCATTAGGGCTTTGGTGAAGGTGTCGTCGGAGTCCCACAGATTCGCGACGACCGACCGCGCGCCGGCGGCCAGGAAGGCCGTCACAAGGCTCACTGTGCCGGCGGTTCCGAGCACCTTGCCGCTACCGGCGCGGCAGGCAGAGAGCGTGACGAGATCGGCGGAGAGCCTGCTGCGGGCGATGTCGCGAAGTTGCCAAAGTCCGTCCTCAGCGGCGGCTTCATCCGGGAAAAAGACGAGCCCGGCCCGTTCCGGGTGATCGGGTGCGGCAAGCCCGTGGACTGCGAAGTGAAGGACGCGGTAGCGCGCGAGCGGCTGCTTCTTGATAGCCGACTCCGTGGCCGCCCGGCCGGTGATGACCACGCTCTGCGGCCCCATCGCCTCGCCGACCAGTCTGGCTTCGCCGTTGGCTGCGGGAAGCGCTGGCAAGGACGTGCCGCGAACGTCGAACATGTTGCGCCGCACCGGGCTGGTCGGCGTGCCCAAACCGTCTGTACCCGCAGCGACCGCGAGCAAAGGCAGGGTGGGAGGAGGCTGGGGATGGCGGCGTGCCAGCAGGTACTGGACAGTGGCGGAAGGCTCGTACCAGACGGTGTGCTTGTCGATGAAGGCCTTGCCAGCGGCGTCGATAAGCGTTTCGAATGGCAACCCGTACAGCGCGCCATCGGGAACGACGATCAGGTTGGCGGCCGTGCGCGCCTCGCTTGGCAGGAGCACCTCGAATAGCGCTCGACCCGATTCTCCGAAATCGGCGCGCTGCTCGATGGCCTTCAGGTGCTTTTCAACGGTTCGGGTCAATTCCGCCGCGCCGGGAATCTGCTTTGCATAGGCACGATCTCTCGTAATGACGAGGCAATGGGACCACGGTTCGGCGAGCTGGTATTCGACCAGGACGTGTCCGGGTGGAAGGTTGTTCCGCAACGTGGCGATATCGACCGGCTCGGTTGGCGTTGCGCCGCCGCGAGGTGACACCAACGCCGGAAACAACTCCTCTTCGGAGCGTTCGAGCGACGAAAGCAGCCGCTGCCGCTCGGCCTTGGCCGTGGTTCGGAGGAGGGCCAGTTGGAGCTGCGAGACCCGTTTTTCATTGGGCGTCAGGCGGGCAGTCAATGGACGCGCGTCCGCGCTGCCGTTGCGAAGGGCGTCGGCGACGGCTCGCCCCCGCGCCTCTTCCAGAACCCGGAAGGCCCCAGCGATATCGTGCCGCCGGACGTGAAGGCGGAAGTGATCGAGGTAGAGGTTATCGAGAGAGGCGATGAACTGGTCTTTTGACGTGATCGTCGGGGCGGAGGCGATGATTCCGTTCGCGATGGCGGCGGCTTCTTCGAAGTAGCTGTCGGCTGCGGGGAGTCTCCCGAGCGCGATCTCAATGCGTCCAGCCTCCGCCAGGGCGGCCGGTAGCAAGAGGCGGTCGCCCGCTTTCCTGCCGGTGGCGATGGTACGGCGGATTGCGCTGCTGGCGGCTGGCAGGTTGCCGGACGCCTCGAAATACTGGGCCAGTTGGAAGGAGCATTGCCCGGCAATCCGGATAGCGCCGATGGAGTCCGCAATCTGAATCGCGCCGTTCAGTTCGGAGATAGCTTGTCGCCGCTCGCCCTGCTTCCATTTGAGCAGCGCCGCGCGCAGATGCAGTTCAGCTTCATAACCCTTTGCGGAGTTCGCGCGGGCACCGTCCAACGCCGTTTCGAGGAGTTTCTGTGCCTCCGCCGCCCGTCCCAACGCAATCAGAGCGTCGATCTTCCCCGAGTAGACCAGCAGCGGACGCTGAATATCCGGATTCTTCTGCGCAATGGCAAGGGCATCGTCGAAGAACTTTAGCGCCTTGTCGTACATCTTCCACTGCACTAGGCCGTGCCCGACGAGGGCCTCATAGCGGACCAGCGATCCCTGGTCGTTCAGTTCCTTCGCCTTCTGGATTGCTTCTGCCATGCCGATGGCGGCACCCTTGACGTCGCCAGCCAGGAAGCCGGTGATGGCCAACTCTGCGTTCGCCCGGTTCACCCAGGCGGGCTCGTTCAACTTCTCCGCGACGGTCTTGGCCTCTGACCAATCCCGCCGAGCCAAATCTGTGTCGAGTTCGAGGTCTACGTCGCCCTTCACAGCAAGGCAACGCAGACGGAGCGCGAGATCGGATTGCAGCAGCGGCTGATCCAAAAGCTCGGCCAGGTGCGCCGATGTCTGGAGGTACGACCGGGAATCGAGGTCGCCGCGGAGGCGACTGATACCGGCGAAGAGAGCGTTGCGGCGGTCGCCAGCAGCTTCGAACTGACGCTCGGCTTCCGCGTAGAACGGCCGGGCGGCGTTCCAGTTCCGCAAATAGCCGAGCCGCTCTCCGGAACGCAGGGCGTCCGCCCCTAGGGGGGCTTCGCCGCCCAGGAGGCGGCAGGCTGCAATGAGAATCAGCAACAACGAGCGCGAATAGAGCGACATGAGCGAGCAGCCGAGCCCGTGAAGGCGGCCTAAGGTACATGATACAAAACAGTACCAGTACCTTCAGTACCATAACCTGTCTCAAATGGCTTTCTACCCGCCCTTTCCCACGGAATGCCAGATTCACGAACCGGAAACGCGCGCTCATCGTTGGAAATCACCACACAAATCGTGAGGGCCCAGGTAGAAGCCATGGGTGGCGAGGTCTTCGAGCTCGGACTATTTCGCATGGACGCCGCCGAGGGCGATGGTCCGCCGATGCTCCCCCGAACCTGGGATGTCGCCGGCCTCATGCGCTCGATTCCATGGTTGCGGCTCCAGAATGCCCAAGGCCGGAACATCTACATCCGGCCGCAGGGGGAGCACAATTTGACCCTCATCGACGATCTGAAGGCCGATGCAGTCGAGCGGATGAAGCGTGAAGGCTATCAGCCCGCGCTCGTCGTCGAGACCTCACCGGGCAACTACCAGGCCTGGCTGAAGCACCCGGAGCGACTACCGAAGGACGTCGGTACGGCCGCGGCGCGTGCACTGGCGGAGCGATTCGAAGGCGACAGGAAGGCCGCCGACTGGCGGCACTTCGGTCGTCTGGCGGGGTTCACCAATCGGAAATTGAAATATCAGGGCGCCGATGGGCGATTCCCATTCGTGCGGATGATCGAGGCGAGTGGAGCCCGCTACCAGGAGTCCGGCAGATTTCTCACCGCAATCCACGAAGAGCTTGATCGAGCTGCAAACGCCCGCGAACTGCGAACGCCACAGGTTTCCTCGGTACGGCGATCAGCGAAGAAGTCAATCGATTCGTTCCGACACAATCCTGTTTATGCCGGGGATGGCACACGAATCGACTTGGCCTACGCCATCTACGCGCTGTCACACGGAGCAGCAGACGCAGATGTTCTAGCGGCACTCAAGAGCCGCGACCTATCGCACAAGGGGTCGCCGCATCGTCAGGTCGACTATCTGGAGAGGACTATGAGGAAAGCAACCCAGTTGCTCCGGAGTCGCTCATCGCTTGGCCGATGACGGCACACAAGCGGTGGGCAGCCTCATCCGCAATACGTTCCCGAACATAGAAAGCCTCGGGCAAGCGGCAGAAATTCCGAAAAGCCAATCCCTGTTAACCAAGATCGCCGCGTTACCACGCCAAGCGTCGAAGCAAGGAAGTATATACTGATTTCAAAACAGCCCCACCGTGCACAGAACACGTCTAGGCCGGGAGCAGGAGCCCCCGGCCAATTCACGACGTACTTGCGCTACACCACCCTCCACTGTGTCGGTCCTCGTCGCGCGCACGTCGTAGCATGATGCATTCCAGCCCCGGTGATCGCGGTGATGTCGGCACTATGTGTTAGGTGCATGGGCGTCTTGGATTGCCATGAAGTCGTACGAGTGCCCGTCACCTATCTCGAACTTCCTTGTGCGGCCAGAGATGTTAACGCTCGCCCCGGATTCGGTCACGCCGCTCATATCAAACGCCGCGTTCCACTGACATCCGGTTGGCGACCCCTTCGGACTCTTAAACACTCTCAGCGAAAACTTGGCGGAGAGCGGCGGGTGAGGCGTCAATGGAATCGAAACGGTACGAGTATCTTGATCCGGGATTCGGCCTGTGCCCAGGTCCACCTTCGAGACGAATGGGCCATAGAGTACGCTAAGGGTGACGTTCTCCCCATCATCCTTATCATCGTCCTCGGTGAAGACGGTAACGTTGATTGTGGCGATCTTTTCTTCATCCCACCAGTCTCCTGGTGCCGCGGGCATCGCCAGTATTTGGGCAATATTCGGCATCTAGTTACACTTCTCCTCTCATGAATGTGTTCCACCGGAGTACGCAGTCACTACACCTTAGAAAGGGCCCGGGAAGCGTGCTTCACCCTTCACCTACGGATGAAAGCTGGGGCTTCCATACCCGTAAAAGTATATACCATTTTCAGAGTCGATTATCTTTCTCGTCTGCCCACACCCATCTGCGCCGCTGTGGTATGGGACTCGGCTCATCAACTCAGCGCGATTGGTCCGAGGCCGTGCATTCCCGATCGCGGTCCATTTGAGTGAAGTCCATGCTCTTGCACCACGCGGTGTGAAAAATTCGCCCGCAACCCACCGGTACCGGACTGCAGTCCGGCACTCCGCTCTTGTATGCGGGTGTGACGCCGTCCTCACATACTGATCCCGTTTCGTTGAAGGCTGGACCCCAGTATCCTGAAGTTACGAACCAGTCGCCGGGACTGCCCCACAGTCCCGAATATCGAATGAACTGCTGCCCTGCCAGCGGGTGCGATCGTTCGCCGACGTTTCGCAACCCGCCGCTGTAACCAGCAGAAGAGCCGTCCGGTAGCGTCACTGTTCCGCCGCTCCAAGTCTGTTGTTCGATGAATCGACTTGAAATCATGTCTAGTTGGTTCGGATCGCTCGTATGCCCTCCCTCCTCCGACCAGATGATCGGATGCTGGCCCTGGACCCAGGTGACCGCCACGGCGTCTATAGTTGCGTGCCCAAGTCGGTCGACGCTTGCCGGGAGAAGCAACCCGTTCAGATGTACCATCGCTCCTTCCCAGTCGCCCCCGTGTCCCGGAATTAGCTCCATCTCGAACGGCCCAACCCGCGCATGTATCAGATGGCGCTGATCGTCATCCTGCGCATAGAAGCGCCAATACTGCAAAGTAACCCCGCCGAGCGAGTTTGGGTAAGCATGCAAATAGGTCACCCATTCTGCGGGCTTGTTGCGCAATCCGGCCTGGTCGGGTTTCGCTAGGTCGGAAAGAAAAAATGTAGCCTGTTTGCAGCGGCTTCGAGTGCTGTCGGAAGTGATTGTACTGGTCCCTTGACAGGTTGCTCGAAATGAACGGCCAGTCAGCCTTCCCTGGGTTAGCGGACCCGGAACTTCGTGCTTCTCATCGGGTTCACAAGCGTCGTCGTAAGTAAACATTCTCGTCTTCGACAGGAACCAGTCAACACTCGCTGGGAAGTTCCGCTCGCTCTCGCCGTGATACACAATCGGCGCAAACCGCTCGCCCAGCCACTGTTCCACATAGTCGTCAATGCCGTCGCGGTCATCGTCCACCACGAGCCCGGCCGCTCCGTCCGCCGCATCAATGGTCGGATGCGGCCTAGCGGCCGCGCAAGGCGCACCGGACCGCCGCCAAAGCCCTATATCGACTCGGATCGGCATCCCATCAGGCTCCAAGCTACTCATGGAAAAGCGGACAACCTTGGATCGAAAGTCCTCAACAGCCACCATAAGCACGTGCTGCCCCGGTGGCAAGCCAAGCACCACTGTGGGGCGTGGCTGCGTCAGGATGTACTTCCCCTCGCTGTTGGCTACCGCTCGCACCGCACCATCTAGTTCGACTATCGCGCCAGCGATTGGTCCGGTCCCGCACTCCGCATCGGTAACGCTCCCAAGAACGGTCGTTGTCACCTCACTGCGTACGGGATGCGTACACAAGACGCAATACACGCTGCACAGAATCGAGAACGTGGATTTGACCGATCTCATGACTTACCTCGCCCTGCATATAATACAAGATGAGCACAGCACACTACGAGCGCGTCGTCAAACTCGTTCCGCCGGCCCCCGCGTTCACATTCGCAGTTCGGTGGTTTGTCAGCAATAATCTCGCGACGACGAGTCGAGAAGCGTGGTGCGGGACGGCCATACGCGCAGATTCCTCCATTCTGCCCCCGGGCCGGACAAAGTGTTTCAGCCGGTAGCACCAGCCAGCCGGGTACGGCTATCGCAAGTGGACCTATAAGAGACACTTCCAGTTGAAACTCGGCCACCACGGTCGAATGATGACGATCCGCCACCCGGCACACAATGGTGAATTTGGGCATTGCCCACGAAGCGCCCGACTTCCATTCCGTTTCCCCAAAGGTCAGCCCCCAATCAACCCGAGTAATCAGAGATCGGCACAGAACGGCCCCGCCCCAAACAGCTTCCTGGTGCTGGTGAGCGCTGGACCGAATGGTCGTGTCACAACAGCAACGAGATGATGAGGCCCGCGGCTACGCCAGCGACGAATGGGACAACTAGACCCCACGTTGCTCCGCCTCGAGTCAGAGTTGGCCCTATGCTCACGTGCCCCATGGCCCCGGTCGCTATCTCGGCGACTAAGCGGCGAGCGTCGTTCGCCATCGCCGCTCCTGCTCTAGTTTGGACGCGATCCATGGCACATTCAAAGTCCGCAGTAGCCCTCTGAGTCTCCGCAATTAGTCTACTGAGTGCCGCCTCAAGAACGAGTTGATTTAGCGTCACCAGCGCGAACGCGGCATCGTCCTTTTTCAGGAGGATGCCGTGGCGCGCGGCGACTTCGGCGATGAGCCGGTCGATGTCGGGTATCTCAGGCATAGCTATACGATGGCCAGGGTGTTCAATTGGTCGAAGAGGTCGCGTCGGACGATGGCTAGGCGCTGCTTGGAAACCAGCGAGAACTGCTCGCTCTGAATGGCCGCGTCGAAGGTCAGGCGGCGCTGGAGCATCTCTTTCACGTCGTCGCCGAAGGTGTGGTGGTTGCGCTCGCGGATGGTGACGGTGCCGAGGACGCGCTCGGCCTGCTCCTGGGCGACCTTCAACTCTTCGAAGCCGCGGCCGTCCTTGCCCTGGATCTCGCCGAAGTACTCGTTGAGCCAGACGACGATGTTCTTTTCCCCGCTGGTGGCCGCGACCTTGGCGAAACCGTTGAGGGTGTCGCTCATGGCCTGGCCGCCGGTGACCACCGAGTGAATGAAGGGGCGGCGGTTGCGGGCGGCGAGGAATCCGACGATTTCGTTTTCGAGCATGTAGTTCCAGAGCGGCACGAACGTGGTCGCGCCGGTATCGACGACGCAGACGCCGGGCCTGGTGCAGAGGAATTCCACCAGGGTGTCGAACTGCTTTTCGTTGATGACGCCGCGCTTCAGGACGTTGATGTGCTCGGCTTCAAGGCCGTCGTACTGGGCGAAGGTGGCGTTGACCGGGTCGGTGTCGAAGCAGTAGACCGGGCGGCCGGTGCTCCGGAAGTATTGGGCCAGAATGGCGGAGATGAAGCTCTTTCCGACGCCGCCCTTGCCCTGAAGGACGAAGTGGACGCCGCTGTTGTCTTTGGCTGTTTCGGTAGTGTTCATTCGCTTTCCTTTCATTTCAGTAGGTCCTTATCTGTGGAGAACGGGTCGTATTCGAACCCGCCCTGCCGTTTCAACTTTCGTTGCTCTCGGATGCCGGCGTAGGGGTCGGTGGCCGACGGCGCCGCCGGTTTCGCCGGAGTGTCCGGGGCTGCCGGTGACGGCTCCGGCGCTGGCCCGGTGGCCACAGGCGGGGGCGGAGCCTGTGCGAAGCGCCGACGAAGCCGCGACACGTAGACCCGGAACTGCTTGTAGGGGATGTCGAAGCCGTCCGCCCGCAGGGCCGACCAAACATCGTGCATACGCCAGCCCGCATGAAGAGCCGCCGAGATCTTCGGCCAGGCCCAGGCGACTTTCCCCGTGCTTGTCGTCGGCGGATTGGCTGGCAGCGATCCCAGGTTTGGAAGCGACTTTGCCGGTCGGCCCTTTCCGTCAGTGCTCATTCCGTCCTCACAGGGAAAGGGCGGGAGAACGGCGATTTGAGACAGCGGTGCAACTGATTGCAACAGTTTGTTTACCGTTTGCAACAGAAAAGGCCGGAGAACGGGCCGGATCGCGGGGGGTGCAACAGATTGCAACAGTTTGCAACATTCAGGTCACTCCAACCAGCCCAAAACATGGGTAGTGGAACATAAAGGGGAGCGTACGCGTGGTTGTGGTTCCGGACCTATCTGGTTTGGTGCGAGTGGCTTGGCGGGTATGCGCTGGCGTGAGACGAGTACGACGCGCGAATACGGGCACTTTCTGTGTCTCAATCGGCGCTCCCCGGGGCCTTTCCCATAAGGAGGCACACCCGCATGAGACCACGCACGATCCGGTGCAGCAGCGAACTGGACAAGCGAATTGCCAAGGCAGCGCACGAGGCAGGCTTTGGTTCGGACAGCGCGTTTATCCGAGCGGCCATCGAGAACGAACTGCGCCGAAGAGGCGGAGACAGCACAGCCGCCGAGGATCGGATAGCGGCTAGTTTTGACCGGGCACTGACGGAGATCCAGCGTCTGGCGACCGGGCAACAGGCGCTGTTCGCCTTCGTTGATGCGCTGGCGAAGACCGTATTGACCTGTGTTCCGGAACCGACGGGCGACGCCTACCAGCAGGCCATCGCGCGCGCTCGGCTCCGGTACGACCGCTTCCTGAAGAGCGTCGGCAGCGGTTTGAGCGGCGAGGCCGGCAAGGCGTTCGCGGAGCTTTCCGAACATGGCAAGCGATGAACGCGAGTTCAGGCTTCGGCCGCCTAAGCCGAGGGTTCGACGGGGAGGCGGCGGACCCGCGTGGTCGTCGGCCTTCAAGAAGGTGATGCACTACTCGCGAATGTCGCGCCGCCTTGCTGCGGGCGCGGTTCGGGGCGTGCGGTCGCCAAGGCCGCGCCGCCAGCGTTGCGCCGTTCGGGTGACCTACTCCCCGAATCGGATCGGCGGCCAGTGGAGGGCGCACGGTAAGTACATATCTCGTGACAGTGCAGTCCGGACGCCCGAAGTGGAGCCGGGGTTCACCGCAACAGAGGAGACCGTTGACGTTGCCGACCGGCTCGACGAGTGGCAGTCTGCGGGTGACGAGCGGGTGTTCAAGTTGATCCTGTCACCGGAGTTCGGGGACCGCGTGGACCTGACCCGGCTGACACGCGAGACGATGCGCAGGATGGAGACCGAACTCTCGCGGAAACTGGAGTGGTGCGCGGTGGCGCACTTCAACACAGAGCATCCGCATGTTCATGTGGCCCTTCGTGGAAAGGCCGATGGTCGCGAACTGCGCCTGGATCGCGAGTACATCAAGGTGGGCATCCGTAACGCAGCGGAGGATCTTTGTACGGCGCAACTTGGATATCGCACCGAACGGGACGCGATTGAAGCCGAGAGGCGAGAGGTGGCCGAACAACGGCTCACTTCGCTGGACCGTCTGATCGGCAGGGTAGGCCAGTCCACGGATGTGGGGGCCACTGGAGGCACCTTTTCGATCATGGTTAACGCTATCAGCCGGAATGCCCCGTCGGCAATCCAGGCGCAGGAACAGCACGTCCGTGCCAGGCTGGTTCAGCTTCACAAGATGGGCCTGGCGGAGCCTGTCAGCGGCGACGAATGGCAAATCCGTCGCGACTTCGCCGCCGTTCTCCGGGCCATGCAACAGGCGCAGGATCGTCAGCGAATCCTTCAGGCACACGGGGCGCTTCTTTCAGACGACCGTCTTCCCTTGGTGGTCACAAACCCGCGGAAGCTATCGGTGATTGAAGGGCGGGTGCTGACCCACGGCGAAGAGGATTCCGGCCGCCAATACATGCTGCTGGAGGGGACCGACGCTCAGGTCCACTTCATCTATCACACGCCTGAGATAGCCGCCGCGCGGAGCCAGGGAAAGCTTCGAGCCAACTCGTTCGTGCGCTTTCAGCGCATGTTCGGCGACGACGGGCGTCCAGTTGTCGAGACGACCGACATGGGCGACGCGGACCGACTCCTCAAGAACAGGAGCCGTCTTCGCGACCACATCGCGGCGGGATCGGGCCTCCCAGCGCAGGCCGGAGGGCCCTGGTCCGGCTGGCTTGGGAAGTATTCATCCACCGTGGCCCAGATCCGCACAGAGACGCCTCTGAGCCGGCACACCCGCAGTGAACAGAAGCGAAGCAGATGACGGCCGCATAGACATTCGCCGACATCCTGGGCTGGCAAGCCCGGACACAAGTCCTGGCTCCCGAGGGTTGCTTGCTACGATTTTCCAATTGGTGCTACGCTGCAACTTACGAGCGATTTGCCAAGCTCGGCGAGACCATGCGCAAACTCATACTCCTTCTCATCGTTGCTCCCTTGCTGGCACAGGAACCAGAAGCCGGCACTGCGCAGAAGACGCAGCCCAAGCCGCCGCCTGACCAGGCGTCGCCGTTCGTTCTGAAACAGAGCATCACCGTAACCGCCACACGTGGAGAATTAGAAACGGAGAAAGCACCCGTCTCCGTCTCCTCGGCAACCAGCGAGGAAATCACCGCGCGACAGGTTCAGTTGTTGGACCAGGCGATCAACACAGCGCCGGGGATTCTGGCGTTTCGTGGCAAGGGCGCCCAGGACACCAACGCCGGCATCGGCATGCGCGGCTTCTCCGGGCGCGGGTCGGCGCAGTCCCGAGTTCTGGTCCTGGTGGACGGGCAGCCGGTGAACGATTCCTATACCGGCCAGGTGAACTGGACCACGCTCCCGATTCAGGAGGTCGAGCGGGTCGAAGTCGTGCGTGGCAGCTTCTCGTCCCTGTACGGTGGAAACGCCATGGGCGGCGTGGTCAACATCCTCACCAAGCCAGTGACGAAGCGCCAGGCGGAGATCTACGGGCAGTTTGGCAATCAGGACACGACGCGCTACGGAGGCCGCATCGCGGACCGTTTCGGCGACCGCCTGGGCCTCAGCCTTGCTTACGACCGGATGCAGACTGGCGGATTCCCGTCTCAGTACGTGACCAGCGCAGGCACTGCGGCTTCGGGCGGCACGGCGGTGACGGGCGCGATCCCGACGCTCACCACGACCGGCACTCGGACATTCATCCTGGGCCAGGCCGGAGACAACTGGTGGAATCAGCACAGCGTGCGCGCCCGAGGCGACTACACGTTCGGCCGGCACACGGTAGCCTACCTGCAATTCCAGCGGCAATGGTCGGGCTATGGCTACGACGGATACCAGAGTTTCTTGCAGACGGCCGCCGGCGCGCCCTTCGATTCCGGAACGGCCTCGTTCAACTGGAACGGCAGCCTGCGGCGTTTCAGCGTGACGCCGAGCCTCTTCCTGCCCGGCGATGGCAAGACGACCTATTGGATGCTCTCCGGGCGAATCCATCACGAGTTCGCCAACGGCGGCATCCTGCAGGTAGGCGGCGGGCGGACACGTTCGCCGCTGAATTACTACTCCACGCCCGGCACCGGCGCGACCATCACGAGCGGAACTGGCGTGATCAGCGACCGGCCCTACGAATCGTGGTTCGGCAATGCGCAATACTCGCAGCGTGCGACCTCCCGGCACCACATAACGTTCGGAACGGATTTGCGGCAGGACCAGAGCAAGCTTCAGGAAACGACAGTACCGAATTGGACGCGGCGGCAGGACTCGGCTGTCGTCACCGGTGCTTCTCAAGGCCAGGCGTTCAACGAAGGTGCCTACATTCAGGACCAATGGCGCATCGCGGAACGGCTCAGCCTGACCGGCGGCGCGCGCTACGACTACTGGAAAACCTACGACGGCGGCTACGGCACGGGCGCTTCCGCCACCGACGTGAACAGCCGTTCCAACCACAGCGGTTCGGCCAAAGCCGCCGCGCTTTGGAGCGGTCCGCTTGGCCTGGCGTTTCGCGGCAGCGTGGGCAACGCGTTCCGCAGTCCGACGGTTTACGATCTGTACCGCACCTGGAAGAGTTCGTCCGGCATCATCTACGCCGCCAATCCCAATCTGCAGCCGGAACGGCTGCTGGCCTTCGAGGCTGGTGTGAGCCGGCGCTGGGCGAAGCGATTGGAAGTCGATGCGGCGTTCTTTCAAAACAGAACCTCGAATCTGATTTACCGCACGACCGACTACAGCGTGGACGCGACGGGCAACTACCGGCCCGTCATCAACGCGGGCGAGGGACGCACCAACGGCTTGGAAGCCAGCGCCCGCGTGCCGCTGCGCACGTGGCTCTATGCCGTCTCCAGCTACACCTGGAACGACGCGAAGATCACCAAGAATCCGGCGGTGCCGGACACCGTGGGCAAACGCGTCCCGTTCGTGCCGGCCCACGTGACGAGCGGTTCTTTATTTGCGTTCTTCCACAAGGCCAGCGGCTCACTGACCGGCCGCTACGTCTCGCGCATGTTCAGCGCGGACCTAAACACCGATACGACCAAGGGCGTCTATGGCGCCTATGATCCGTTCTTCTCACTCGATGCCGGCCTGAGCGTTCCCGTGGGGCGACACCTGACGGTAGAAGCCAGCGCGGAGAACTTACTCAATCGCGTTTACTACAGCTACTATCCCTCGCCCGGCAGACTCGCTTCTGTGCGGCTGAGGATCCGCCTCTAAATGCGGAGATTGCTCCTGCTGATTCTGGCCGCCTGCTCGTTGCAGGCGGCCCCCGTGCGCATCGTGATCCTGACGCGTCTGAGCCAGACGCTGCCGGAAGCGCTGAAGGTCTTTGAAGCGCGCTGGGGTCGCGACAAGATCGTCCTCTCCTACGGCGACGCCACAGCACCGCCCGCGGACCTCGACCAGGCCGACGTTGTCTTCGCCTACAGCATGCACTCCGAAGAGGCGCGCGCACTGGCGCCGCGCATGCGACCGCTCATCGCCCGCGGCGTGAAGGTGCTGGGCCACTGGCCCGAGAGCGCGGAGCGGCACTGGGGGCTCAAGCAGGATAGCGCGCGCCTGCAAGCGGCCGTCGAGTATTGGAACTACGGCGGAGCCGAGAACATGGCGCGGCTGCTGGCGTTTCTCTCCGGCGTGGCGATGGAGGCGCCCGAACGCCAAATCGTGACCGGCATCTACCATCCCCGCGCCCCTGCGCCGTTTGCGTCTCTCGAAGCGTACACGGGATGGTACGACGCGCAGAACCTGGTGCCGAAGGGCGCACCGCGTGTCGGCATTCTCTTCTACCACACCAACCTCAAGAACCATGACATGGCGCATATCGACGCGCTCATTGCCGCGCTGGAGAAGCACGGCTTGGGCGCGGTTGCCGTCTTCGGCTGGCCACCGACTCTTTGCGAACCATTGCTTACCGGCCCGTCGGGCGCAGCCGTGGACGCACTGTTCGCGCTGAACCTCGGGTTCGCGAAGCCCGATGATGCGGAGTTCCTCGCGCGTCTGAATGTACACGTCGTTGACCTCATGACAACGAAGCAGACGCGCGCCGAATGGCTGGCGTCGCCGCACGGCGTGCGTACGGATCAACTGGCGCTGCAGGTCTCCGCACCGGAGCGAGCGGGCGCAACCGAGCCGATCACCTTCGCCGCAACCGAGCGAAGCGCGGATGGGAAGACGGTCGTCAGCGTCCCCATCGACGAGCGAATCGAGCGCGCTGTGGCCCGCGTCGCGCGCTGGATTCAACTACGCAAAACGCCCAACCTGGAGAAGCACGTCGCGCTCCTCTACTACAACAACCCGCCGGGCAAGGGGAACATCTCGGCCAGCTATCTGAACGTGCCGGGTACGCTGGCCGCCATTGTGCATCGCCTCGAAGCCGAGGGCTACCGCACCGGCGCGAACGCTCCGGACCAGTCTGCGCTGTTGCAGATGCTGCAACGCTCGGGGCGGAATATCGAAGAGTGGGCGCCAGGAGAACTGGAGTCGATGGTCAAATCCGGCCAGATCACGTTGGTTTCGATGGCGCAGTACCGCCAGTGGGCCAAGCAACTGCCGGAGGAGTTCCGCCGCGCCGTGGAGCGCGCCTGGGGGCCGCCCGAGAAGAGCACGCTCATGACGATCCGCTCGCGCGACGGCAAGCCATTCTTCGTCGTGCCGGGCGTGCGACTGGGAAACGTGTTCCTCGGTCCGCAGCCGTTGCGTTCGAGCTTTGCGAAGGCTGCGGAGTCGCAGCACGACACCACGCTGCCGCCGCCGCATTCTTACGTGGCAGCCTATCTCTGGTTGCGCGAACAGTTTCGCGCCGACGCCATCGTTCACATCGGACGCCATGGGACGCATGAGTTCCTGCCGGGCAAAAACACCGGCCAGGCGGGTACCGATGCCGCGGAGGCCATCCTCGGTGATGTCCCGCTGCCCTACGTCTACATCATCGATGGCGGTGGCGAGTCCATGACCGCACGACGGCGAGGTTCGGCAACGATCCTCAGCCATCTGACGCCACTGCTTGCGCCCGGAGGCGCACAGCAGGAATTGCGGCCATTGCGCGAAGCCCTGGAGCAATACGCGAAGACCAAAGCGGAGGCGCCGGAACTGGCCGCGCAGTACGAAGCCGCAGCGCGCGCCGAGATCCGCCGCCTGAAACTGGACGCGCAGTTGGGAATCGATCTCGACAAGCCCGGCTGGGACGAGAGGGTTTCCGAATACCTGGATGAGGCCGAGTCGTCCGCCATTCCGCTCGGCGTGCATACGTTCGGCGCCATGCCTCGTGCGGAATCGCAGATCGAGGCTCTGACCGAGTTCCTGCGGAGCGGTATCGGCCTGCCCGATGCGCCCTATGCGGAGTGGGCCTCGGCGCTCGCGGATGGTCGCATGCCGATCGCAGATCCGAAGTTCACCGCGCAACTCGAGGCCGGACGGGCATGGCTGGAAAACCTGCGGGAGTCGCCCGCGAGGGAACTGGACTCAACCGTCCAGGTTCTGCGTGGCGAGTATCTGCCAAGCGGCCCTTCGGGCGATCCGCTCCGCTCGCCCGCGTCCCTGCCGAGCGGAAGAGACCTGCACGACTTCGACCCGTCGCTCATCCCGACCAAGGCCGCGTGCGCTCTCGGGCGCAAGCTGGCGGATGATCTGCTCGCACGGGTCCGCCAGCAGACCGGCGAAGATGCGAAGAAGATCAGCATGGTGCTGTGGTACGGCGAGACCATCCGTCACCAGGGTGCGCTCGAATGCCAGGCCCTGCAACTGATGGGTGTGGAGCCGCGCTGGAATGCGCGGGGCGTAGTCGATGACCTTCGCCTCATCCCGGAGGCCGAACTGGGCCGCCCGCGCGTGGATGTCGTTATCACGATTGCTGGCATCTACCGCGACGGCTTTCCGGACAAAGCACTCCTGCTCGACCGCGCTTCGCGCCTGGTTCAGCAAGCCGGCGACAACGTCCTCAGCCGCAACACAAAGCGGGCGATTGAAGAGCTACGAAAGCACGGCCTCACCGAGGAACAGGCGGTCTGGTCAGCGACGGCGCGAGTCTTCGGCCCAGCGCCTGGTGACTACGGCGGGGGTGTCGCCAACCTCGCCAAGCAGAGCAAGGACGCACAGAAGCCGGGCGCGGTGGCCGAGGCCTATCTTCGCCACAACAACCACGCCTATACGGCCGAGGGCTGGGGAGAAACAGCGCCGCACGCGCTCGCCACGCAACTCGAAGGCAACCAGGCCATCGTGCACTCGCGCGCCACAAACCTCTATGGCGTGCTCGATAACGACGACTTCTTCGACTTCGCCGGCGGTCTCAACGCGGCCACAAAGAGCGTGAACGGCGGCAAGGCCCCGGAACTCTACGTCGCCAACCTGCGCCGCGCTGGCAAGGAGCGCCTGGAGGACTTCCGCCAGACGCTCTCCGCCGAACTGCGAGGGCGAGTATGGAATCCCAAGTGGATTCGCGAGATGCAGCGCTCCGGCTACGCAGGCGCCCGCGAGATGGCCGACCACATGGAAAACATCTACGGCTGGCAGGCGACGACGCCGGAGAAGGTGGACGGCTCCATCTGGCAGGAGAACTACGACGTCTACGTCCGGGACCGCAACAACCTCGGCCTCAAGGAGTTCTTCAACAAAGAGAACCCGCACGCCCGGCAATACCTGCTTGCCCGCCTCCTCGAAGTCGACCGGCAGGGCAGCTACCGTTTCACCTCTGCTGAACGCCAGGTTCTGGTCCGCGAGTATATGCAGAGCGTCCTCAAGAGCGGCGTCGGCTGCTCCGCCAACACCTGCGGCAATCGCGCCCTGCAGCGCTACGTGGCGACGCAGGCCCGCCAAGACGGTGAGGCGAGCGCCGCTCGCGAGTTCCAGGCCAGGTTCGACCGCGCTCTGCAAAAGCCAGTGCGCCAGCCATCTGCCGCCCAGCCAGCGTCTTCGCAGAAGTCCCGACGCCGGCCGTTCCGGATCTTCACGGTCCCGGCCGAGGCCTTCGCCGCCGCACCCGAGGCCGTACAAGTGGGAGTCGTGCTCTTCGCCCTGTTTTTGGGCGCGAGCCTCTTTCTGGGTTGGTTCCAAAGCGTGCTTCTTCGCATGAGTCGTCGGCCTCTCGTCGAGTTGAACGTCAACAGGCGCGCCGACTAATCCCGACGCGGGTCGCGCTGGTTAGCGGCCTCGACTGCGGCCAGCATCGACGGTCGCACGCCCTTGGGAGAAGCGGACAGAAAGCCTCTCGCCGACTTGCACATTCTTGCCCAGCGATTCAGCATGGACGACGACAAAGCTATTGGGCGCTGTGGCAAAGGCAATGTGGGCGTCATCCAAGGCGACGACCTTGCCAGTGATTTGCCCATTCGCAGGTACGGGACGCTCGGTGATCGGCAGTTCCCGAATGGCGGTGTCCGAGGCACGCATTTGTTCCGCTGCTACCTTGGCTACATGCGCGCGACTGTCCGATGCTGAGGGAGTCTGTCGTTCGGCCGCCGCTTCTTCCTGAGGTATTCCCTGCTGGTCGCCCTTGTCGAGATCCAATAACGCATTGATCTCGGCTTGGCGGGCAAGCAGTTGTTGAAGGCGCTCCTCGTGTTCGAATGGGCGATCTACCTGGGACTGGTAATCGCCGAGCGCCTTCTCTGTGCGCGCGATGCGGGCACCCTGGTCCACAACAAGTTTGTCGATATTACGCAGAGCATGTTCGATGCTCTGGATGGTGCCGACGGGGTTGGTTGCGTTCAGATTTGCGGAGTACGTTGCGGCGCCTCGCGCGAAGATGTCCGGGACGCGTGAATCACCAGCACCCTTGCCGCGGCTCAGAATCTCGAAGCCGCGAAAGGAGGCACGGGGTTCCAGAGCTTGGTCGTTACCCCAGGAGAGAACTGCCGCGGTCAATGCGTTGGCGGCGTCTTCACGAGCGCCCTTCCCAGAGAAGGTGCGCTTGCCAACGGTCATGATGAACTCGCCGGGGTCGTTCGCATTGCGGCGGGTGATGTCGGCTTCGAACTGCGCGAGTTGCTCCTTTGCCTCGGTGATCTGGCGCGGGAGGTCGCGAAGCTCCCAGCGGATGCGGCGCTGCTCGTTGGCGTGAACCGTCCGCAGTTGGTCGAGCTTCCGGATCTCCGTGTCGATCTTGATCTTCTCAACCACTGCCGGATTGCCGGAGGCGATGGCCTTGATCTCGGCGTAGGTGAGCGCGCCGCCTTCGAGATCCTCGGCGGCGCGGACCGAGGTTTCTCCCCGCATCACCTGGTGGATGAATCGGGCCTTGGTTTCGAGCGTCTGCCACATGTAGGCGTCGAAGGAGCCCTCCGTGACGTAACGGTAGATCTGGACGGCGCTGTTGGTGTTACCCTGCCGGAGAATGCGGCCTTCGCGCTGTTCGATGTCGCGGGGCCGCCATGGAGCGTCCAGGTGATGGAGAGCTACGAGGCGGCGTTGGACGTTCGTACCGGCACCCATCTTCTCCGTCGAACCGATCAGCACGCGCACGCGGCCGGCGTTTACGGCGTCGAAGAGCAACTTCTTCGCGGCATCGGTAGTTGCGTCATGGATGAAGGCAATCTCTCCGGCAGGAACACCGGCCTTGACGAGCTTCGAGCGGATCTCGTCGTAGACGTTGAACCGCTCGGGATCGGGCGTCGAAAGATCGCTGAAGACGAGTTGGGTGGACCGCTTGTCCTTGGTGCTCTGCCAGACGCCGAATATGCGCGAGACCGCCAAGTCGATCTTGGTTTCGGTAGTGAGGACGGCGTAGGGATCGACCAGGCGCATGTCGAGCGCGGCTTTCCGGCCCTCACCAGTGATCTTGAGCATGTTGTCCACGGACGGATCGACACGCTCTTTCTTCAGCTTCTCAGCGCGCTCCGTAAGTGTCGCGATGAACGCCTTCAACTCGTGGCTGGCGGGTGCAGCCACGATAGTCGGCTTGCCGTTCTCCAATTCCGGGCGCGGCAGTTTGAGCATGTCGGCCGTCTGCACGTCACCGACGCTGCGGAAGACGGTCAGCAGTTCGGGCAGGTTGATGAACTTGGCGAACCGCGTGTGCATGCGGTAGCCAGCGCCGTCCGGCGCGAGTTCGAGCGAGGTGACGGACTCGGCGAAGTTCGCCGCCCAGGAATCGAAGTGTTCCACCTTGCGTTCGGCCAGCATGTCCGGCGCGAGGAAGCGAAGCATAGTGTACATCTCGGCCAGCGTGTTCGAGATTGGCGTGCCGGTGGCGAACACAACGCCGCGCCCCCCGCTGCGCTCCTGGAGATAGCGGGTCTTGAGGAACATGTCGAATGCGCGATTGCTGTCGGAGTTCGGCAGCCCGGCGATGCGGGTCATCTTCGTCGCATAGCCCAGGTTTTTGTAGAGGTCGGCTTCGTCCACGAAGAGCTGATCGACGCCCAGTTCCTCGAAGGTGAGCGTCTTGTCTTTCGCATCGGTATTGGCGCGCTTCTTCAGCCGGACGGCCAGGCGCTTCTTGGCTTTCTCCAGTTCCTTGACGATGCGGCGGCTGTCGCCGGGCGAGTCCTTCGCTTCGCTGATCTCGGTGTCGAGTTCGGCGAGCTGCTTATCGACGAAGCGGTTGAGGTGCTCATCGGAGACCGGCAGCAGTTCGAATGAGCGGTGGGACACGATCACGGCGTCGTAGTTGCCGGTGGCGATGCGCGCCATGGCCTGCTGGCGGTTGCCGGTTTCGAAGTGCTCTTTCCCGGCGACGAAGAGGCGCGCCTGCGGATAGAGCTTGAGAAACTCCGCGCCCCACTGGTCCACCAGGTGATTCGGCACTACAAACATGGGCTTCTTGGCGAGGTTGAGGCGGCGCAGCTCCATGGCCGCGGCGGTCATGGTCCAGGTTTTTCCAGCGCCCACGACATGTGCGAGGAGCGGGCTGCCACCTTGCAGGATGCGCCAGACGGCGTCCTTTTGGTGCGGCGCCAGGTCGCCATCGCGGAGGCTGGTGCGCACCATGCCGGGCAGAGTTAGGTGAGAGCCGTCGAACTCGCGCAGGCGGATGTTGTTGAAGCGGACGTTGTACTCCTTGGTGAGGCGGTCGGCGCGCTCGCGGTCTTCCCACACCCAGTCGCGGAAGCGGTCTTTCAGTTGCTGTTGCTTCTCGCGGGCCGCGACGGTCTCCGGCTGGTTGACGGTCTTCGTCCCGTCCGGGTGGTCATCGTAGGCGGTCGGCGTGCGGCCGTTCAAGGACTGCTCAACCAGATCGGATGCGGAGAACCGCGACGTCCCGTGAGTCGTGCGGTTGTTGACGACGTACTTGGCGCTGTAGTCGAGATCCACCGTCCACGTGGCGATGGATTCGGCATAGCCGACCCTCACGCTGTTCTTCGGCACGTCCAGCAATTCGGCCAGGAAGTCGCGAACATCGGTGCGCGGAATCCAGGAGGAGCCGAGGCGCGCTTCGATCTCGCCGGGTTCGAGGTCCTTGGGCTGGACGGAGCGCAGCGCTTCCACATTGCGCTGATAGGCGGGGTCGATCTGCGCGGCGATTTCGGCCACGGCGAGCTTCGCGCGGACGTTGCCGCTGAGGTAGCGGTCGGCCGGTTGCCAGTCGCCGCCTTCCGGGTCGCGGTAGGCCAGCGAGCCGAGTTCGTCCTGAAGTTCAGAAGCGTGGCGGCCGGTGAGCGATTCCATGCGTGGCCAGTTGATTTCGCCGGTCTCGTTTAGCGACACGGCCAGGGCTTCCGATGCCGTCTCAACCTGTTCCACTGGGCGATAACGCTCCAGGGTGCGGCGCTCGAACACTGCCGTTTTCGTGGCGCGCTTGGTTTCGGGATCGTAGTCTTCGAGCGATTGCAGAAGCGGCTGATCCGGGTCGCCCGCAAACGCCCGGAGATTCTGTTGCGCGTTCAGCGGGCCGAAGCGGGATTTGAAGGAGTCGTAAGTATAGTTGAGTCGTCGGCGGGCGGCGGCGATTTCGTCGTCGGATGTGTCAGAAAGCTGAGTGCGGAAGACTTCGCGCACGGCATCGCGGACGCCGATCATTCCGCGGATTCGCGCGGTGGCCGATGCAGAGGCGTTAGCCGGTTCGAGCACTTCACCGTGCCGGACAAAGATCTTGCCGTCGCGTTCAGCGTAGCCACCCTCTTTGACCGAACCGGGTTCGGGGATCTGCTCCGACACTGCGGTCAAGGCAATGTCATTCGTGTTCCGCTCCCGAAAGATCCCGGCGGGGAGGCGCTGCACGGCTGCGTCGAGGTCCTCCGGCGTCACCGTGCCGATGAGCGCGGGCGCCATGCCGTAACGCGCCGATTCCAGCCCCATGCGGCCGAGCATCATCTCGGGGTGACGGGCGAAATACTCGTTGATCTCGACCGGACCTTCCTCCGTCTCGACCGTCTTCAGTTCGAGCCAGCTTTCGCCGGGTGGCGAATCCGGCGTGCGTTTCTGGAGGAACAGGATGTCCGTGGTGACGTCCGTGCCGGCGTTCTCGCGAAACGCAGTGTTGGGCAGCCGGATCGCACCGAGCAGCACCGCACCTTCCGAAAGATGCCGACGGACTGCGTCGTCCTGCTTGTCCATGGTGTAGCGGCTGGTGATGAGCGCCATCACGCCGCCGGGGCGAACGACGTCGAGCGTCTTGCCGAGGAAGTAGTCGTGGATGGAGCGCGTCAAATGCGGCGCGCGCCGGTAGGCGGGGTCGAAGATGGGATAGTTGCCGAACGGGATGTTGCCGACAGCCACATCGAAGAAGTTCTTCGGGAGCGGCGTTGCCTCGAACCCCTTGGCGTGGACCTTCGAATCCGGGTAGAGCGTCGCGGCGATGCGGGCAGTGATGGAGTCGAGTTCCACGCCGGTGCGGGTCGCGCCAGAGTGGAGGCTCTCCGGCATCAGGCCGAAGAAGTGCCCGACGCCCATGGACGGCTCCAGAATCTGCACGTCGGACTCGACGCCGAAGCGCTCGACTGCCTTCCAGATCGCCTGCACCACTTCCGGCGACGTGTAATGGGCGTTGGGCGTCGAGGCGCGCGCCGAGACGTACTCGTCGTCGGTGAGAAGCGTGCGAAGTTCGTCGGCGACCGGCCGCCAGTCGCGGGGCGGGAAGACCTCGAAGGCGTTCGGCATCGCACCCCAGCCGGTGTACCTCACCAGGACGGCCTTCTCTTCGGGTGTCGCCGGGCGGTCCTCGGCCTCCAGCGCCTTGAGGGTGCGAATGGCTTCGAGGTTAAATTGCCCTTTCTGGCGGAGGCTGCCCTCACCGACGGCGTGGTCGGCGGTTATTCGGAGATCGCGGGCAAGGGTTGATTCGGGTCGAGGGTTGCGGGGTCGAACGACAGTTCCGGAAGATCCTCCTCGTCCGGCAGGAACGCCCACTCCCTCGTCGAGATCTCCCAGGCCGCCTGGTAGTCCATCTTCCGGACCACCGTCAGCTCGTACAGTAGGTTGCTCGTCAACTCCTGGGCCGCGTAGACCGCCTGCATGAGCTGGTTCGATTCCTCCAGCTTGCGGACCATCGTGGGCCGGTACTTCGTCCAGTGCTTGAGGATCTGGTGGCCCAGTGGGGTCGGGTCGATCATCTCGGACATTGGCGGACTCCTCTCCTGAATTATCAACCAGTTCAGCGTCGGGTCCTTCCCCGAACAGGCTGAGCTGGAGGCTGGTATCGGCAGGACTGCCGGAATGTGTTCGTGAGGCCATGGGCGTGCGCAGCCGGCGCACGCCGCTTTGGCTACACGAGTATTGGGCGCGGCGCTCGCCGACTCTTCATGGGAAAGGGCGCGGGAAAGCCGGTTTGAGACAGGTGAACGCTTTCCTGGATTGCATCCAGGTCGCGCGAAGTGGCGCTCAACTAGAGCACCGCGCTGTCCCCGGTCGGACTGAATTAGCAGCTAGGTAAACATGACAGGTTTCAGGTTTCGAAGGGAATCGTCGTTCAGTCAGCCAACCTCGGTACGGTATCGTTCACGGCAGGGCATTCGACAGTGGACTTTATGTGGCGAGCCAGCGCGAATACGCCCGGATGTCAATCATCGGCACTGTAGCGCTGCTTTGGAGAAGGGCTATCAGTTCGAACAAGAATGCCGTCGCCGGCTTGGCAACAGTGTTGATCGCGTGGCATCCGGCGGAATCACACCCGAACATTCCATGGGCAGCGACGCAGCCGATGTCAAGCCGCCCTTGCGGTCCTCCTTCTGCGAGAACGTCCAGAAGGGATTGGCCTAGTCCCGGACTCCATTCGCTCTCAAACGTCAGCAATCCTCCGAAGATGTAGGGCAAGGGTCTGGGGGGATAGGTGCCGCCGGCATGTGGGATAGGCAAGCTCGTGCGATGTAAACGCCTGACGCTCACAACCTTCTTTTGTGCGTAACGAACGAGATCCGCATTGATGGTTTGCTTCGCTTCAAAAGCGGCATATACACCCTCGGCGGGTACGATTGTCTGACCGTTGTACTTGAATATGAACGGCGTGTACTGTCGGTCAAACACGAGGACGTCGATCTGCTCGCTGAACGCTCCGGTACTGTCGACTACGAACGCTTTTGCCGCCTGGTAGCGATGGGGAAGATACGTTTTAAACAGTTCGAGCCAGACCTCTTCACTGGCGTCCCCTTTTGCAACCGGATGTGCCAGCGTCTTGCGGGCGATAGCCAAACGGCCTTCGATCTCGTCGTGTAGTCCCGCCAGCAACTCTTTTATCGACCAGTTACTCATGGCTTACTACTCGGCCTTCCGTCCGAGACCCTCTGCCTGAAAAGGTGGCGTAGGGGGATGCTTCTCGACGACCTCGGTCGCCAGATCAAATGAAACCGCTCGGTCTGGATAGGCGGCAAGAAGGAGACCGGGGAGCAGGCGCTGCGCCAAGTCCGAGTACGTGTACCCATACGCTCTTCCATTAGTCGCGCCTGTCGTGGCAACAACCGATTGAATCTGGCGCGAGTTGAAACCCAGTTCTTCCAAAACCGGTTGCAGGAACGCGTGGCGTTGCGCCTCATTCGGTCTCGTAAATGCGAAAGTGACCGCTGCTCGACGGCGGATTGCAGGGTCGAGTGCGTCAAGTCGGTTGGTGCACATCACTACTATTGCCGGGAGATTGCCAGTTGCAAGGTCGTCAACGCCACGGATCAGCGCATTGACTCCCGCCCGATCCTCATGATGCATCTGTGCCAGTTCCCGAGACTGCGCAAGTGCATCGGCCTCATCGATCAGCAGCACGATGCCAGATCTGTGCTTTCCGCTGTGCCTGGTCGGCGGTGTTGCCGCCTGTTTGACCTCATTGAAGGCCTTGGAGATCAAACTCGTCATCTCGCCGACCGCCCCTGTGCCGCGGGCGTTGAGGCTCAGCGCGTAGAGTGTGATACGGATGTCCGCCTCGCGAGCCACAGCGTCGCCGAACGTTTCCGCGAGCGCCGTTTTTCCGGTTCCGACATCTCCGGCAAATATGAAAAGGGGAGGGCGATCGCGGAAGAAGTCGATCAGCTGCAGTTTCTGGTGGTGATATTTCTTGCTCCAGTCCAGAAGGCTCTGCGGGTCGAGAAGCAGGCGTGCTTCCTTTAGCAGTCTCTCCTTCATGTGATCGAGCCCGACCAGGGCAGAAAACCGGCGCGCGGCCGATGGATCGGGAAACTCTCGGACCTCTTCGAAGATACCTGTGCTGGTGTTGGTCATGACAGGGGCTGGAATGTCTGACGGCCAATTCCTTGACCGCCAAAGAAGTAGTTCCGGTCGGTCGTCCAGTAGCCCGATCCATCAGAAGGAGCCTGGCCGTTCGAGCGCTGCAGGGGAAGTCCACGTTCAAACCGCGCTTGTTCAGCGGCTGAGAGGCTGAAGAACCGAGAACTCGGTGTCAGGAAGTTGAAAAAACTCGCTCCCGTAATATCAACGTAGGGTACGATCTTTCCGGGACGGTCATCGGTGGTCAGGTTGCCATTCGCGTCCACCCGATAGCGCCAACTCACGACCCGTTTTCCATCTTTCTTGTAGCCGAACTCGTACTCGTTCACGTAGCCTTCGTTCAAATACTGGGCAAGTTCTTCGGCGTACTCCCTGATGCGTTGCTCAGAAGGCTGTCCGTAATAGTTTGCGCAAAGATGCATGTCAGCCGCGACCTTGGACGACAGGTACCTGGCATGGATGATGGTGAAGGTGGATGTAGCGGTTGTGGTGTAGCTGAATGACATGGGCGTTATCCTCGAAATGACGGTCCCAGCACGTCCTGCCAGCATTCGATCGCCCTGCCTCGCGTCGTCGCGAAGCGCGCCTCCGAAATGGCTTCCAGTGCTTCCTGCGCGGCCGCGACGATCCTCTGGCGGTGCGTGTCGTCGTATACGGCCGCCACATTGTTGGTTTCGTTGACGGGGTCGAATACTTCCATAGCGTTGTCGGTCGGGCCGGGCAGCTTCGAGGCCGGGTAGTAGTCGGTGAAGAAAATCCGCGTCTTCAGCCCGGACTTGACAATGTAGCTGAACACTTTCTCAAGCGCGACGGTGTAGTCGGACATGCTGGTGCCGCTGTCCGCCAAGTGCGCGACGATCATCTCCACCATGAACGATTTCAGACGGAAGGCATCGTCCTTGCTCTTTTGCAGACGCACCCACCACTTCACGAGGCGAATCACCTGGGCGAAGTGCGTTTTCTGGGAGTCTTTCCGCTTGCGGATGAATTTCAGATGGAGCGGGATGCTGGTGAGCACCGGTTCGCCGCCGTCAAAGGCAAATAGGTAGCCGCGGTCGTCAGGATCGCCCATGTATTGCACCGGAACTACATCGACGTTAAGGCCGCTGACGGCGAACTTGATGCACACGGAGTGTCTGTTCGGTTTGATTTGATCGGGCTTCATCTGCGGGTAGGCTTCCCGAAGCCGCTTTGCCAGCCACTCCAGCAGTTCCGGCTCCGCCTTCGGCGTCTTTTCCGCCTTGACGTAGAAGGCGACATCAATATCGTTCAGCGTTTTAAGCGCCGTGCCCTTTGCCAAACTGCCGGACAGCAGCGTCTTGATCAGGCCGTAGTCCGGGTGATCGCCCGCGTATCTGTCGAGCTTGTCGCGAAGCCGTGCTACCTGCTCCCTGTATTCGCTGGCGTCCTCGCGCTTGAGGTTTACCGACTCCTCGGCAAAGGCCGCGATATCCGCGTGGTTGATCGGCGAAGAAGAAAACGGTGTTTCCGAGGCGCGCGCCTCCGTGATGCCCATCTATTTCTTCCTCGGCTCCTTCAGCATCTGGGAGAGCGATGCTCCCATCCGCTCGCGGAGCGTGTCGAGGCGCATGTCGCTACGCACGACGGGGGCGAATTCCGACCCATAAACTTCCCGAAGCGTCCTGACTAGCGTGTCGCCCCGTTTTCGTCGAATCTCTCCATCCAAGTCCCGGCACCGATTGTCCAGGCCGATCCTACGGTCTTTGCCCGTATTTGCCATTTCGTTTTCCCCTAAACCCCAGAGTGAAATTCAGCAAGCCACCTTAATCCTAGCATGGGGGAGTTCGTGATGCAAGCGTGCCTGAATGATTGTATTGATAACGTGTTATTATTGTTGACATCTATTGGGGGTTGCTGTAAACTGAAGACGGTTCGGGACATGAATAACCACGAAGCCTTCTACAAACGCGTGGGCGAGAAGATCAGAGAGAAGAGAGAGGAGCGCGGCCTCTCTCAGGAAGGTCTCGCCAAAGCGGTCGGGCTCAAACGACCGTCGATGAGCAATATCGAGAACGGTCGTCAGAATATTCTACTGCATACCTTTCGCGACATCGCCGAGATGCTGGACACCAGCACAGACGCGCTGCTGCCGGAATCGGCGATTCGTCAGTCTGTAACAATGCCCGATTTGGCTGGGTACTCCAAGGAAGTGAGGGAGTTTCTCGAGGCAGGAATCAAGACGGTCGAGAAGGGAGGCAAGTTAGATCATGGCGATACGGCGACGAAGAATTGAGTCTCTGGTCCGCGAGTTGCTGACGACGTACAAGGTCTCGGCAGCCCCTGTTCCCGTCGAGAGGTTAGCAAAAGCACACGGGGCCCGGATTTTCTATCAATCGCTGGAAGACGACATGTCCGGCTTTCTTTACCGGGACAACGCTAGTGCGGTCATTGGCGTGAACACCCACCATGCCCCCGTACGGCAGAATTTTACGGCCGCTCACGAATTGGGGCATCTACTGCTACACGACCAGGAACAACTCCACGTAGACCATGGATTTCGGGTCCGGCTCAGAGACGACGTCTCAAGTCAGGGAACGGACGAAGCGGAGCGGGAAGCCAACTTGTTCGCAGCGTCACTGCTTATGCCAAAGGAATTCCTGGAAGCAGACCTCGCGAGTGAAGAATCTGTAGATCTGCTGGACGACGGTCTGCTGTGCGACCTTGCCCGCAAGTATGGGGTCAGCACGCAGGCTCTTGTCAATCGATTGAAGAATCTCGGGTATATCCAGGAGTGACAGCGCCGCATCGCGCGGCGCCGGACGATCTGGCCGACTATTCGTGCCATAGACGTACCTCCACAGCGTTTCAGTACACGGGTGGCACACTTCGCCGGGCTATTCAGTTGATGTTCTGAGCGCCATTGAAATAAAGGCTGATCGGGTTCAGTCGTCAACCTGTCAGTACGGGACCAACCGTTCTAGACTACTCCCGATAGGTGGGCCTGTATCGTCGGATCTGAACTACTGACTGTCGATACCGTACGCGTCTTGGCGCGGACTCGAACGCCCGAACCCACCTGAACACCTGAACAGCGGTTGTCTGTTGCACCACCCCTGTCTCAATTCCCCCATCCCCCGCCCTTTCCTCGTGAAGAGCGCGCAAGCCGAAGGGCCAGCGCGCTTCTAGAAAGCGAGGAAGAATGACGCACCGCAAAGAAGACGACAACCGCCGAGATGAGGCCGCCGGGGCTGAACCGTTGGCCGGGTCTGGGTTCGAACAAGAGCAGCCCGAAGCCGACTTCAACGGCGATTCGGAAGACTCCGCCGAAACGGAGCTGGAGGACGAGCAATGACGTCTCCCGCTCAACCGAAGCCGAATGAAAAGCGGGACTTCCGGCAGGAGGTCACCGATTCCATCGTCCGGATGCTCGAAGAAGGCGTCGCGCCATGGCAGAAGCCGTGGGAGGCGACCGGGGTTCCTCAGAACCCCACCACGGGAAAGTCGTATCGGGGCGGCAATGCCATCCACCTGATGGCATCGCAGATCCGCGGCGGGTTCGAAGACCCGCGATGGATGACCTACCGCCAGGCCGCCGAGCAGGGCTGGCAGGTCCGCAAGGGGGAGAATGGCGCGCAGATCGAGTTCTGGGAGATGAAGAAGCCCAAGGAGCGCGACGGTAACCCGAAGGGCGAAGACCAGGCGGACAATGAGAAGCCACGCCTGGTCCACCGCGTCTACACCGTATTCAATGCCAAGCAGATCGACGGCATCCCGCCTTACCAGCCCCGGGTTCACACCGCGTTCGAGACGGCGCAGGCTGGTGAGCGCATCCTCACGAACTCCGGCGCGAAGATCAGCCACGACCAGGTAGACCGCGCCTTCTACAGCCCCGGCAGCGACAGCATCCACCTGCCGCCCCGCGAGGTGTTCAAAGACGCGCCGGGCTATTACGGAACGGCGCTGCACGAACTCTCGCACTGGACCGGGCACAAAGACCGCCTCAACCGCGCCACGCTGAACGAAAGCTATCGCTTTGGCGACGTCAACTATGCCCGCGAAGAACTGCGCGCCGAATTGGCGAGCGTCTTCCTGGCCGCCGAGCGCGGCATCCCGCACGACCCCGCAAGCCACGCCGCCTATGTCGGCTCCTGGATCAAAGCACTGCGCGAGGACAAGAATGAGATCTTTCGAGCCGCCCACGATGCATCGATTGCCACCGATTACCTGCTCAACCTCGACCGCGAGGTCTCGAAGGCGGAGTCCCTGGAGGCCACTCCGGACTCGGTCGAGCCCGAGCAACAGAAAGCGGAACTTGAAGACGAAGCCGGTGAACTGAAGAGGGACCGGCAGGATGTCGCCGAGGAACGCGAGACGACCCGCCAGACGGCGCGCTACGAACCGGACAGCGGCACCGTCCTCACGCACGACAAACTGAACGGGAATGATCGCCGCACGCCGGTAGATGGCATACCAGCGAAGGACGATTTGCAGAAGTCGTTCGCTGCGGCGAAGTCCGTTGCCGCAGAAGCGCTGGGCGACGGCGCGCGAACGCGCACCGCGATGACAGCGAGCGGCACCTACCGCGGCGAGATCGTCGGCGAGACCGATCTTCACGTGGTGCAGCGGCTTTCGCCGGGAACGGCTGTCGCGCACATGAAGCGCCTGCTGGAGCCGGTGCCCGGAATTGGGGAGAACGTGGTCGTCGCCTATTCGAACTACAAGGGCGCGGTGCGCGAATCCCACGAGCGAGCGAAGACACGCGGCTTCGGCCGCTGAGCAGACAAGGAGCCCGTGATGTCCATAACATCCGTGTACGAATTCACCTGTGTGTGCGGGCAGAACTTCCAGACGGAAGATCCGCACGAAATCGAATGCCCGGTCTGCGGTCGCGCGCTGATCGTTGAGTGGCGACGACCGCCAGGTCGCGACGGAACCGCCGCTGCGGAGGAGGTGGCGTCATGAATGCACCGCAACCGGCTCTCTACCGCACGCCGCGCTCGCCGGGCTTCATGGGCTCTTACAACTGGGCGGCCACACTGGTCGGCCTGGCGCTGCTGCTGTTGACCAGCGCCTTGGCCACCCAGTACATCGCAGCCCGGTTCCTCTATCAACCCGCCCTCGGAACGCCCCTTCTGCGCACCCCCACTTATTCCATCTATCAACCCTTCGCGTGGGCCATTTGGGGGTGGCGTTATTGCACCTCGAAAGATCCGCGAATCCGCGGCCCTCTGTTTCAGGGGGAAATGATCGTGTTCGCTGGTGCGGTCCTTTCGGTCGTGTTCTTCTACATCGTCGCCGGCAGGCGTGCCCGGCGCCTTTCGAAAGATGCCGAGGACCTGCACGGCTCCGCTCGCTGGGCCGAGGAGTCGGATATTCGCGAGACTGGCTTGCTGGACACCAACCGCGGCGTCTACGTCGGCGGCTGGTGTGACGAGCGCGCCGGGCGACTGCACTACCTACGACACAACGGCCCTGAGCACGTTCTCGCATTCGCGCCCACACGCAGTGGCAAAGGCGTAGGCCTGGTGATTCCTACGCTGCTCGCATGGGAGGAGAGCGCGATCGTCTACGACATCAAGGGTGAGAACTGGGCTAAGACTGCTGGTTTCCGCGCACAGCAGGGTCACCTCTGCTTCAAGTTTTCTCCCGTCGAGGAGTGTGGCTCATCGCGCTTCAACCCGCTCTCCGAAATTCGCCTGTTCACCAGCCGCGACGTGGCCGATGCTCAGAACGTCGCTAACATGATTGTCCGCACCGGTGAGGACAGCCCGCAGGAACGCTACTGGCAGGATGCCGCCGTGTCCATCACGACCGGCATGATTCTCCATGCCTGCTATGCCGCAGCCGTCGAGGGTCGCGTGGCCTCGCTCGCGGATCTGGCGAGCGCATTCACACGGCCTGGTTCCAGCTTTCGCGAAACGCTCGAAGCGGAGATCCTCAACTACCCGCACGATCCCGAGCACAAGTACCACTGGCACATGCCCACGGGCGAACTGACCGCCACGCATCCAACCGTTCGCGAGAAAGTGCAGGAGATGCTCGACAAGGAGGATCGCGACTTCGGCGGCGTGCTGTCCACCGCGAAGACCGCGCTCACGCTATACAGCGATCCCGTAGTCTCCCGGAACACGTCGGCCAGCGACTTCACTATCGACGACCTGGTCAACCACGAGCGGCCGGTCTCGCTGTACCTGGTGGTGCCGCCATCCGACAAGATTCGCTTACGTCCCTTGATCCGCCTCATGTTCACCATGGCAGTGAACCGGCTGACCGAACGCATGGCGTTCGAGGGCGCGGAGCAGAAGAAGAACCAGCATCGCCTGCTGTTGCTCATCGACGAGTTTCCAAGCTTGAACCGCATGGAGGTTTTCGCGGACGCCCTGTCGTACATGGCGGGGTACGGTCTCAAGGCGTACCTCATCACGCAGGACATCCGGCAGATCGTCGACGCTTACGGACAGAACGAAAGCATCGTCTCGAACTGCCACATCCGCATCGCGTTCGCGCCGAACCAATACGAGACGGCCGAACTGCTCTCCAAGATGACCGGCACCAAGACGGTGCAGAAGGCGAGCTATAACTTCTCGGGTTCGCGCTTCTCACCGGTGATGGGCCACGTGAACGCGAGCGTAGACCACATCGAGCGCCCGCTGATGACGCCCGACGAAATCATGCGCATCCGACCACCGCGCAAAGCGCGCGATGGCGCATCGGAGAAGATCGTCGAGCCCGGCCTGATGCTGATCTTCGTGGCCGGGCACTTCCCGATCCTCGGCACACAGATGCTGTACTTCTCTGACCCCGTGCTGGCAAAGCGCGCCGACATCGCTCCGCCAACCAAACTGTTCGCCATCGAACAGGGGAAAGCGGTGGACCAGCGACCGGCAGCCCGCACGCAGCACGTCATCTCCAAGCCGGAGACCGTGGCGCCCGACGAGTCCGACCTGACACCGATGGAACGCGGGTTCGAGGCAGAGCGGAGACGACAACAACAGGAGGCCTGACATGCAGAAGAATCGATTCGAGGTTGCAGGATATCTTGTGGCCAAGCCCGAGTTGAGGTACTTGCCGTCCGGCACGAAGGTGGTCAACGCCCGCATCGGCGAAAGCTACCGCTTCAAAGACCACACCGGCGAGACGCAGACTCACACGAACTGGCACAGCCTAACGTTCTATGACGACATTGCGGACGTCGCCGTGACTTACGAGCAGGGCGACAACGTGTACATCGAGGGGACGCTCCAGCAACGGAAGTTCACGCCGAAAGACGGGAGCCCGCGAACCGTATGGGAGGTGATCGTGCGGACCTGCCATCTGATCGAGCCCGCGCGCATCACCCGCGGCGACGTGCCGGAGATGCCGCCGCCGGCACGGATCGAAGCCCCAGAAGGAGACAATCGCAATGCGACTTGGCCGGTGTAGCAACGTGGCAATTCTCATCAGCGCCCCTGTTGGGCTCCTATTCTGGGCCGGCTCCGCATTCGGCATCCGGCTCAACACCTCGCCATCGCTTCCGTTCGGCCTTTACAGGGTGACGGCCGACACCGCCGCGCCGCTCATCGAGTTCTGCCCCTCGGAGCCGGTGGCCTCGTTCGCGAACGTCCGGGGCTACCGGCAAGTCGGTTCGTGCCCGGACGGCGGGACTCCGCTCATGAAGCCCATTGTTGCCCGCGAGGGCGACGTTGTTGAGGTGTCCGCCGCTGGCGTGCGCGTGAACGGCACCCTGCTGCGCAACTCAGCGCCACTCGCACGCGACACCGCCGGTCGCCCGCTCACGCCATGGCCTGCAGGCAAGTACACGGTCCCGCTCGGCGAGGTTTGGCTCATCTCCGACTACCACGCCCGCAGTTTCGATAGCCGCTACTTCGGTCCGGTGCCCACGGCGCTTATTAGGAGCCATCTCCGGCCGCTGCTGGTGCTTCCATGAAGCTCCTTAGTCTCGCCGCCCTTGCAGTCATTGGCATCGGCGGCTCCTTCGCCTTCCTACCGGCGATGGCCCTAATGTTCCTCATGCCCGCCATCGCCTTCGCCCAGCCGTCGCGCCGAACGGCCTTCCTGGCAGCGTTCACGTATTATGCCGGCGCATCCTGGGCGATCATCCCTGCCATCCGCAACTTCTTTGGACCTGACGCTGGCCCGGTCTCCGGTCTCCTCCTGTGGCTGACGGCGTCGACCCTGCTGGCGCTCCCGTGGCCGCTCGTGTGGTCGGCGAATCGCCGTCAGGCGTTCTGGCGCATACCAGCCGGAATCATCCTGGCCGTGCTTCCACCACTCGGCATCATCGGTTGGGCGTCACCTCTGCTGTCGGCCGGCCTCCTTTTCCCCGGAACGGCTTGGCTTGGCCTCGCCGCCACGCTGGCTGTTCCCGCATGGCTGGTCACGAACCCACGCCTCGCCGCCGCGGCCACTATGCTACTTGCGGTGTGCGCCAACCTCGTATTTCCCGGTGCGCCCAAACTGCCCGCTGGGTGGGAAGCCGTCGATACGAATCTGGAGTCTGGAACCGCGCTCGCGGATTTTCAGTCGGCCCAGTGGCTTCAGCAGCGCGCCCTCGCATCGCGTGCGATCGTCGTTATATTCCCCGAGTCCGTTGTCCCTAAATGGACCGAAGCCACAGAAGCCTTCTGGCAGCCAACGCTCACCGCTTTGCGCGAAAGAGGGAAAACAGTCGTACTCGGCGTTTGCACTCCGCATACCGGAGAACCTGGCTACGTGAATCGCGCTCTGATCGCCGGCGCGGAAGCCGGGAGCTTCACCCAGAGAGTCCCGGTTCCGCTCGGAATGTGGAAGCCCCTGAGTGTCGGCGGCGTGCCGCTCAATCCGTTTGCTTCCGCCACCGTGCGAATTCGGGCCCGCCGGGCGGCCGTTCTGATCTGCTACGAACAACTCCTGCCGTGGCCGGTCCTGAGTTCCCTGGTAGCTCGCCCGGAGGTACTGCTGGGAATGGCCAACGACCGCTGGGCCCGCTCCACACCAATCCCGCGCTGCCAGGCTGCCACCCTTTGGACCTGGTCGCGGCTTTTCGCCTTGCCTACGCTCTCCGCCACCAACTACTGATACTCCAATCGCGATTGGAGAATCTGCCCTGCCGCAAAAGCCCAGACAGCGTCTGGGCCATTTACCGCGCCCGTCCGGATTGACAACAACTGTCACCAACTGCTATCAATGATCTGCGTTGCTGACATTGATGTCCGGCAGGCGAGGATAACGAGTGAACGACAGCCCCGGTGAAGTGCTGACCATCGAAGAATTGGCCAGCTACCTGAAGATAGCGAAATCCACGTTGTACAAGCTCGTGCGCGAGGGCAAAATCCCCTGCCAGAAGATCGGGCGCCACTGGCGTTTTCGGAAGCCCGCTATTGACCTGTGGCTCGAACAGGGGCGGCTCGACACGGGCAGTGGCGTGGCAGACAAGGATCGAGGCGACTGATGCGGCTCATCGATAACAGCGGCACGAACCGCGTAATCGACGTCCTGAGACAGGCCGCGCACTCAAGCTGCGGCCTCGATATCGCCTCACCCTCCACGTCGCTCTTCGGCTTTGCGGCCCTGCAGGACGTGCTTGCCCAAGCCAGTGGCACTCGCCTGATAGCGGGGTCGGATTCCTGCAGTAGCTCCGTCCTATTGGGCTCGCCGGTAGATCGCGCGGCGCGTAACAAGTTGCAGAACCGTTGGCTGGCCCGCGGATTCGCGGAATGGCTGTGCGGAACAGTGGAGATCCGAGCGTCGGCCTGGCCGTTGCCGCAAGCGGCGTACGCAGTCAGGGCCGATGACGGCAAGCCGGGTGTCGTCATCACCGGGAATTGCGCGCTAACCACGGATGGTCTGGGCCTGGCGCCTGGCAATCAGCTCAGCCTGATTCAATGCGCGGATGCCGCCGAAGAGATTCAACTTCTGGCCACATGGTTCGAGTCCATGTGGAACGCCCTGCCTGCCTCACCCGAAGCAAAGCAGCGGCTCATTGCAGAACTGGAAGCCATCAGCGCGTTTCGAGCGCCAGCGGCCGTGTACTACGGGGTCCTGTTTCACCTGTTCAGCAGCCGCGGAGACGAACTGGACGAAGAGCGCATCGTCAAGTCCGCAACCGGAATTCGAGACACCAACGTCTGGCGGAAGCTCTTCAAGTTTCAGCGTGACGGCGTGATTGGAGCAGTTGAAAAGCTCGAACGCTTTGGCGGTTGCATCATCGCCGATAGCGTCGGCCTCGGCAAGACGTTCGAGGCGCTTGCCATCATCAAATACTACGAGCTCCGCAACGACCGAGTGTTGGTGCTGGTGCCCAAGCGCCTGCGCGACAACTGGACGCTCTATAAATCCAATGACCGCCGGAATGTCCTTGCCGCCGACCGCTTCAACTACGACGTCCTGAACCACACGGACCTCTCCCGCGACGGCGGCAACTCCGGCGATATCGACCTCGCCCACGTGAACTGGGGCAACTACGACCTGGTGGTCATCGACGAGTCCCACAACTTTCGCAACAAGAAAACACCGCGTCAGGACAACGAGACCCGTTACGACAGGCTGATGCGGAAGATCATCAAAGAAGGCGTCAAAACGCGCGTCTTGATGCTCTCTGCAACCCCGGTAAACAACCGCTTGGCAGACCTGAGAAACCAGATCGCGTTCGCCACTGAAGGGAATGACACGGCGCTTGCAGATCAGGGAATCCTCAGCATCAACAGCACGACCCGCCTCGCGCAACAACAGTTCAACCGGTGGCTTGACCTCGACGAGGAGAAGCGAACCCCGGCGTTGCTGGTTGAGATGTTGGGGTTCGACTACTTCCGCCTGCTCGATCTGCTTACCATCGCTCGCAGCCGGAAGCACGTCGAGAAGTATTACGGCACCGAGGAGACTGGCAAGTTCCCAACGCGGCTCAAGCCGATCAACATCAAGCCGGACGTAGACCGCGCCGGCGAGTTCCAATCCATCAAAGACATCAACCTCGAAATCCGCCGCCTGAGCTTGGCGGCATACGCTCCCCTGCGTTACGTACTGCCCCACAAGCAAGCCGCCTACGATGCCAAGTACAGCACTCGCCTTCGCAGCGGTGAGGGGTTCTTCCGGCAGGTGGACCGCGAAGAGAGTTTGATTCACCTGCTTCGGGTGAACGTGCTGAAGCGCATGGAAAGCGCCATCCCGTCTTTCACCCTCACCGTAAAACGCCAATTGGACGACGTAGATGCGCTGCTGGCACGCATCGAAGAGAGCCCCGAAGAAGTGGAAGAGGTCGAAATCGAGGACGTGGATCTCGACGATCCCGCATTCGAAAGCCTGCTCGTCGGCAGCAAGGTCAAAGTCCTGTTGAAGGATGTCGATCAGATCCACTGGAAGCAGGATCTGAGGGCAGACCACGACAGGCTTACAAAGCTCTACACAGCCGCCAAGCAGATCAACGCCGCGCGTGACGCCAAGCTCGCCGCTTTGCGCGAGGTGATCGAGTCCAAGTGCCGCCGCCCGATCAACGCCGGCAACCGCAAGGTCATCGTATTTACCGCATTCGCCGATACAGCCGAGTACCTTTACGCTCAGCTTGCCGGATGGGCGAAGGAATCTCTCGGCATAGAGACGGCATTGGTCACCGGCGCCGGCAGGAACCAGACGACCTTGCCCGGTCTTCGCCGGGATCTCAGCTCCATCCTTACCGCCTTCGCGCCGAGATCCAAAGAGCGGCCCGCGGAGATGGCCGGGGAAGGTGAGCTGGATTTGCTGATTGCCACCGACTGCATTTCCGAAGGCCAGAACCTCCAGGATTGCGACTGGCTCATCAATTACGACATCCACTGGAACCCGGTCCGCATCATCCAGCGTTTCGGCCGCGTCGACCGCATCGGCTCGCCCAACGAACAGATCCAGCTTGTCAATTTCTGGCCCAATATCGAACTCGAAGAGTATATCAACCTGGAACAGCGCGTCAGCGGACGCATGGTGTTGCTCGATGTTTCGGCGACCGGTGAGGAGAACCTGATCGAGCAGCAGTCCGGCAATCAGATGAACGATCTGGAGTACCGGCGCAAGCAGTTGCTGAAGCTCCAGGATGCAGTCATCGACCTGGAGGACCTCTCGACCGGCGTTTCCATCGCGGATCTGACCCTGACGGATTTCCGCATCGACCTCGCCCAGTTTATGAAGGCCCATCCGGGTCTGGTCGAATCGCTCCCTTTGGGAGCTTGCGCCGTAACAACCGCCAACCCGGCGGAGGTGCCGCCCGGCATCATCTTCTGCCTGCGAGCGGAGGGTGACGCAGCCGCGCGTGCGGCAGACGGCGGCTATCCTCTCGCGCCGCATTTCCTGGTACACGTTTCCGACAGCGGCGCCGTCGCCTTGCCGTTCCCGCAGGCCAAACAACTGCTGGACCGGCTGAAGCAACTCTGCCGAGAAGCCGGCGAGGTCTATTCCGCCCTTGCCACTCGCTTTGACAAGGCCACCAAGCGCGGAGAGGATATGCGGGCGGCGCAACGCCTATTGGCGGCCGCCGTCGCTTCCATCGCGGGGAAGACCGAGGAGCGCGCGATTGCGAGTCTGTTCACTCCAGGCGGCACGCACGCGCTTAAGGGTGAGTTTGCCGGCAGCAACGACTTCGAGGTGGTTGCTTTCCTCGTCATTCTTCCGGAGGAGTCCGCGTGACGGCCGACGATCTTCTTGCCGCACTGGACCTGCCTGCCATCGCTGCCGTGGCGCAGCGGGTTCCTAAGCGCCTGCTGGTTGAGAACGGAGCGCCGACGGCAGCGGACAAACGACGGATCAACGAAGGCGTGGATGAGGTCGCCTGGGTGGCTGCACTCAAGCCCACCACCATCGGCGTTCCCGAGTACCGGGACACCGTGCGGGAATACCTGGAAATCGCCGTGCTGCGGATGACGCTCCACGCGACCGCCAAGCCGGGCCGCCTGGTGGAACTGGTCCATCGGGCCATTCCCTATCCTCTGTTGCTGGTTACGGTGCAGGCCGGGGCAGTTCGAGTCTCTGCCGCCCACAAACGATGGTCGGAAGGCGAAGCCGGAAAAACCGTCCTGGATGGCGAGGTAACCGAGGCCATCATCGAATTCCCGGAGGCGAACCTGGATGAAGAATTCGGCCGCGCGCTAGCCGTGGGCCGTCAACCGCGCCAGTCTATGTTCACGGTGTATCAAGGCTATATGGACCTGCTGCGGGCCGCAAATGCGGCGCAGATCACGGGTCAATTGGTTTTGCCCCGTTCGCGTGAAGAATCGGCCGCGTTCCAGATCGCGCTCAACGACTATGGGCGGCTCGAAGCGGAAGTAGTTCGTGTTCGCGCTCTGGCGGCTACGGAGTCGCAGATGGCGCGGCAGGTAGAGCTGAATCTGGAACTAGTGCGAATCGAAAGAGAAAGGGACCGACTGAGAGACAAGCTGCGCTTGCCCGTCGAAGAGGAACAACAAGGATGAACAAGATTGTTGCGGGAGCCCCGGAAACCCAATCCGCGGATGTGATTGCCGGTAACATCGATGCGTTGAAGGCGCTCTTTCCGGAAATCTGCGTGGAAGGCAAGGTGGACTTCGACGTCCTGCGGCAGATCCTGGGCGGAACGGTCGAAGAACGCGAGGAAAAGTATGGCCTGAACTGGCACGGTAAGCGAAGCGCGCGACAGCTTGCTCTCACACCATCGACGGGAACCCTTCGGCCTTGCCCTGAAGAGAGCGTCGACTGGGACACGACGCAGAACCTCATGATTGAGGGCGACAACTTGGAGGTGTTGAAGCTCCTGCAGAAGTCCTACGCCGGGAAGGTCCGGCTAATCTATATCGACCCGCCGTACAACACGGGCAAGGACTTCGTATATCCAGACCGCTTTCAGGACAGCATTCAGAACTACCTCGAGCTGACGGGCCAAGTCGATGAGGGGGGGCAGAAGCTCACGTCCAACACGAACGCTTCCGGCCGGTTCCACACCGATTGGCTGAACATGATGTACCCGCGTCTGAAGTTGGCGCGGACGCTGTTGAAGGACAACGGTGCCATCTTCGTGAGCATCGCGGACCACGAAATCCAGAACCTGCGACTGTTGATGAACGAGGTCTTTGGTGAAGAGAACTTCGTTGCCGCGGTGATTTGGCAGAAGGTCTTCTCGCCGAAAAATTCGGCGCGGCACTTTTCAGAAGACCATGACTATGTAATTGTCTACGCCAAGAATGGTGAAACGTGGACTCCAAAGCTCTTGCCGCGCACCGAAGAGATGGAAGCGCGTTACAGCAACCCCGACAACGACCCGAGAGGCCCGTGGACCTCCGGCGACCTATCAGCGCGCAACTTCTATGGCGAAGGAACATACGCTGTCACTTGCCCATCAGGGCGTGTTGTAGACGGACCGCCTCCCGGAACGTATTGGAGGGTGTCCAAACAGAAGTTTGAAGAGTTCGATCAAGATCATCGCATTTGGTGGGGGGCTGACGGCAACAACATGCCGCGCCTTAAGCGTTTCTTGTCGGACGTTCAGGACGGGCGTGTGCCGCAGACCCTGTGGACATATGACGAGGTCGGCCATACACAAGAGGCCAAGAAGGAACTTATATCCCTCGTTGAATTCCCGAACTCTGATGCCGTCTTCGATACCCCGAAGCCAACTCGACTCATTCGCAGAATTCTGCAAGTCGCCACGGGCACTAGTCTCAAGGTCGCCGACTCGCCTGCAGGTGCATCTTCGCAGCCGGTTCAGGAGCCGGACATCGTGTTGGACTTCTTTGCTGGGACCGGATCGACGCTGGACGCAGTATTTCAGCAGAATGCCGAAGATAGTTTCCCGCGACGCGGAATTCTGGTTCAACTGCCGGAGCCGATGTCAAACACGCCAGGCGAGCTGAAGACTATAGCTGACATAACAAAGGCCCGACTGCGCGCAGCCGGACGCAAGGTTCGGGGAGATTCGCCGATGTTCCCGGCCGACATCGGATTCCGTGTTTTCAAACTGGATGCCACCAACATCCGAGCCTGGGATCCGGACCGCGCCGACATGGCACAGTCCCTTTTGGATTCCATCGACCACGTGCGTGCTGATCGTACCGAGCAGGACATCCTCTACGAACTCCTGCTGAAGCTAGGCCTCGACCTGTGTGTTCCAATTGAGACGAAATCCATCTCGGCCAAACACGTTCATGCCATCGGCGGCGGCGTCCTGATCACGTGTCTCGACGAATCGATTGCGGGTGAAGATGTCGAGGCCCTCGGTCACGGCATCGCGGAGTGGCGTGAGGCCCTGAATCCCGCTGGCGAGGTCACATGCGTATTCCGGGACAGCGCCTTCGCCGATGACGTGGCCAAGACAAACCTCGCGGCGATCCTCGCGCAACGCGGTATCGAGAACGTGCGGAGCCTGTAATGAGCGATTCTCTTCAGCCCACGGGGCAACCCAGCCGCATCGTACTCTACAACGCCGCCGACGGCAAGGTGACCGTGAACGTGCTGTTTGCGCACGACAACTTTTGGCTGCCGCAACAGGCGATGGCGGAGCTGTTTGGCGTCGGCAAGGCTGCTATTTCCAAACACTTGAAGAACATCTTCGCTTCGGGCGAGCTGACTCCCGAAGCAACTGTTTCCAAAATGGAAACAGTTCAATCCGAGGGCGACCGGCAGGTCACACGCGAGGTAGAGTACTACAACCTGGACGCGGTAATCGCGGTGGGATATCGTGTGAACTCGCTCAGGGCCACCCGGTTTCGCATCTGGGCCACCAACACTCTGCGCGAGTTCGTGGTGAAGGGCTTTGTTCTGGATGACCAGATGCTCAAGAATGGGCGGAGCTTTGGTCAGGATTACTTCGACGAGCTGCTGGAGAAGATTCGGGAGATTCGCGCGAGCGAACGCCGAGCCTATCAGAAGATCGCCGATGTCTTCGAACAGTGCAGCAGCGACTACCGCAGCGGCGGCGAAGAGACCCAACTCTTTTACCAGATGGTGCAGAACAAGTTGCACTTTGCCAGCTCGGGCATGACGGCAGCGGAGATCGTCTTCTCCCGCACCGACAGCGAGATGCCGCACATGGGTCTGACCACGTGGAAGAACGCGCCCAAGGGAAAGGTTCTGAAGAGCGACGTGACCGTGGCCAAAAACTACCTGAACGAGGCGGAGATTTCGAAGCTGAACCGCTTGGTGGCCCTGTTTATTGATTACGCCGAGCTGCGGGCGATGAATCGCCAGGTAATGCAGATGTCGGACTGGCTGGTGCAGGTGGAGAAGTTCCTGAGCTTCACGGACCAGCAGGTGCTGCGCAGTGCCGGGAAAATCTCGCACGAGATGGCCGTGGCCAAGGCCCACGAGGAGTTCGAGAAGTTCCGCGTGAAGCAGGATCGCGAATATCTTTCGGACTTTGACCAATACTTTGCCCGCTACCTCAAGGGAGATTCCGAGCAATGAAACTCCATTTCGATCCGAATCTGCCAGAACAACGTCAAGCCATTGAGGCCGTCTGCGATCTGTTCCGCGGACAGGAGATCTGCCGCACGGAGTTCACGGTCACCAAGAGCGCGCTCGACGGAGCCCGCCTGCCCGGCATGGAGAGCGACCTTGGCATCGGTAATCGGCTCACACTGCTCGACGACGAGATTCTGAAGAACCTGAATGCCATCCAGCTTCGCAACGGCGTGAGGCCGTCCTCCGAATTGGCCTCCGGCGATTTCACCATCGAAATGGAGACCGGCACCGGCAAGACCTATGTCTACCTGCGCACCATCTTCGAGCTGAACAAGCGTTACGGCTTCACGAAGTTTGTCATTGTCGTTCCGTCCGTGGCGATCAAGGAGGGCGTCTACAAGTCGCTCCAGATTACCGAGGAGCACTTCCGCAGCCTCTACGCCAATGTGCCCTTCGACTATTTCCTGTACGATTCCGCCAAGCTCGGCCAGGTCCGCAATTACGCCACCAGTCCGAACATCCAAATCATGGTGGTGACGGTGGGCGCGATCAACAAGAAGGACGTCAACAACCTCTACAAGGACAGCGAGAAGACCGGCGGCGAGAAGCCCATCGACCTGATCAAATCGACGCGGCCCATCATCATCGTTGACGAACCACAGAGCGTTGATGGCGGTCTTGAAGGGCGCGGCAAGGAAGCGCTGGGGGCCATGGACCCACTGTGCACACTCCGGTATTCCGCCACCCACGTGGACAAGCACCACATGGTCTTCCGGCTCGACGCCGTGGATGCCTATGAGCGCAAGTTGGTCAAGCAGATTGAAGTGGCGTCTGCCGTGATCGAGGGCGCGCACAATAAGCCGTACGTGCGTCTGGTATCGGTGAGTAACAAGAAGGGCGCCATCAGCGCGAAGGTCGAACTGCACGTGCAGACGCTGCACGGGGTCAAACCCGAGATCGCGATTGTGCAGGACGGCAATGATCTGGAGCAGACCACCGGCCGCGCGATTTACGCTGATTTCCGCGTGGGTGAGATTCGGGTGGGCAAAGGCAGTGAGTTCCTGGAACTGCGCATTCCCGGCGGAGAGTGTTTCCTAAAACTCGGCGAGACCTGGGGCGGCGTGGATGCTCTCACCGTTCAGCGTGAGATGATCCGCCGGACCATCAAGGAGCACCTGGACAAGGAGAAGCGGCTCCGGCCGCAAGGCATCAAGGTTCTTTCGCTCTTCTTTGTCGATGCCGTCGAGCGATACCGCAAGTATGACGACGCGGGCAATCCTATCAAGGGCGACTACGCCCGGATCTTTGAAGAGGAATATCGGAGGGTTGCCCGATACCCGGAGTACCACACCCTGTTCCAGGAAGTCGATCTGAGCCGGGCCGCCGAAGAAGTCCACGATGGCTATTTCTCCATCGACCGAAAGAAGGTTGGCAGCAAGACGGTTGAGCTGTACAAGGATACGCGCGGAGACTCGAAAGCGGACGACGATACTTACAACCTCATCATGAAGGACAAGGAGAGGTTGCTCAGTTTCGAGACGCCGCTGAAGTTCGTCTTTTCCCATTCCGCCCTACGCGAAGGCTGGGACAACCCAAACGTTTTTCAGATCTGCGCGCTGCGGGACATCCAGACGGAGCGGGAGCGGCGTCAGACCATCGGCCGCGGTCTGCGCCTATGCGTGAATCAGAATGGTGAACGATTGCGCGGCTTTGATGTGAACACGCTGACCGTTGTTGCCACCGAATCCTTCGAGCAGTTCGCGGAGAACCTTCAGAAGGAGATCGAGGAAGACACTGGCATTCGTTTCGGCATCGTGGAAACGCACCAGTTCGCCGGCATCGCCGTGAAAGGCGAGGAAGGCGCGGCGGCACCCTTGGGTTTCGAGCAATCCAAGGCGCTGTGGGAGCACTTGCGGCAACAGGGGTACATTGACGCGAAGGGCAAGGTGCAAGATTCGCTGAAGAAGGTGCTCAAGGAAGGCGTCCTTCCGCTGCCGGATGCCTTTGCCGCGCAACGTCCCGAGATCGTCGAGATCCTGCGAAAGTTGTCCGGCCGCCTTGAGATCAAGAACGCCGACGAGCGCCGGCCGGTTCACACGCGCCAAGCCGTACTGGAGAGCGCCGAGTTCAAGGCACTGTGGGATCGCATCAAACACAAGACGACCTACCGCGTGCTGTTCGATAACGAGCGCCTGATCGACGACTGCGTGGTGGCGCTGAAGAACGCGCCGCCAGTGGCGAAGACCCGGCTCCAATGGCGCAAGGCCGATATCGCGATCGGCAAGGCTGGCGTCGAGGCCACCGAGGTCGCCGGGGCCGCCACGGTCATCCTCAACGAAGACGACATCGAACTCCCGGACATCCTCACGGAGTTGCAGGACCGAACCCAGCTCACGCGCCGCAGCATTCAGCGGATTCTGGCGGGGAGCCTCCGGCTCAACGACTTCACCCGCAATCCGCAACAGTTCATCGAAATCGCTGCCGAGGCGATTAACCGGCGCAAGCGAATGGCGCTGGTGGACGGCATCAAATATCAGCGTCTCGGAGACGAGTTCTACTACGCGCAGGAACTGTTCCAGCAGGAAGAACTGACCGGATACCTCAAGAACATGCTCGCCGACGCGCAGAAGTCCGTTTACGAGCATGTGGTGTACGACTCCGACATCGAACGGAGCTTCGCCGACCGTCTGGAAAAAGACGGGAATGTAAAGGTGTACGCGAAGCTCCCCGGCTGGTTCAAGGTGCCGACGCCGCTGGGTTCCTACAACCCGGACTGGGCCGTTCTTATCGAACGCGACGGAACCGAGCGCCTCTATTTCGTTGTCGAAACCAAGAGCAGCCCCTTCGACGATGATATCCGGGGCAAGGAGCAGGCGAAGATTGACTGCGGCAAAGCCCATTTCAAGGCCCTGCAAAACGGCGAGAATCCCGCGCGGTTCGTTAAAGCATCCACGCTAGATGATGTCCTCGCGGCGGAGTGATGGCACCTACAGACCAGTAGCCCAGTCGGCGGTCGCGGGGATCTCCGGAACCTTTTCGAAGATCTTGTCGCGTGTGACCAGAACGCGCCGACCGCGATTATGCGTTGGAGCCGAATCAGAAGACGCGGTTTGCAGGCAAACTGCTTCAGGAGATGAAGACGACGGTAAGATCGTGCCGGACGGCACTTCTCGGTGGGCGAAATGGCGTCTGCCTAAACAGGCATGAGAAGCTGGGGATTCGAACGAGTTTTAGTCGCAGGAATAGCGGGCTCCGTCCGTAAACGACGGATCTTCAAGGTGTTGTCTATACATTGTCGTCGCCAAGATCCTCGGGTTTAGTCATAGAATTATGCAGAGAGTTGCCGATGTCTGAGTACCTTCACGTCGAAAAGCCGTTCCTCGACCAGCTCGGCGCTCGGCACCATGGGCTGGACGGTGGTCGATCAGGAAGAGCGCCACTGAGTCGCGCGAGGCGTGGGCCATTAGAACATACCGCGACGGCGTAGCTACAGATCCGTTGCCCAGTTGGTGGGCGCAGGAAGGTCCGGGACCTGTTCGAAGATCTTGTCGCGTGTGACTAGAACCGCGCCGGCCGCGATGGCCTGAGCGGCGATGAGCATGTCCATCGCGGAGAGGGTTATTCCCTTCGCTTCTAGCTGGGCTCTGGTGCGCGCGTAAGCGGCGGCCTCCTCTGAACCCCACGGGAGAATCTGCACGTTGGCCAGGAGTCCTTCAATGGCCTCCGTCCGCTCGCGCGAAAGCGCGTGCTTCTCCATGCCGTAGCGGACCTCCGCTTCCGTGATGACGGAAATGCAGACGGTGGTTTCACGATCGCCAGAAAGCCGTATCCACTCGCGCCGGGCCGCGGCAGAATTCCCCTTGGCGATGTAGCTGAACGTGTTTGTGTCGAGGAGGTACGTGGACGCGCTCATTTCTCCGCCTTGCCTTCCGCGCTCTCATCAGTAAAGAGCTGATCGAGCGCAGGACGGTCTTGGGGCGGTCTCCGATCACGGTCGGCTTCGCTGAGGAAGTCGGCAGGAAGTTGGGCAGCATCCAGCGCCGCAAACACGTCCGCCAAAGGAGGAACCTCGGAGAGAATTACGTCGCCGGTCTGGGCGTCGCGGCGAATTGACACGATTGAGGACCGAAAACGGTACGCGGCCGGAATGGTGACGTGCTGACTTCTACCGCTCATAAAGACGCGAGCTTTATTCATCATGGAGCCTCACTTCTTGCTATACAGCATAGCTATATAGCTTTAGGATTGTCAAGCCGTCGAGTCGGCTGGTGCGGGCGGGCCGAATTGGTCAGTCATGTCTGACCAATGTGTATCCCAAGGCTTTTGTTGTGTTTGGGGCCAAGAGCGCTACACGTCCGACACGATAAGCTAAAACTGGTTACAACACGAAAGCTAAAAACCGCACCGGCCTTCACTGGAGTATCCAGACATGACTGGAGAGTTCGCTCGGTTTGGGCGACAGCGCGCTCTCGGTTACGCTGGTGGTGGATTCCCATGCCCAATGCTTGGTTCACTGCCGACTTTCATCTCGGCCACACGAACATCATCCGCTACTGTGGTCGGCCCTTCGCAGATGCGGAGAGCATGGATGGCGAAATCCTCGACCGGCTCAACTCGGCCGTGGCCGAGAGGGACCTCTTGTACTTCCTGGGAGACTTCTGCCGCACGGGCAGAGATGCGTTGGCCTACCGCCAGAGAATCCGGTGCAAGAACGTCTTCTTCGTCGAGGGCAACCATGACGCCGGCACGAAGCGGATCTCGCCGGAATTCCGCTGGTGGAAGCCGCTCGCGGAAGTGAAGGTCAACGACCAGGTGATTGTGCTGTGTCACTACGCAATGCGAGTGTGGCATCACTCGTTTCGCGGGTCCTGGCATCTCTACGGTCATTCACACGGCCGCCTGCCCGACGATCCGGTCTCGCTCTCCATGGATGTTGGCGTTGATACGCACGACTTCCGCCCCTGGCACTTCGACGAGATCGCGGCCAGAATGGCCGCAAAGGCCGATGCGATACGCGACTCAGGCCGGCCGCCATGAGGCGATCAACAACATGGCGCGCCTCGAAGCCGAGGCGGGCACGTATGACAGGGTAGTTCTCCCCGAGGGAGCCGAAGACGCCTGACGGCGGTCCGTAGCGCGCGTCGATGGTGCTCGCCCAGGAGCCCGCACGAGGTAGCTACCATGGCCGTGGTAATTATCGTGGCCATGGTAATAAACAGGTTTGCTCGACGCGCTCCTGACCGTGCCAGCCAGCAAGCTCCGAACGCGAACGCTCAGGCAATACCTGAGCAGGTGTGAAGGCCAGGCGGCAACTATCCGGAAATCCCGGATGGTTCGACGGGCCGTCGATCCCCGCCGCATTTCGAGTCCATCCCGCCGGAAGCCGCCTTTCCGGCCCCCCACTCATATTGGAAAGTGACCACATTTCGGTCACTTTCACATATGATTGGGGACGGTGCCATTCGGAGCACGCCGCTCGGCTGCGAACCAACAAGTCGCGATCACGGGGGGCGTTGACAGCGCCTGAGCACGCACGGGACTTTAGGGGCGCTTTTCCACAAGCGCCTGTGGATAAAGAAATTTTCCACGGGACTTTAGGGGCGCNNAGGGGCGCTCTTCTATATATACCTATATTCCCTGACGGTAAGACCAGTAGTAGGCGGCGCATAGCAGTGGAAATGTGGAAGCCGCCGAAATCGGAACCAAACCGCCGCCGCTCAGCGGGAAAAAGGCCTCGTTGGCTATGATGGCTTTGGGTCAGAACAGACTATGGATGCTGGCGATTACCCTGAGGTCGTTGACCCGAGTCTGGTTGGGACGTACCCGGCCATTGCGGAGGGTGGGGGCGGATTTGTTTGGGACGAGGTCCTGGAGTATCGCGTGTGGTGCCACCCAGAGCGCGGGGCAGTGGACTCCGAAGACGGCAACGACTATTACTACGCCTTCTCCACATACGCGGAAGCTGCGGCGTTTGCCGACCGCACTCTGGGCGCTGAAGAGCCACTCGCTCTCATTCGGCAGATCGAGCACATTGATGAGCCGCAACCTGGGGATTACGTCCATGTCAAGCGACCGCGAATCACCGAGTGGCCCGCGGAGTTTCTTCAGCGACCGAGGCGAACCGCTAGCACGATTCCTGCGTTTCTGGCGCCTAACGCACCGAAGAACCGGCTCGATATCCTTCGCGGAATAGCTACCTCAGGGGAGTGAGTCACAGTCAGACCGCCGTTCTCGCCGCCAGCACAGAGCGGCGTCTCGATCTGCTGTGCAGTGGACAAAGTCGTTCATCGGTCCTGTGGCTGTGTGCGGGCGGCACGATCCAATGCTGTCAATAACTTACAGCAAGCGCCCCTAAAGTCCCGTGCCGGGCACACGCATCCTGTGCGGTGCCCGGCGAGAGCAACGGTGGTCAGAATCGGTCAGACTGAGGGCGCTTCAGCCAGCGATCAGGAAGCGCGGGCGACGGCCGAGCCGCGGTTTACGATCAGGCACGTTCCGCTGGACGACAGACGGGCCGGGCAGTCCGGCCACATGGTCCGGACGGACGTCAGCCACTCTTCGAGCTTTTCGCGGAACTTCCGGGGTCGTGTATACTCGGTGTTCCCGAGTTGCGCGGCCAAGCCCCGCGTGCCAAAGATGGGAATCTCCTCTTCTCCTTTCGCTGAAAAACAACGGTACGAGAGCCACATGAACAGGTCCAGGGTGGCCGGTGATGACGACAGCACGCGCACGGCGTTCAGGTCGGTTGGAATCGGGTGAGCAGTGATCTCCTGGTAGAACTCGTCGCTGAGGACAATCACGTTCTCGAACGCGTCCGAGAGCGGCGGTTGGTTGGCATCTCGGGCGTACCAAATTGTCGCCTCACGGAGGAAGTTGAAACGCGAGCGGTGAACCACCTTCGCCCCGCCCTTGAGCGTATCGGTGCCGAAGAACATCGTGGCTCCGAAGATCCGCTCGAAGGCCTCGATCAGGCGGCGGTATTCCTTGCCGCCCTTGTGCATTCCGAACGTTTCCAACATCTCCGAAGCGCTGCGAAACCGGATCACCTGGCTCTTCTGTTGAACGGCCAGTGTCGCCAGGAAGATCGGCACAATCCGGTCCTGGCCGAACGGTACGCCGTATTCGGGATGCCCGGTCAGTTGCAGGACGAAGTGTCCGTTTCGGCGTTCGTAAAGGAGTTGATTCGCCGGCAGTCGCCGGACTGGGAGGCCGCAGAGCACGAACGGCCGCGAGGTGAAGCAGAGCGCCTGGCTCCCCTGCTCGCGGTTCATGCGAACGACTTCGATGCCCCTGACTTTTTCGAGTTTCTGCTTGGATACAATCAGGTCGCCGTGGGTCCGGCGCAGGACGGAACCTGCGTCTTCCATCGGCTGATTTCCCAGGAATACACCGAGCGAATGTGTACCGTACAATGACCACCTCGCACCGCGCCGACAGCATCCGGCGCACGTCGTGCGAGGGACTTCTAAAGAAGGTTGGGAAGCTGGACCAGTTCCGTTACTGCGATTACTGCGTTAAGGAACTGGCGGTCTGTAAGTGGTTGAAATCGCGTGGCTGCAAGTTGCCAGTTATCACCGCTTTGGGCACATATGTCGTTTGTTTTCATTCGAACAGTATTTTCCCAAGCTGGACGTCGCGGGTTCGAGCCCCGTCTCCCGCTCCACTTTTCAATAACTTGGAAGCGCCCACCGATTCCTCGTTATTCCGTTTATTCCATTAAGCCAGGTTCGCTGAGGCGACCTGATCTTCGGGTTGTGGTTTTCGAAGCACCGCGGCTTCGAGTTTCTTCACGGCTGCTCGCTTCTGTTCCAGGTCGGAGCTGGTGTACACCTCCATGCTCACGCCCAGTCCGTGGCCCCGTTGGTCCGAGGCTACTTTCGGATCGACACCCGCCTTTTGCGACAGGCTGGCGTTCGTCTTTCGCAATACCTGAAAGCTCGCCCAGTCTAGCCCAACGCTCTCCAGCTTCGGCTGCATGCACCTTCGCCAAAGATTGTCGAGCGAGAGGGGCGTCTTCAGCGTCTCGGACGGAAAAACAAACCCATCCGGCGAGGGCTCTTCCGCCAAGCCGGCCCACTCGACAATCAAGCTGAGCGTGCCGTCCGAAATCGCGCCTTCGCGGGTCTTTCCATTTTTCGGTGTGTCCAGAACCCGTTTGTAGACGCGCTCCTCTACCCGGATGGTGTCGCCTTCGAGCGCCTTCCAGCGAAGCGCCAGAATCTCTCCGGGACGAAGTCCCTCGAAGATCGCCAGCCGCGCGATCAATCTCTCCCTGAGGTAGAACACCCCAAGGTATTTCGCCACCTCCTGTTCCGTCAGCGGGCGCATCGTTCGCCCCGGTTGACATTTTCTCGGAATCCTCAGCTCGGCTGCCGGGTTGCTCAGTACCAACCCGTCGGACAGAGCCAGCTTGAAAATCCCGTTCAGAAACCACCGCAGATGAGCGACTACGCTCGACGAGAGATCCGACGCCTTTCCATCGAGAAGGTCTTGCAACTCCTCCCGCCGCACCCCGTGAAGCAGGGACATCCCCAGTTTTGGGATGAGATGGCGTCTGACGATCTGCTCCGAAGTGCCCGCAGTGGATTCCTTCCAACTGCGGCGGCAGAACGGCAGGTACACGTCCTCGGTGAACTGCTCGAACGTGTAGACTGCTCTCGTCGTGTGAGCCACGCCGCTGTTGACGGTTTGCAGAATTGCGCTCAACACGCCTTCCGCCTCCGCCTTGGTCATTTGGGAGTGACGGCCCAGCGTTTTGCATCGCCGGATGCCATCCTCCCACCAGAAGGCAACCCACACACGATGACGCCCGTGCGTGCGGGTCTGCAGGCTGCCTTTCTGAAAACGCTTTCGACGCATTACTTCGCCTCTTTCCTGCGTCGAAGGCGGCGATACTCGGCATGCCTCGGATCTTATCATGAGCGTACCACCTGATGCTCGGCGGTTTCCAGCCAGTCGTCGATCCATTCGCGCTTGATGAGGATGCGCCGTCCCAGGCGAAAGGAGCGCACGGGAGGCACGCCGAGGACCTTGCCCTGAATCACGTTGGACAGATGGGCTTTGGAGACCTGCAAGTAGGCGGCGGCCTGCCTGAGATTCATCACGGACGACTCAGTGCTCATGTCCCTCTCCCTGGTGAATCGTCACCCAAGGCCCAGTCGGCAAACGACTGGAGACTCTCCCTGCGATCAAGCATTCCATACTTGTAAGGAAATGGCGAAGGCAGTTCGGGACAACGGGCGAGCAGATTATTCCGAATGCAGGCCTCAGATCAGTTTGCTTTCGTCTGGCGGGCCGGCAGGATATTCGAATTTGCGAACCGATGCTGGGGATCCAGTTTTCGCAACGCCCCTCTCAGTCGATGACATCTTGCCGATTGAGAACGGATCGTACTCGAATAGCGCCTGTTTCTTTCTCTCTCGCTGCTCCCGCAGGTTGCGGAATGGATCGGCCGGCGGCGGAACTGACAGACCGGGCTCGCTATTGGCGACGGGCGGCGGCGGTTGCTGCGAGATTGCGGCTGTCCGTTGCCGGCGGCGCCGGAGCCTGGAAATGTAGACGCGGAACTGCGCGTACGACATCTCCAGGCCGTCGAGGCTGGCGGCCTCCCAGACCTCCTTGAGTTTCATGCCCGCGGCCAAGCCAGCCTCGATTTCGGCCCAGGCCCAGATCACCTGCCCGATCTTGGTGGCAGGTTGAGTCGAGGGGAGGGCGCGCAAGTGCACAAGGTCCAATCTTGATTTCCTGCGGCGCGGCTGTGCAGTAGTGCCCATCGAGTTCGCCGATACTGCCCCCTCACTTGTAAGGAAATGGCGAGAGCGATCCGGGACATTCAACTTGCAGCATTTTTGTGAAATGCAACCGTCTGCAAACAGTTTGTGAACAGTCTGCAACTTTATCGACCCGGCGCGAGGGAGTGCAACAGTTTGTGAACAAAGTGCAACAGATTGTGATAGCGACCACCAGCGAACACAGCTCCCAGGCAACCAAACACCCGGTAGTGGAACATAAAGGTGGGATGTGTCGGTGGGTTCTTCTGGTCGTATCTTATTGCTCCAGTTGTGATTCTGGCGGGATGCGTTTCGAGGGGCCTGCATCCCGGTCGGGATGCACCGTCGATTTTGCGATGCTTTTTGTCCCGGACCGCCTCTGCCAAGACCTATACAAGTGACAGGGGGTTGCGCATGGCCCAGCGAGCGATCCGATTTTCCGAGACGACCGACCAAGGAATTCAAGAAGCGGCGCGTAAGCGGGGTTTCTCATCGCCGACCGCGTTCATCCGCCATTCGGTGGAACAGGAACTGTCGGTCCGCGGCGCGGAACTCGTGGGAGCCGAAGAGCGAATCGCCGCCAGCGTCGAGCAAGTCCGCCGAGAGGTCTTTCGCCTGGGGCGAGCGCAGCAGGCCCTGTTCGCCTTCGTGGACAGCCTGGCCAAAATTCTGTTGACGTGCCTTCCCGAGCCGGGCGGGGAAGTAATGAAAGCCGCCGTCGCGCGGGCACGAGGCCGTCATGCCCGCTTGCTGAGGACCGCCGGGCAAGCGATGGTCGGCGACTCGAAGCTGGCGATGCAGGACTTGGTGGCCCATGGCGAAGAATGACGAACGCGAATTTCGGTTGCGACCGCGAAAGCCGCCAGCACGAAGCGACCGCGCGGCGTGGGCATCAGCCTACAAGACCCTGATTTCCGCTGCCAGCAGGGCCACCTTCGCTCCAGATTCTCGCAGGTCGAGGAGCCGGCCGGCTCCGGGCGATCTGATAACGCGTCGGCGTCGGCCAAGACGCCCCAGAGGTTTCGAAGACGGGGCCGATCCGTGAACCCGGTGAAGAGCCTAGGACCAGGACCTTCAATCTGCGCCAAGCCGCCGCTTTGTCTACTATCGTCAACTCGGTCATTTCACTCCCCTTAATGGGCGTTCTCGGTACGCATTTGGACCTTACCTCCGGGGTGCGAGGACATCGAGCGAAATGCCAGGACGGCCGGATTCTCCCGAAACGCCTCTGGTAGGGGCTTCGCGACGGGCATGTCGCCACTGCGGGGCTCCGCTTCCAGAAGGTGCTCACCGGCGATGCCACACGGGTGGCACCAGCGCCGCGGGGGAGAGAACCCGCTGATCGGCGGCGGCGTCGGCTACGGGCTGTAGCCGGATTCGCGCGAGGCCGTCACCGAGACGCGCGGTTCCTCCAAAACGGGGTCGCAGTCAACCTTAACCGGCGCCGCAGTAACGTTAACTCAAACGGAAGAGCGGCGAGACAGGCTCTGGAATTGCGAAAATCGGCTCTCCGCCAGAATTAGTGAAACACCCCAAATCCATTGATGTCTGGCACTCGGGGATTTCGGCTGCGATGATTGTGCGCTGGGAGCGCTGGCGAATGCCCTTCTGTGAAAGCCCCGGTTCACAGAGTTCCGACGCACCTAGTGAGCCTGCCCGAGGGCGCGACCCGTCACGCGGTCGTTGGGCACTGGGCGCCGCGATGCCAACGCTGGATGAGGCTCGATATCCGGAGAGGTAATTCACTGATTCTACACGTGATTATCCACTTCTGCCCGGCGATTGGAGCCGCCGCACAGGAGCCCGAAACCCAGCGGTGATGGTGACGCCGCGTTAGTGGAGCCGGCTCTCCTCCGGACCATGCAACCACGAAAACCACCAACTCTTTGAATCCCAAGCATTTGACCGTTTTCACTAATTCTGCGGAGAGCCCGAAAATCGGGCCCGAAACAAAAAATGAGAGTACCAGAAAATGGCTTTTGTTATCGCGGACATTATTGACATACCAGGACGTATAGTCTAGTCTGATAACTTCCGTTGCATCGGACGCCCATATTGTGCCACTCGGAGAGCGGCTGCCTCCCAAACGAACGCGGAGTTAACTCGTCATGGATTGCCGCCGCTTATCCAATAGACTCTTGCTTTGCTTGTCGCTGGCCCTCGCGTTCGGGGTGACGCCCGCATTTTCGCAGAGTTGCCAATCCTGCCTTTTGGTCACCGATCCGCACGCCAATCAGGCGTTCAATGCGGGGAATGGGGCCGCAGTTAACCTGAACAAGTGCGGTCTCAACGTCAACTCCAACAGTTCGACGGCACTGTCGGTGACCGGCGGCGCGACGGTCAAGGCCTCCTCGATTCAAGTCGTGGGTGGTGACACGATCAACAATGGAGGCAGTGCGACGCCGACGCCCGTGACCGGAGCGTTAGCCGCTGCGGACCCATTCGCAAAGGTACCGGCCCCTTCGATTGGAACCTGTCTGTCACATCCCGACTACACGCAATGGGGACAGACCGGGTCCTACGAAGTGTATCCGGGCACTTACTGCGGCGGGCTCACAGTCTCAAACGGAGTGACGGCGCATTTCAATCCGGGCGTCTATATCATCAATGGTGGTGGAATCCAGTTTGGAAGCGGCAAGGTCAGTGGTACGGGTGTCACGTTCTATGTCACGGGCAGCAGCTTCACGAACAACCAGTTAGTCACGACCAACAACGGAATGTCCGTTAACCTGTCGGCGCCGACGCAGGGGACTTATCAAGGGATCCTGTTCCTGCAAGACCGCACGATCAATAACACGGCGCTGGGCAGTTCCTTTGGCGGCGGCGCCAGTATGAAACTTACGGGCGCGCTCGACTTTTCCACCACCGCGCTCACTTTCAACAACGGCGCCACCAGCACGGCCAATGTGGCGATCATCGCGCGGACGATCAGCCTGCAAGGTGGGGTTGGCATAAAGCTGGACAGCGCTACGCCGGTGCTGCCGGGTATTTCCGTGGCGGTGACTCCGTTGACTGCTGTGCTGTACGGTGGTCAAGCGCAGCAGTTCACGGCGGCGGTGGCGGGCGCTTGCAGCGCTGGAGTGACATGGGCGGTGAGCCCGGCGACGGGCGCGGGAACGATCACGGCGGCGGGTTTGTACACGGCGCCAGCAACGCTGACGGCGCAGCAGACGGTGACGATCACAGCGACGAACACGGAGGATTCGACCAAGACGGCGACGGCGACGGTAACATTGGAGCCGCCGGTTGCGGTGGCAGTTACTCCGGCGACGGCGACGCTGTATGGCGGTCAGACACAGCAATTCACAGCGGCTGTGGCGAACACGACGAACACGGCGGTAGTGTGGACGATCAGCCCGGCGACAGGCGCGGGAACGATCAGCGCAACAGGACTCTACGCGGCACCGGCGAGCATCGCCACGAAAGAGACAGTGAAGATTGTCGCGACAAGCGCGGCGGATTCGACCAAGTCTGCGGCCGCTACGATCACGCTGGAGCCGCCGGTGAGTGTAACAATGTCGCCAGCGACGGTCACGCTGCACGCGAGCGGGACGCAGCAGTTCACGGCGACAGTGGCGAATGCGACGAACACCTCGGTGACGTGGACGATCAGCCCAACGACAGGCGCGGGAACGATCAGCTCGGCCGGGTTGTACACGGCGCCTGCAACGGTGACAACGCAGGAGACGGTGACGATCAAGGCGACGAGCGCGGCGGATTCGACCAAGTCCGCGACGGCGACGGTGACGTTGCAGCCCCCAGTGACGGTAACCGTATCGCCGACGACAGCGGCAGTCTACGGTGGCGCCACGCAGTAGTTCACGGCCACGGTGGCGAACGCGACGAACACTTCGGTGACGTGGGCGATCAGCCCGGCGACAGGAGCGGGAACAATCAGCAGCAGTGGATTGTATTCTGCGCCAGCGACGGTCGCGACAGCGCAGACCGTCACGGTGACAGCCACGAGTGCGGCCAGCAGCGCGGCGGTCGCGACAGCGACGATCACGCTTGAGCCGCCGATCACTGTGGCAGTGTCGCCTACCACGGCGACAGTCTACGGCGGCGGAACGCAGCAGTTCACGGCCACGGTGGCGAACACGACGAACACGGCAGTGACGTGGACGATCAGCCCAGCGACGGGCGCGGGAACGATCAGCAGCAGCGGATTGTTTACAGCTCCAGCGACGGTCGCGACAGCGCAAACGGTCACCGTGACCGCCACCAGCGCGGCCAGCAGTGCGGCGGTCGCGACGGCGTCGGTGACGTTGGAGCCGCCGGTGACGGTGGCAGTGTCGCCTACCACGGGGACAGTCTACGGCGGCGGCACGCAGCAGTTCACGGCCGCGGTCGCGAACACGACGAACACTTCGGTGGCATGGACGATCAATCCGGCGACGGGCGCGGGAACTATCAGCAGCAGCGGACTGTATACCGCTCCAGCGACGGTCGCGACAGCGCAGACCGTTATGGTCACGGCGACCAGCCTGGCCAGCAGCATGGCTGTCGCGACAGCGACGGTAACGTTGTCGCCAGCGGTGAGCGTGGCAGTCTCGCCCAGTTCGCCGACAATCTACGCCGGCCAAACGCAGCAGTTCACGGCCACGGTCACGAACAGCTCGAACACTTCGGTGACATGGACGATCAGTCCAACGAGCGGCGCCGGAACGATCAGCGCCAGCGGATTGTACACGGCGCCAGCGACAGTGACGACTACCCAGACGGTCACGGTAACCGCTACTAGTGCGGCCAGCAGTGCGGCGGTCGCGACGGCGTCGGTGACGTTGGAGCCGCCGGTGACGGTGGCAGTGTCGCCAACCGCGGCGACAGTCTACGGCGGCGGCACGCAGCAGTTCACGGCCACAGTCGCCAACAGCACAAACACTTCGGTGGCGTGGACGGTCAGCCCGGCGACGGGAGCGGGAACGATCAGCAGTAGCGGATTGTATACAGCTCCAGCGACGGTCGCGACAGCTCAGACCGTCACTGTGACAGTCACGAGTGCGGCCAGCAGCGCGGCGGTCGCGACAGCGACGATCACGCTTGAGCCACCGATCACTGTGACGGTGTCGCCGAACACGGTGACAGTCTACGGCGGCGGCACGCAGCAGTTCACGGCCGCGGTGACGAACACGACGAACACGGCAGTGACGTGGACGATCAGCCCAGCGACGGGCGCGGGGACAATCGGTAGCAGTGGCATCTACACTGCGCCAGCGACGGTGACGACCGCTCAGAGCGTTACCGTAATAGCCACCAGCGCGGCCAGCGGCACGGTGGTGGGCACGGCGACGATCACGTTGGAACCGCCGCTGGGAGTGACACTTTCGCCCTCCACGGCCACGGTCTATGGCGGCGGTAGCCAGCAATTCACGTCGAATCAGAGCGTAACGTGGACGATCACGCCGGCGACGGGCGCGGGGACGATCAGCACCAGCGGGCTGTACACCGCGCCAGCAGCGATCACGACGCAGCAGACGGTGACGATCACGGCGACGAGCGCAGCCGATACGACGCAGTCGACGACTGCGACGGTCACGCTGGTGCCGGCGCTGGCAGTAAGTCCGGCGTCAGTGACGTTGACGGGCGGTGGTAGCCAGCAGTTCACGGCGAACCAGAGTGTGACATGGACGATCGCACCGGCGACGGGCGCGGGGACGATTGGTGCCAGCGGTCTGTACACGGCGCCAGCCAGTGTGACGACGCAGCAGACGGTGACGGTCACGGCGACAAGCGCGGTGGACGCGACACAATCGGCTCAGGCAACGGTGACGCTGACTCCGCCGCCTCCCGTGATCGCTTCGGTCACGCCAGGGACGGCGCCGGTGGGGCTGTCGCAGACCATCACGGTTACCGGAACGAATACGAGTTTCGCGCAAGGGCAAACGACCCTGGATTTCGGTTCGAGTGTTGCGGTAAGCAATGTCACGGTGCTTGGGGCCACGCAACTGACGGCGTCCATTTTGCCGGCCCTCACCGCGGCGCCGGGTTTGCTGAGCGTGACGGTCACCACGAATGGGTCGAGTGTCTCGCTGGCGAATGCACTCACGATTACCGGGCCGGTGATCACAATTGCCTCGCCGGCGAATCTCAGCTTTGTCAACACGCCCACGGTCACCGTCTCCGGGAAGGTGGGCGATCCGGCGGCGGTGGTTGCCGTCAATGGTGTCGAAACGGCCAACGTCAATGGGAACTTCAGCTACGGTGTGCCGCTTTCCGAGGGCAATAACACGGTGGCCGTAACCGCGCGCTCGGCGGGCTGGGCCACATCAGTCGCGGTGATTCAAGTCAATCTCGATACGACGGCGCCGCATCTGGCGATTGTCTCTCCTCCGGCAAGCACGCGAACGGCGGAGACGTCGATCACGGTGGCGGGCATGGTGAATGACATCGTGGTCGGCACGGTGAACAGCCAGGAAGCGCAGGTCACGGTGAATGGCGTCGCGGCCACGGTGAGCAACCGCTCGTTCTCCGCCGTGGCGCCGCTCAGCCTGGGGCAGAACACGATTCAGGCGGTGGCTATCGACCGGGTGGGCAACACGGCGACGGCATCGGTGATTGTAACTCGGGTGGCGTCCTCGCAGGTTCACATCGTTTCGGGCAATAATCAGACCGGAGCCGTGATGAACCCGCTGCCATTGCCGCTGGTGGTGCGGATACTCAATAGCAGCGGCGCGCCGGCGCCAAACCAGCCGGTCGTATTCACCGTGGCGAAGAACAACGGGGTTGTGTCGGCCGTGGCGGCATCGGGCGTGGGACAGACTTCGGTGCAAGTCACTAGTGACGCCAACGGCAAGGCTCAAGTCTATTGGACCGTGGGCTCGCACGCCGGAGCGGGCAACAATCGCGTCGATGTCACTTCTCCGGGTAATCTGGGTTGGGTGTACTTTACGGCCATCGGCGTGCCGCTGGTGCCGGCAAGCATCGTCGTCGATTCGGGTTTGAACCAGACAGGGGCGACGGGCGAAGTGTTGCCGTTGCCGTTCATCGCGGTGGTGGTGGACGCCGGGAAGAACCGGCTGCCCGGTGTGCCGGTGACGTTCACCGTCACTGGTGGTGGCGGAACGTTGAGCGGTACGGCGGCGCAGTTGAACAGCGCGGCGGCGACCGTGCTGAGCAGCGCGCGCGATGGTAGGCCGCTGCGGACCCCGCCCGCGACTCCGAAGGATTCCAGCAGCGCGTCTAACTCGATCACGATGGTGACCGATGGCGACGGCCGCGCGGCGGCGTTCCTGCAACTGGGAACCGTGGAGGGCCAGGGGAACGAAGTAGTCACCGCGACGTTCGATGGGAACACGGGAAGCCCGGCGGTGTTTATGGCGACCGGGCTGGTAGCTGGGAACCCGGCGCAGACCAGTGTGACGGGCGTGGTGCTCGATAACTCCAACATTCCGATTCCCGGAGTTATCATGCGCTTACTGGCACTCTCACAAGGGACGACTGGCAACGTGCCGGTGCAGGTGGTGCCGACGGTGCTGACCGACAGCCAGGGGCAATTCACGATCAAGCAAGTGCCGGTGGGTGTGTTCAAACTAATGGCCGACGGAACCACGGCGACGGTGACCGGGAAGAAGTTCCCTACGCTCGAATTCGACGTGACGACGGTGGCCGGGCGCGCGACGACGGTCGGGATGCCGATCTACTTGCAGTCACTCGACACGGTGAATCAGATCTGCGTGGGGCCGACGACCGGCGGGACGCTAACTCTGCCCGCCGCGCCTGGGTTCGCGCTGACGGTGGCGCCGGGCTCGGCGACGTTCCCCGGTGGCAGTCTCTCGGGCTGCATCAGTGCGACGCCGGTGAACCCGGACAAAGTCCCGATGGCGCCCGGCTTCGGCCAGCAGCCGCGTTTCATCGTGACGATCCAGCCGGTAGGCACGACGTTCAATCCTCCCGCCGCACTAACGCTGCCGAACACGGAAGGCCTTGCGCCACGTACGATCACCGAGATGTATTCCTACGATCACGACTTAGCCGCATTCGTAGCCATAGGCACCGGAACGGTAAGTGTCGACGGTTCGACCATCGTCTCCGATCCGGGAGTCGGCGTGCTCAAGGCGGGCTGGCACTGCGGCGGAGATCCGAGCATCGTCGGCGTGGTCGCCGACTGCCCCGTGTGCAAGTGGTGCGTCGGCGAGCTGCAGTGCGTCACGGACCCAGGCCAGGCGGGACATAGCTGCAACAGTAACGTTTGCATGCAGTGCGTGGGCGGATCTTGCAACCCCTTCAGCGAGAACCCAAGCCCCTTCTCGCCGGGAAGCGCGACCCTCCAGGAGCCGAGCGTGGCATCCACCCATGACTTTCAGCCGCTTGAGTATGGATGGACCCAAGATGAAGCGTGTGTGGTGACCATCTCCGCCCGCTGCGATGGGGCGTCGTGGAGAGCCGTGCTCGTCAGTCTGAGCGGCACGTACTCGGAGGTCTATCATCTGCGCGGCACTTTACCGAACCCAACTGGTCAATATCCCGCCGCTGCGGAATCTGAGGTGACGGGACCAGGTGGAAATACTACGGCCAGCAATTACTGCGCCCAGGTAGTGGATCTCAATGACCTCGGAATCATAAGCTATGGCAATACGCTCGTTAATGGAGTGTACCCGCAGTTGACCGGATTCTGGAACATGGTGGAAGCCGTTAAGGCCCACGAGGATGTACACAAGACGCACCTGTTGCCGTCTCTCCAGGCGAAGGCGGCCGCAATCGAGGCACTGTTCACTGCGCTCACGGTGCCCGCCGCAAGCGGCATGACACGGGAGCAGGCGGTGGCCCAGATTCAGGGGCTGGACGAATATACCAATGCGGTCAAAGCTTGCAGGAAGCCCCTTTGGGATGCTGAGTTACTAGATGAGGCGACGCCCGATCACGGTGCGGATGGCAGTGGGGGCTTGTCGTCACCCACGGGCAAGGCCGAGCTGGCTGCAACCAGACCGATGCGAACAACGATCTGCAAATACGCGAGCTCGCAGAGTTGGTCGCCTTGTGCGACGTGCTCGGACTTGAGATAGAGACCTGATATTCTGGCAGCGGGCGAGTGGAATGGCATTTGCGAGAAAGGTGGATAGAAGACCATGGGCCACAAGACGGCTTCAGAGAGAAAACTGGCGTGGGCATTTTGTCTGGTGATCAGCGGTTTGGCGGCCATTGGGCCGCTCTCGCTGGTCCTGGGTGGACAGACACCCGAAAACCCGATTATCAGTCTCCGGCTCGGTGATGAGGCGCGGAGCGACCGTGCTGAACCGGCGTTTCCGGGGCTGGAGGTTCGGCTCGAGACAGCCAAATCCCAGAAAGCTTCCGATGGCGTGGCAATAACTATCGTCCTCTCCAACCGTGGGCGCCGGCCGGTGTCTCTCTTCAATGTGGAGGATGGCTTTACGCTTCAGCTAAACGATGCCGCAGGCCGGTCCGTCGACGTGCCCTCTCCCCCGGCCCGGGTACTCGGTCACTTCGCTCGTATTGCAGGAAGGCCAAACCCCTACCGGCAAGACACGACGATTGAGCCGGGAGGAGAGTACCGATTCGTGGCGAAGACCTCGGCAGCGCTCGCGAAAGTCCCCGCCGGACAGCCGCCAAGGCGCGTGCCGATTCCGCCCGGACAATATTCGGCGAAGATTGCGCTCCACCTGATGGGCACCCGACAGCTTGCCAACGGTCGAGTGGAAGACCGGGGGTTTTGGTCTGAGCCCTTTGAGATCAGACTCACTGCGGAGTGAATCCTGCCTAATGAGTTTCAACGATGTACGAGACGGACGACAGCTTTCATCGGCGGCGACGGGGCCATAAGGAAGCAGAGGGTTCTGGTCAATAGGAGAATGCAAGTGAAATCACGGCGCCGTTTCAATCTTTGCGCGTTTGCCACCGGGCGCCTCTTTGCGCAAGCGGCGGCACTTGTGGCCGCGTCGGCCGTCTGGGCCATGCGTGCTTCAGGCGCGCCCCAGCAGCCGCCCCTCGGCTCGCCAGATGGCAGCCTGATTGTTTCGGAGCCATATCGCGCTGGCGGGCGCGACATGGTCGTCTCGCTCTGGCGCCAGGACGCCCGCCAGGCTCCGGATGACCACCGCGCCAAAGAGACGGCCTTCTTGCTGGTTGCGTCCAGCTCGGCGGACGCGACAAAGGGCCGGATCGTCTGGGCTGTGACTGTCCGCAACGGGTTGTTTGCGCCACCGGAAAGGTGGTCGGCGGGTTTCGCCCGCCACGTGGGCAAGGATTCCTTCTATGTGGTGCTGGTGAGATCATTCTCCTTACACGCCGAGTTTCGTGCGTATCAGACCAATCTTGGCCAGGATCTCGGAGCGTTCCCACCCGACCTTCAACGGGCAGCCCCCGGAGGATTGCCTCTCGTTGCCCCACCCATTAGCGGCAAGGATCCGGACCCCGGCGCTCCCGCACGCTGGCCCCAGGTAGCGCCCTCTATCTCCACGTACGAGTTGGACTTCGAGGACCACGACATCTCGGGAGTCGCCGCCATTCGGGTCGCATCCGAGGGCAGTGGGGTCACGGTCCACTGCAAGCGCGAGTTGGCCAGCACACCGCCAGTGGCGTTTCATTTCGACGCGGGCACCAAGAAGTGGTCAAGAGCCATGCGAACCAAGATTCTCTCCCAGCCATCTGCGGCGGCGGGGCGGAACGGTATGATTAGTGTCTGGCGGCAGGACATTCCTCTTCCGGAGCCCGCGGAATTGGAGAGCTACCTGAAGCAGCATCCGGACCAGGAGAACTTCCCGAATACGGCTTTTCTCGCGGTGGTGTCGGATGCGGAGAACGCTGGGCCGGGCCGCATCGTGCGGACCACGTACGCATACTGTAGGCCGCCGGCGCCCTTGAGCGGGCTGCCGGAAGCCTGGATGACGGCTCTGACCCAGCCGAATAGCGGAAGTCACCCCTATCTGGTGTTGGCGAAAGCAACTACCGGGGCTGCCTCGTTCCGCGTGTATCAGGTCGCCCTGGAGCATAACCTGGGCAGTTTCCCGATTGATCTGGAACCGGCCGCCTTCGAGCGGTGGCCGCGTGCCGCCGAGGCTCTGTCCAATTACGATGCGACGGTCTCGTGGCTCTCCGAGATTCGCGTTGATGCCGAAGGCGACGGTCTCACCGTGCATTGCAGCCGCGAGCTGGCGAATCTGCCGGTGGCGGTTCATTTCGATCCAAGAGCTAAGAAGTGGAATCAGCTTGAGAAGCCTGCGGATGCAAACGGAGAACCCGTCAAGGAACATAAGTGATCGGATGATTTTGTGTCGTGGGACAAAGGACGCATTGCAACGCGACTGGGAGTCCGAAATGTCGCGAGCAGGTTTCAGCGGCCCCTTCCGAGGCTCTGAGCCCAAGTCACGTTCCGACGAGAAGCAATAAGTAGCGATTAAGCGCGGCCGCGCTCACGCCCGGTCGATAGGGGGATACAATGCAGTCTCGACTCGGTTTGGACAAGAGGAGTTGCAGTGCGGTACGAGCCGCGTTCAGCGGCGGCCGGCGTTTCGCGTTGGGATTGGTCGTTGTCTTGGCCCTTCCATTTTCAGGTTTCTCTCAGAGCACGGTGCAACTGAATCAGAACTGCACGGTGAGCATACTCAACCGCAACATGATGGTGGGGGCGGACGGCAGTTGGCTTCTGCCTAACGTGCCGGCGAACCTCGGGCTGGTGCGGGCGCGGGCTACTTGCGTGCAGAACGGGGCGACGGTTTCCGGGCAGTCGGACCTGTTTACGCTGCCCGCCAACGGTGTCGTGAACCTGCCGAATATCCAGTTGGGAAGCACGACGCCTATTCCGAACTCGCTAGCGGTCACGGCGCCTAGCGTCACGCTCACCAGCGCCGGGCAGACCGTGCAACTCTCGGTGATCGCGACCATGTCCAACGGCACTACGCAGGACGTCACCGCGGCGACCGCGGGCACGCAATACCGGACCAGCAACCCCGCGCTGGCCACTGTGTCGACTGACGGACTGGTGACTGCCGTGCAGGCGGGCACGGTGCTGGTGCAAGCTACCAACGAAGGCACGCAGGGAATGCTGCTGCTGCACGTGGTTTTCGGCGCCACGACTCCTAGTGGTATCCCCTACGCGTGGGCGATTGCGAACGGCCTCGATCCCAACGATCCCAACCTGGCCAACGAGGACCCGGATCACGACGGACTGACGAATCTGCAGGAGTACCAGCTCGGAACGGGTCCGAATAACCCCGATACCGACGGCGATGGCATCAGCGACGGCGACGAAGTGATGATCTATCACACCAACCCGCTGCTGGCGGACACGGACGGCGACGGAATCCCGGATGGCGTCGAGATTCAGACTGGGAGCGACCCGCTTGATCCGAAGAGCTACAACCTGGCGCTGGCGGTAGCCACGCTCGAAGTGAAGCCGCCAACATTCACTCTCACCGTGAACTCGCTCTCGGGGACGGCCTCCGTGCAGTTGCAGGTGCTGGGCCACCTGATCGACGGCAAGACGACGAGTGATCTGACTTCCATCGCACGATGGGGCACCAACTATGCATCGAGCGATCTGACAGTCTGCAACTTCGGCGCGCCGGATGGCACTGTTTTCGCCGGCAACAGCGGTTCGTGTACGGTCACGGTCACGATCCCCGGCCACAGTATCACGGTCGCAGGGACGGTTGTCGGATTCACGCCGCAGGCGCTGTCTTCGGTGAGCATTCCGGGGTACGCCAACCATGTCGAGATCAGCGGGAACTACGCATACGTCGCGGCCGGTTCGGCGGGACTGCAGGTGGTGGACATTTCGGATCGCAAGAATCCGCAGGTGGTGGCTGCGCTCGCGCTGGCGGGCAATGCGGATGGCCTGAAGGTAGTGGGCCAGTACGCATATGTGGCCGCTGGGACGGCGGGCTTGCAGATTGTCGACATTTCCGCGCCGCTCGCTCCGGTGCTCAAGTCGAGTTTCAGCACGGGCGACGAAGTGTGGGACTTGAGGGTAAGTGGCGGCATGGCGTACGTGGCGAACGGCAATTCCGGTATTATGGCGATTAACGTGTCCAACCCGGCGGCTCCGGCGGCGTTGGGATCGCTCGCCCTTTCCGGTTTCACTAAGGGCGTGGCACTGGACACATCGCGAAACCTGATGGTGGCGGTTGGGAGCGCGGGGCTGTTTACCATCGACGTTACGACGCCGGGATCGCCGGCACTTCTGGGGTCGCTCAACTGGTACGGCGACGCGCGCGCGGTTGCAGTGCAGGGCAACTTCGCCTTCGTTGCCGATGTGCAGACCGGCCTCACGTCCGTCGACCTCACCAATCCTGCGGCGCCGGTGCTGGGAACGTCTGCCGCCCTCACGCTCGGCGGGCGCTTGCGCGACCTCGCCGTCGTTGGCAATCTTGAGCTTGGCGCGGACGTCTATTTCGGCACGGGTGTGCCCGTGGTGGACGTGAGTGCGCCTCCAGCCTTGACGCCCCTCCAGACTCTTATTTTCAGTCAGAATCGCACCCCGTATGTGGCTGGGACCGGCATCGCGGCCGACGCGGTGTACCTGTATCTAACTGCCAGCGACGACTGGGAAACGGAAAAGGGCGCCGCCGGGAACACCCTGCTTTACATCGGCCAATTCGCGCCATTCCCTCAGGACACCAACGGGATTCCGCCGACGGCGTCGATCATTGCACCATCCAATGGCGCCGACGTGATTGCGGGGTCGCAGCTTTCGATAACGGTGAACGCGGCCGATGACGTGGCGGTTGCCGCGTTGAATGTTCTAGTCAATAGCCAAGTCGTTTTCTCACAGGCCGTCCTCACAGGGTCTTGCGCACCCTGCCAATTCGCGTATGCGGTCCCGGTTGGCGCAACAAGCTTGACCATCGGCGCTCAGGCTGTCGATTTCGGAGACAACGTCGGGACGGCGCAACCCGTAACGGTTACGGTTGTTCCGGACACCATCCCGCCCACGGTGTCGATCGCTGCGCCATTCAATGGTGGCACCGTATATCAGGGTGCCAGCCTCCCGATTAGAGTAGGCGCCACCGACAACGTATCGGTCTCGCAAGTGACGATTCTGGTCAACGGCCAGCCCGTGTTCACCACGAGTTCCTCCCCGTACCAGTTTGTCTATAACGTTCCATTGAACGCGACAAGCTTGACTATCGGCGCCCAGGCCGTCGATCCAAGTGGGAACGTAGGTACGGCGCAGACCGTGACTATTACGGCCGTTCCGAATCTTACGCCACCCGCAGTGACGATTCTTGCGCCCGTCAACGGCAGCCAGGTTTTTCAGGGCGCCATCCTTCCGATTAGCCTAAGTGCAACCGATAATGTGGCGGTCTCGCAAGTGACCGTGTCGATCAACGGCCAGCCCACATTCGCATCGAGCACCTCGCCATACCAGTTCTCCTATTCCATCCCGCCTGGAGCAAACACCTTAGTCATCGGTGCTCAGGCTGTCGATCCAAGTGGAAACGTAGGCGCAGCGCAACCAGTGACCGTCGCCGTGCTTCAGGGGCTCGTGGCGATCCTCTCGCCGACTGATGGCGGGACCGTGCCCCAGGGGACGCAACTCCCAATTAGTGTGGTCGCTTCGGACAGCGTGACGGTCGATGTCCTCGTTAACGGCCAGATGGTGGTGCAGGGAGCCTTCTCGCCCATCGAATACGCCTTGACCGGCCCATTTGTGGCTCCAACCTTAACCGTGGCAGCGCGGGCAACGCCGTACCAGTCAGGTCCTGAAGACAAGCCTGGGGTTTTGGCGAAGACGGCTGTCCGTGCGCTACCTAACCTCTCCACCGATGGTTCCGGGCAGGTGAGCACGGCCCAAGCGACGGTCACCGTCGTTCCCGGTCCACTGACCGCGGCGCAAGGCCTAGTCGTAGTTTTGGGTAACGCTCCATACGGCGGCGCGACCGTCGTCTGCCAAGGTAAGACCGCCGTCAGCGGAGCGGATGGCAGCTTCAGTATTGCTGATCTAGACTCGGCCGCTGGTCCGCTGACATGCATCGCAACGGCAACAATCGGGGGCGTCGCCAACACCGCGTTCTCCGCGGCTATCGCGTCGTCGCCTGGAGGAGCTACAAATGTGGGCACAATGACCCTGGCTCCAAGACATAGCAAGGGTAAGGAATTCTGGCTCGTCAACGCTGGTTTCCAGGTCCAACCGTACCCGGGCGCGCTAATCCTGGTGAGCGACACCACGGCGAACTTCACCGTTTCCAACGTGTCCCTCAACTTCACGGCGACAGGTACTGTCACGCCGGGCTCGCCGGCGACAGTTACGCTCCCGAAGAACCTGGCCACCGGTATCGACGGTCCAGCCTTGGAGAACATGGGCATCCACGTCACATCGGATGCGGACATCAGCGTCTTTCTAGCGATCGTCGACGATTTTCGGGGAAACACTGGTACGTTGCTCGGCATTCCCGTGACCGCTCTCGGCACAGAGTACTCCGTGCTGAGCTATCCGGGATCTCCCGGCGTACTGGCGGTGGTTGCCTCGCGAGACGGAACGCACGTGACGATCTCGAACGCGTGCAGTTTCTCTGACACCGTGGCACTCGACCAAGGTCAAACCTACAATCTGCAGTGCTTGGACGTGAGCGGCGCGCATGTTGTCAGCGATCAACCTGTCGGTGTGGTCTCGGGTGATCCCGGCCGCGTGTCGATTCCGAACACTGGTTACAGCCCGGGATATCTTTCCGCGATGCTGTTCCCGCTGGGAGTAGCGTGGGGCACCGACCTTTACGGCCCGCCCACGACTTTGCAGAATTCCTACGTTTACCGTGTGACGGCAGCCGCGGACGCTACCGTCGTGACCGCCGATTTGGGCGGCGGGAATACGCAGACCATGCAGCTCGATCACGGCGAATTACAGGAGTTCGATTTCACTGGGACGAACTTCACGGGAGTGCACTTCAGCAGCAACCTGCCGATTCAGGTCATGCACTACGGTGCTGACGACGCAGACGGAAGCTCGACCCCCCAACCGTTCCAAATGCCGCTAATACCGGTTGCAAGCTTCGGTACCTCGTTCTACTTCTACTCTCTGCCCGCGTCTAGCCTGGGACTTACAGCAACAAATACGGCGCTGATCGTCGTTCCGAATAGCGCGGTTGGATCGGTGCAGTTGAACGGAAGCGCGGTTGTAGCTTCCTCCTTCAATCCACTGCCCGGAGGTGCCTATCAATTCGCGCAGGTGGCCGTGCCAGATGGGATAAACGTCGTCACATCCACGCAGCCTGCCATGGTGTACACTCTGGGAACGACGAGTTGGATGAACGGGGGTGGTGGGTATTATTATCAGGCGTTCGGAAGCGCCTACGGCGCTCCCGTCGGTTTCTAACGTGATTGGCGGGAATATGGCCCGACGGGCGAAACAGGGGATGGTTTGCGGACTGATCCTGCTGGGGACGCTGCTCGCCGGCGAACCTGGGTCGGCCGGCCGCATCGGCCGCGAGGTTTCCGTGAAGCGTCACCTGGCGGACGACGAGGAGTTCACGCTGCCGATGCCGGAGCTGATCGAGCACGGCAAGCGGCTCTTTGTGGCGAACTGGACGGACCAGGAAGGAGCCGGGCGACCGTTGGTCAAGGGCAACGGCCGCAAGTTATCCGACTCGTCCCAGCCCCTCACGGGCGCGCGCCGCTTCAATCGTATCTCGGGGCCCGATGCCAATTCCTGCGCCGGTTGTCATAACTCCCCGTATGGGATTCCGGGAGGCGGCGGAGACTTCGCCACCAGCGCCTTCATAGGAGGCTATCGCTTCGATTTCCTCACCTTCGACGCCGCCGACGACGTGCCGACGCGCGGCGCCAGGGACGAGTCCGGCAAGCTCGTGACGCTGCAAACGGCCGCGAACCGGCGCGCCACCGCGGGACTGTTCGGTGCGGGCTACATCGAGATGCTGGCGCGCCAGATCACGGCCGATTTGCAAGCCATCCGTTCCTCGATCAAGCTCGGGCAGACCAAAGAGCTTCGCTCGAAGAACATCTCGTTCGGCAAACTAACACGCCGGAAGGACGGCCTATGGGACATCTCAGAGGTTCAGGGGATTCCGCGGACGAGTTTGGTGACCAATACCTCCCTCGATCCACCCAACCTGATTCTCCGGCCGTGGCGCCAATCCGGTAGCGCGATTTCGCTCCGCGAATACACTAACGACTCCTACAACCAGCACCTTGGTATTCAAAGTGCGGAACGCTTCGGCACCAATACCGATCAAGATGGAGACGGCATCACTAACGAACTGACTCGCGCCGATGTAACTGCAGTGACACTATATCAGGCCGCCATGGCGGTGCCGGGCCGCGTGATTCCGAACGACCGGGCAGTTGAAGCGGCGGTGTTGCTGGGCGAGGCACGATTCAAAAAGATCGGATGCGCCGCGTGCCACGTGCCACAGCTTTCCCTGGAAAGCCGCGGTTGGGTTTTCGAGGAGCCGAACCCGTACAATCCGCCGGCCACTCTGCGGCGCGGCGAGGCCAAGACGATTTGGCTCGATCTGAGCAGTTCTCTTCTGCCACAGCCCCGGCTGCCGGTGGGCAAGGACGCCATGGTCTGGGTTCCAGCGTTCACCGATTTCAAACTGCACGACATCACCTCGGGCCCCTCCGACGCGGCAGTTGAGCCGCTTGACATGAACTATGGAACCTGGTCAGTGAACTTAGCCACAGGCAACAGCCGGTTTCTAACCAAGCGTCTCTGGGGGTGCGCCAGCGCGGCGACCCATTTTCACCATGGACTCTTCACGACCCTGCGCGCGGCGGTCGAGTCACACGCGGGCGAAGCGCTGGAGGTGCGGCAACGCTTTGACCATCTGCCGCCGGGAGAGCAGGACGCGATCATTGAGTTTCTGAAAACGCTCCAGGTGCTGCCTCCGGGAACGCACAGCCTGGTTGTGGACGAGCAGTACCGGCCGCGCGTTTGGCCACCTGCCGGAATACCGCGGCCAGGCAACTGAGCACGTCCGCCTATTCTGAGTGCGCCGTCTTTCCCGCAAGCGGCGCCATCCCGTATCGGCGGAATTGCGCCTTCCCGTCATGGATCGACGCCAAGTAGATTGGCGCAATGTTCTTGCAGTTCGGATCGAAGACCATCTCGGCCGTCACTCCTCTGTAGCGTTCGGTGGCGGCAAGGGCATCGCGGATCTTACCGCGGTTCAGACCCGCCTGACAAATCGACCGCAGTAAGAGGTTCATCGTATCGAAAGCAAGCGAGGCGAAGGCGTCAGGCCGCCGGCCGAACCGTTTCTCGAAGCGGTGGTTGAAGCCGAGCCAAGCCGGATCGTTCTGCGCCGGGTCGTACGGATACACGACTTCAAGGCCCTCCGCCGCGCCGCCTGCGACCTGAAACAGATCGTCACCAAAGACTCGATAGCTTCCAAACACGCGCTGCTTCATACCCATCTCGCGCAACTGCTTCAGGATCAGCGCAGCTTCGGGCGCGTCACCCCAAATCACGATGCCATCGGCATTGGCTTGGTCGATGAACTGTAAGTAGCGGCGAAAGTTCTCTTCCCCAGCCGGATAGCGCTGTTCATTGACGACCGGGTGACCGAGCCGCCGCGACGCATCCTTGAACTTGGCGACGCCGAACTTACCGTACCGGTCGTCGACGCGCAGCAATGCAATGCGGCGCAAGCCGAGATCGGAGTAAATGCGGCGCGCCAGCGTGTAACTCTGAACGCGGTCATCCTGGATGGTAGTGAGATACCAGGGCACGGCGGTTTCCGGAATCGACGGATCCGTGGCCGCCGAGTTGACGATGGGGACCTCCGAGCGCAACGCCACGCGCAACGCCACGTGCGTGGAATCGCCGCCGACGGAGCCGAGCACCGCCCATACCTGTTCGTCGTAGGCCATCTTCACGATCTCATTACTGGACGAACCCCACGCCGCATAGTCGTTGTGGATCATCAGATTGAATGGCTTGCCGCCGTACCCGCCGCCCGCGTTCGCCTCTTCGATCGCCAGCAGCGCGCCATTCAGCATCATTTTGCCGAGCCGGGCATCCGGATGATTCTCGACCGGCCCGAGGAATCCGATGCGCACCTCGCGCACTTCGGATGGGGTTGACGTCGCCACATCGCGCGCGGCCCCGTTGTATTCCACAAGGCGCGTGTAGTTCTCGTTATACGGTGAAGGCAAGTTCCCGTAGGGGCGCAGGTCGGCGGGCGAGTTCGCGTACGGGCTCGATTCACGTGCCACCGGCCGCCCCGGCAGATTGGCGCCGCAGGAGCAAGACCACTTATCCTGCTCCCGCCCAAGGCCCGTCGATGCAAGCCAGAGCAGACCCGCGAAGTACGGTGTCTTATGGAAGCAATATCCCACGACTTAGTTCCTTTTCCGTGGCTGCCCAGACATCTTCACGCTTCACTGATGGTGACTTGCGGGACGACTCGCCGCGCCAGATCGTCTTCGGGTGTAGAGACCGTCCACTTGCCGTTCTGGCATCGGGCCAGACCATTGTAGATACCGGCCCGGACGCGATCTCCGTCCCCACTCACCGAACGCGCGGTCACTCGGAAGGCCGCAGTATTGAAACTCCCCATCGGAAATGCGCCAGCCCCGACGGCGTGTCCGACGCCGATACTGGAATCGCGGCGAGCAACAGCACCGTCTTCATCACGTCCCATGGTACTCCATCTATTCGGATGGCATGGTGCCGGATCGAACACGCGCCCGCGCTCGACATTGCCAACGTCTCGTCTTCGCGTGTTGGGTCAGTGCAGCGCGCAATGCGCGGGGGTTCGCGGAGGGCACAAAGTTGTTCTCGGGGCATTCTCGTGTCCAGATGTCCGACTGCGGGCTGGCTGGCACAACCAGTTTGAACGACCAACTGGTCCAGGCTGCCAGAAAAGGCGATATCGCGGCGGTTGAACGACTGCGGCCAAACGGCGTCAACGCGAAGGCGCCGTCAGGCAAGAACTCATGACCAAGATCCGGCAACGGACGCGGCAACGGCATCCCTCGCGACGGCTGTACGCGATCTCCTGGCTGGCGAGCGCGCTATTCGGTTTCGGACCGTTTCCTGCCGGAGCGGCACCTTTGATGAGTGCCCTCACGAAAGATGTTATTCCATTTATTCCATTAGCGTCGGATTCGTGAAGCGGCCACGAGGAATCAGTGAGTTAGGTTGCCTTGTATCAACGCCTTGGACGCATAAGTCTTGTATTTACAAACGCCGACTAACTTGGGAAAATGTCACATCATTGAATCTATTAGACTTTTGCGCCTCTCCTGCGGATTCTCGACTCACTCAAGTCTCGCCCAATCAATCATCTCCGAAATCATGCCTTGAAATCGAGGTAGGATCGAGGTACATCGTTTCCTCGTTTCTACCTCGTTTTGTGTTGCACCCCTTGGCCACAAACAACAATGGCCTGCGCGTCAACGCAGGCCACTTACCCAATGGGGTGAAAAGTGAACTTCCTCAACGGCAGTATACACCGCCTTGCCCACCAAACAGAAGACGAAAATGCGTTAGGTGGCACAGAATTCGTTGGCGGTGAACAAAGCCTTGAAACAATCCCAGGCAGCGCTGCAGCGTCTGTTGGATGCGAGCTGAACGCGGCGGATCACTCCGCCTTGGAGGCTCGCTGGATTGACCGCGTCCTGGCCGAGCGCGCAGGACTTCGCCGGGTTGATTCCTTGACCGGCGGCGAAATCATCGGCCGGAGAAACGGCAATTGCGCCGGCATCCTCATCCCCTACTTCCACCCCGGATCAGATCGCGTTCGGGACTACCGGCTGCGTCGCGATCATCCGGATCTGGAATATGATTCCGCCGGAACGCTCAAACCGCGGCAGAAGTATCTCAGCCCCCCAGGCCGATCCAACATGCTGTATCTGGTTCCTGGAACGACTCAGTCTCTTCTGCGCAACCCAGAGCTACCAATCCTTCTAACCGAGGGCGAGTTCAAGACACTCGCCCTTTGGCGCCTGGCGCACCACGGTACGTCAACCCCGCCCCGGTTTGTTCCGCTGGGTGTGTCCGGCATCTACAATTGGCGCGGCACTATCGGAAAGACAGTCGGTCCGGACGGCAACCGCCTCGACGTGAAAGGGCCCATTCCGGATCTGGACTGGGTAACGTGGGCCGGCCGCCGAGTGGTCATCGCCTACGATGCCGACGCGGTCAGCAAAGAGATCGTGCGGATCGCTCGCTCGGAATTGACCGCACACCTGCGTGGACGCGGCGCCTGGGTGGGATTTCTGGAATGGGATGCCGCGAGAGGCAAAGGGATTGACGATCATCTCGCCATCGTTGGTCCCGATGCCGTTCTCGATGCTATCAGTCACGTCGATTATGCCGGCACAGCATGGAGAAAGGACTTACTGCGCTCCAAACCCCCTATGAACACTACCGAAGGTCGTATCCTGCCCGTGCTGGCGAATGCCATCGCCGCCTTCCGGCACGCGCCCGAATGGGGCGGCGTGCTCGCCTTCAACGAATTCGGATTCGGGACAGTCGTTCTGAGACCGGCGCCATGGGGCGTTGTTCCCAACGGCGAATGGACCGATCACGAAGACCGCCTGGCCACGGAGTGGTTACAAAGGCAAGGAATCCTGGTCTCGGTCGAGGTCGCCGGGCAAGCGGTTCAGACCGTCGCCAGAGATCATCCATTCCATCCGGTCAGAACGTACTTACAGGGACTTGAATGGGACGGCGTTGAGCGTGTGGATCGTTGGCTGTCTTCTTACCTGGGTGCGGATGATACGGAGTACTCGCGCGCGGTGGGTTCGCGCTGGCTGATATCGGCCATTGCGCGGATCTTCCGCCCTGGGGCAAAGGCGGATTGTTGCCTGATTCTGGAGGGGCCGCAGGGCATTCGCAAGTCGACCGCGTTGCGCACGCTCGCGGGCCAGTACTTTACAGATGAACTCGCGGATCTCGGCAGCAAAGACGCGGCCATGCAGACGCGTGGCGTGTGGATCATCGAGCTTTCCGAACTCGATAGCCTCAGCCATTCCGAGGTCGCACGCATCAAGGCGTTCATGAGCCGGACGACAGACCGATTCCGGCCGCCTTACGGGATGCGCCTAATGGAATCGCCGCGGCAATGCGTCTTCGCCGGCACGGTGAATCACAGCACGTATCTCCGGGACGAGACCGGCGGCCGGCGGTTCTGGCCGGTTGCCTGTGGCCGAATCGATGTGGATGCACTGACCCACGACCGCGACCAGCTTTGGGCGGAAGCAAAGGAGAGATTCGACGCCGGAGCTGTCTGGTGGATGGAGACGGCGGAGTTGATCCAGATGGCATCGGATCAACAGATCGATCGATACGAAGGCGACCCCTGGGAGGAAGTCATCGCTCCGTGGCTCGAAGGTCATCCCAGCGTCTCCATCAGCGAGGTACTGGAGAAGTGTCTTCAGAAGGCACACGCTCTCTGGACCCAGACCGACAGGAATCGCGCGGCCCGTTGCTTGAGGGCGTTGGGTTGGGAACGATACCGCGAACGCCACGGATCACGCCTGGAGTGGCGGTACGGGAGGACTGCTTGATCCGTGGGTTCCCAGTATGTTCCCGGCTGTTCCTAGTGGCAGGCACCAGAGGTGGTCCTGGAATGGGGATGTTCCCGGTGTTCCACGTCATGGTCTCCGCTCCGAAATTGCTACGAATCCGGCTGCCAGACTCCAGAGACATATACTAACGGCTTGGAACAGAGGAACAGTGAGAACACTAATTGAAATCAAGCGCTTGGCGATGGGACATGGTGGGAACAGATTCGGGGAACAAGTGTGCATAAGGATTCAGCGGCTGCTCCGGACGCGTAGGTGACCGGCTTGGCCCTACGCAGCGCATCCTTCGGCGCTGCCCGGCCTTTCTCGCCGCTGGACGTGCCCCCTAAAAGGGCACGTCCGTCGGTTCCGCCTCCTGAGGAACGGCTTCGGTCTGCTGCTTGGCCCGGTCNNAGCTTGAGGATCGACTTGGTTCGGATCTCGACGATGCGATGCTTGGCGCCGTCCTTCTCGTACTCGCGGCTTCGCAGCTCGCCTTCCACCTGAAGGTGCGCGCCCTTCTTGATGTCCGCCGCGAAGGCCGCGAACCTGGCACCCCAGGCGATGCAGCGGTGCCACTCGGTGCGCGACTGCCATTCGCCGGCGCGATCCTTCCAGGAACCCTTGGTCGCCAGCGAGAGGACCGTGTAGGGGATGTCGCTTTTGGTGGCTCGTTTCTCCGCGTCCTTGCCGAGAAAGCCGATGAGAGTAACTCTGTTCTGGAACATTTTGTTTCTCCGTTTCTGCCCCGTTCGCTCGGGGCACACATCCCGGAGGGCGCGAGGCGCGCTGCTCCCAAGGCAAGGGCTGCATTTTGCGGAAGGGGACCCAAACTCGCTTTGGGGAAGGAGGCCGGAAAAAGCAGAAGCCCGCAGTCCGCCGGGCGCAGCTATAGCGCCGAAGCGGTGCCTGAGCGAAAAGGGGCTGAACGGGAAACACTCCGGAACAGAGTCTCAATGGCCGATCACGCGGGACGCTCGAGGGACAGCCATGACGACCGCCCCTGACGAAACGCTGCTCGCCAATTCCTGGACAGCCTGAGGGGATGGTGCAGTCGCCGCGCGGCTGCGAACGCTCCGCCTCAGCCGGAGATGGAGAGAGCGTTCTGCCGTTAAGATAACGGAGAGAAGGCGTGACAAAACAACGAAAGCACTACACCGCAGAAGAGAAGGTCGCCATCTTGCGGCGGCATTTGCTGGAGCAGGAGCCGATCTCCCAGCTCTGTGACGAACTGGGGCTGCGGCCAACGGTGTTCTACCGCTGGCAGAAGGAATTATCCGAAAACGGCGCCGCCACCCTTCAGGCCACAGGCCGCTCCGACCACTAGGCCGAGCAGGAGCGTATCGAGTACCTGAAGAGAAAGATCCAGCGCAAGAATGAAGTCCTGGCGGAGCTGATGGCCGAGCACATCGCCTTCAAACGAACTTGGGGAACTCTGACCGGGGTTCCGCGACCAGCTCTTCACGACTGTACCCGGTATCGCCGAAGCGCTTTCCGCCGAAATCGCGGTCAGTTCCGGGCGACTGGACAAACCACTCCGGACAGCCGGCGCGCACGCCATGCTAGCTCCGGTGGGCTTGTTGTTCCTTTTAATCTGTATCACCTTGCGGTGCGGCCGGGGTACTTCGGTCTTCCAGGGCGCAACTCGGCGCTACCTATCGATGTCCGAGCCCAAGTCCTCACAGATGGCTTCCACAAAGGAAGGCGCCGCGACCCGCAGCACGGCAAGCTGCTCTGGCAGTGTTCGCCCGAGGTTCCGCGCTTGTGCGTGGAGCTTGTCGACCACGACCGACGGGTTGAGGTCGTATTGGTGCCTCAGAAATGTGCTGGGGCCCTGGATCTCGACGCCCCAGGGCTCGGTAGCGGCAACCGGGAAGTCCCGCTTGTTGTACGTGACAATCACGGAAGCGCCGCACTTCACCGCCGCGGCGAGGACGTGGCGGTCCTTGGGGTGGTTCCGCATCTGCTCGATCAGTGGCTCGTAACCCGTCACCCAGGCATCGCCGAAGTGCTTCCTCATCTGATCGACGAGATACGCCGTTTTTCCTGGGGGCAGGCCAATCTGGCCTTGAAGGTTACGAACGGTCTCGGCGATGATCTCGTCCGACCATCGCGGCAGATAGAGTCGAGGGTGTTCGGCCAAACGCAGCAGCGTGTCTCGGAGTGACGCCGGGACCAGGACACATGCGTCCAGTACCACCGGAAAGTCGGCAGTCACTCGTCTTCGGCTCCCTCAGGAAGGACCACCTTGTCGTAGGTGCCCGCCTCCATCTCCGCCCGCGCCATGTTGTTGATGGCCTCGTGCCGGGCGGCATCGCGGCGGCGCTTGTAGTCCAACAAGTCCCGGAGGTAAATCCGGCGGTGGGAGCCGACCATGTGGAAGGGGATGTCGCCGTTTTCGAGCAGCCTCACCAGAAACGGGCGCGAAACGCCGAGAATGTTGGCGGCGCGCTGTGTGGTGAGTTGCTGGTGCTCGGGCACGATGGAAATCGCCTTGCCCGCCTGGAGGTTCTTGAGGATCAGGAGGAGGAGATCATGGACCGGCTCGGGAATTGCGAGCTGGCGCCCATCCGACCCGACGAGCTTAGCTTCGCCACCCTGAATCATGCGGCGGAGATCGCGGATCTGTCCCTCCTGCGCTAGCGGAACCGAGATTGGATCAGTGAGAGCGGAAGCCATGACGTCCTCACCCAATATCGTAGCACAGTCGAAATAAGCGAAACAAGCGAAATTATCGAACAACGTCTGAACGGTGGGTTGGGAGGCGCAAGACGCTGGAATCTCAATGCCGAAGCTGGAATAGTGGGGATTCATCGCAGCACAAGCAAATAACGCAGGCGGTTTCTAATCAGCGATGCGGAGATCGGCCCAAAGTAGCGGCTGTCAAAGCTGCGTGGCTGGTAATCGGAGACAACCCAAACCGTGGCTGGCTGAACGGTGTACGTTCCGTATGGCCACGGTGTGAGGGGGCGGCTAGCGGTATCGCGTGTGAGCGGAACTGAATTCAGTAGACCTTTCCCGTTGACGGCCACGCCTCTCTTTGAAACGCTGACGACATCGCCAGCTCGGGCCACGACGGGCTTCATGAGCGGTGTACCGCCGTCGGGGCAGTTGCCAGGCTGGCGGTAGCCACGGGCGTTTGCCATCGAACCGAAGGGCTCTGGCGGGCAGAACTCGACCAAGGTGGCGTCCGGGCCGGATGACACTTGGTAAAGTCCGATGGGTAGGGAGGGCGACAGGTTGATGCGGATGTCCTCCTCGGTGGCCCATCGCGCCGATCCGTGGAGGTCTTCGGCGTTTTTGGAAAGCCGTCGTGCGCGCCGGCCGGCGGCGACGAAGAAGAAAGCTACCGAGAGGATCGAGCCGCCGAACACGATCATTTCGCCCTCGAACAGTGGTTGGCGAATGCGCGGATCTTTGGAGGTGCAGTACAGCCAGCCCCAGATGGCCCAGTAAAACGGTTCGTAGACAGCGTAGGTGGGCCTGCGTAGCAGCGGGCTGCCGAGTGCGGGCTGGTATTGGAAACGGGACGCGATGTACTGAGTAGCGAGCGAACTGAAGAAGACGAGGACGATCAACCCCAAGGTGCTCGCCACCCAGTTATAGGAGCCCATGAAACCGGGCTTGCTCGGCGTTCGATAGAGATTCGGCTGAGGAGCGTTCATGGCCGTGCCTCCTCGATGTGTGCGGCGCAGATGCCGCCGGGATGAGTCGGGCGCCATTCGAGGACCAGCGCTCGGCCGCAGTCGGGGCAACGGATTTCGGAAGGGTCGTCGGTCTGGAAGTTCCGGCCGCAGATGCAGGTGAACTCGTAGATGGAGTAAGTTGGCATGGTTGGTCTCCGATGGCTCTCTTCAACGGCCCATGCCGCGGCCTTTGGCGCGCTGGTGAGCGTCGCGTACGGTGTCTGCCCGGGGACTCGTCATCTCGGGCCGTCGCGTATGCGGCGAGCGCCATGCTGGCAGCGCGCCGCAGTTGCCCCCGATATCGGCATACAACGTTTGCGTCGAACAGTGCCAGAGCAGTTGCAGGCGGCGAGTCTGCTTCATGAAGAATATCAGCGCCGATTGGCCGGCAGTGTCTCGCAAATCCGATCACCACGCAATCGGTCCAGTTGCTCGTTTTGTCATTTAATAGTCATAACTTATTCAACTGAATGAAAGATTTCCTGACAACGGCTTCCTAATTCGCCAGGGCAGGCGGCGATCATAGCCCGAATTCCGCCGGACAACTAACCGGAACTTAGAGTCTGACACAGAGTGCCTACCGCGTCCCCGTCAACGGGTATCCCTGCACCGCCGTCTGTGGCTCCGACCAACACTGGCAGAAATGGCGCCATTTGTCGCCGACCCTAACTAACAATTCTCGCGAGTGCCGGGGGGCGGAACGTTTGAAGCCGCCCTATCAGTGGGCTCGAAATTGTGGGCGCTACGCGATCATCTGCATGGCGGCATTTCCGCTGGCCGGCATTCTCTGAATGCAGGATTCACCACTGTCAGATCCTCGGCGCCACTCATAGGTGCGCCGCCGCCTGAAACGGTGACCTGGTTGGTCACTTGGGACGGCGAGCCGGTGGTTGACACCGTCACCGTGATCGGCGGGAAGGCGTCACCGTTCACCGAATCGCTGCGCATGCATGTATTTCCATCGCAGGTCCATCCGGTGCCCGCCATTGAGACCAGCTTCAGCGATGGAGGTAGTATCTCTGTGACGCTGATCGTGCCGTTGGTCGGCGCGGCGGACATCGCGCTGCTGACCACGAGAGTGTAAGTCCCGATTTGTCCAGCCGTGAAGCTGCCGCTGTGTCTGGAACTCACGGTGAGTGCCGGGCTCGACCCTGGTGTCAGTAGTCGTATCGCATTGCTCGATGTGTCGGCGACATAGAGATTGCCGGCGCTGTCCAAGCCGAGTCCTTGGGGTGACCGGAACTCCGCCAAAACCGCCGATCCGCCGTCCCCGGAATCGCCGAAGCTGCCGCGGCCTGCCACTGTCCTGATCGTCCCGTCGGGGGTCACCGCACAAATCCGATTGTTGCCGGTGTCGGCGATGAAGATATCGCCTGCAGTATCCACCGCGACACTGGCAGGCATTGATAAAGCAGCACTGATCGCCGGACCGCCGTCACCGACGGTTGCAAAGTTCCTGCTGGCCGTGTTGCCCACGACTGTCGTGATCACGCCATCGGCTCCGACCTTGCGGATGCGGAAATTGTAAGTGTCGGCAATGAAGAGATTACCCGCGCCATCGATCGCGACACCGCGCGGGGTGGATAACGTCGCGTTAGTCGCCGGTCCACCGTCGCCCAAAACGCAGCAGACGCCGCCACCTGCCACGGTGGAGATGGTGCCGTCCAAAGCGACTTTTCGAATGCGATTGCTGCCACTGTCCGCAATGTAGAAGTTACCCTCGCTGTCGAACGCCACCGCCCAGGGGTTGAAGAGCTTGGCCTGGGTCGCCGGACCGCCGTCCCCGGAAAAGCCCCAGCCATTGCCTGCCACGGTGGAGATGGTTCCGTCCAGCGCGACCTTTCGGATGCGCATATTCAGCGTATCGGCGATGTACAAGTTGCCGGCGCTGTCTGTCGCCACGCCTTCCGGGAAATCCAATTGCGCCGCACTCGCCGGTCCGCCATCGCCCGAGTAGCCAGCGATGCCTGTGCCGGCCAGCGTTGAGATCACGCCTCCCGCAGTGATCTTTCGGACGCGATGATTGTTTGTGTCCGCAATATAGACATTACCTGCGCTGTCCTTGGCGACACCGGCCGGCTGGTTCAGGCCGGCGAACGGACTTATCCCGCCGTCGCCCAACGCGCCGCCGGCCACTGTCGCGATGGTTCCGTCAGGAGAGACTCTTCGAATCCGTTGATTTCTGTCATCCGTGATGTATAGGTTGCCGGCCGAGTCCGATGCCACGCTGTACACGTCCAGTTGTGCCCGAAGAGCGGGTCCCCGGTCACCGGAAAAGCCCCAACTGCCGTTGCCCGCAACAGTGGTGATGGTTCCATCCGATGCGACCTCGCGCACGCGATGGTTGCCCTCGTCCGCGATATAGAATTGCCCGGACGGGCCGAATGCCACTGCCTGCGGGCTATTCAATTGAGCCGATGTGGCCGGCCCGTTGTCTCCCGAAAACGACGCTGCGCAGCATATTCCGGCAACGGTTGAAATGGTCCCGTCGACGCTCACTCTGCGGATGCAGTGATTGTTCCGGTCAGAGATGTACAGGTTCCCTGAAGAATCCACGACCACGGCGAACGGCCCGTTCAAGCTGGCATTGGTGGCCGGTCCTCCATCTCCCGAATAGCCGGCCGTGCCGTTGCCCGCAACGGTGGTAATGGTGCCGTCGCGAGCGATCTTGCGAATCACATTGTTGGCGGAGTCGGCGATATAGAGGTCGGTGCCATGTACGGCCACGCCGGAGGGGGAGTTCAATTGGGCGGCGGTCGCCGGCCCGCCGTCGCCGATGTAGCCACCACAGCAGCCGGACCCCGCGATCGTTGTGATTCTGCCATCGGCCGCGACCCGGCGAATGCGGTGGTTCAATTGGTCGGCGATGTAGACATTGCCGCGAAAATCCGCCGCGACTCCCTGCGGGTTAGTTAGCTCCGCGTTCGTCGCGGCCGCTCCGTCCCCGGCATATCCACGGGTGCCTGTCCCTGCTACCCGTGTCATGACGCCGGCCCCATCCATCCGGTAAACGCTGTTCGCCGAGCCGCCCGAGAAATAGACGTCTCCCAAAGCTCCTACTGTGACTCCAGAAGGCGAGGGAACCGCCTGAGTTAAACCTGGCGCAGAGGTTGCGGGCTGCATGCCTCCAGCGATAGCTTGGATCACATAGCTTAGACCCCGAACAATCACGGTCGCCGAGTAAGTCGTCGCAGCGGCAGGGACCGTAATCGTTCTCGGGTTTGAGCCGCCATCTTTCCACCCGAGGAACGTATAGGTTGAGATACTCCGTCCCGGCATCGAGGTCAGCCACGTTATCGTGCGCCGATCGCCCGCATTCCAATAGAACGTGGCTGGGGCCTGAACAGCGGTGCCACCGTCGACGGAGAACGGCGAGCCCAGCAGGCTCGACGCGATTGTTACGGCAACATTCCCGGCATTCGCCGAGGCTGGCGGCACTACCCAGCTTCCAAATGAGACAACGCCGGACGATGCCGAGCTGCCCGCCGCTTGCACGTCGATTCGATGACCGCCGGCGAACGCAGCTTCAAAACTCAGTTGGAGGGTCATCGTCAGGATATCGCCGGCGCCGCCGATCGAACTCCCGGTGGAAGCGACCGAGCAGTAGCCATTCGAGACAGTCTGCCCCGGTGTTGCGAATGAGAGCGGACCCAACGCCTCGGCGCCAGAGTCGTTTAGCAGTACTAACGATTGACTGATCGGGCTGACGATGATATGGCACTCGGGCGAGCCCTCGAAGATGACGGTTACCGAGCGTGTATTTGCATAACCTTCCGCGTCGCCGATTTTGAAGGTAAACTGACCGGAACTGCCAGAGCCTGAGGCGGGGCTGGCGCTCAAAACGGAGACGCCGTCGCCGAGCTGCGAGATCGCGGTGCTTTGCCGCCCCACAGTGATGAAACCGTTCCGATTCGCCTCACCGGTGTTTGGGGCGACCGTGAAACTGATCGTGCCGTTGCCGTGGCCCGCTGTGGAGCCACTCAACGTGATCCATCCGGCAAATATCGAAGCGCTCCACGCGCACGAGTCCGGCGCGGTCACAGTGATAACTCCGTTGCCGCCGGACGCGGGAAACGACGTCGTCGAGAACCGAATCGCGGCGCAGGGCCGATCGTAGCTCACTGTCATTGACAAGCCGCTCGAGCCCGCGCTGTTGACCCTGAGGGTGAGCGGAGTGTGTGGATCAGACCAGGACTGGCCTGGCAGGAGCACGGGACTTGTGAAGTAATTCGGGTATGAAATGGGGCTGAAGTTCAGTAAGTAGGAATGGAATGGCGAGTCAAGATCCGGGTTCTCATAGTGGATCAGCGCACCCTTGAATATGTCGGTGCCTTCGATCGCTAGCGGGAAATAACTATCGAACTCACCGAGTGGCTGCCGATATTCCACCCACAGCCAGGCTCCAGTGGCTGCGTCTCGCAAAACGCGCAACGCCCGCGGATCGGCCGTCGATTCGAATGGCTGTAAGTTGAATGTGCCGGAACTTGTGACCTCGACATAGTTGCCCGGTTTTAGCCAGCCCAGGATTAAGCTCTTGTGCTCGGCGACGTATTGGCCATAAGACTTAGTAAGACCCATCACAGAAAACAAATCCCCATACTCAATGGGTATGTCCGCTGGATAGGGAAGGACTGGCGCGCCATTGGCGAACTCCGGGCCGGGATCGTCGAGCGCGCCAAGGGTGACTGGGCCGTAATCCTCGATACTCGCATGATTCAGCCCCAGAGCGTGGCCGAGTTCATGCGCAATGATGTTCAGCCAAAAGGAAGCGTACAGCTCTTCGTCAGGGGGCACCGGCAGCAACGACTCAGAGGCAGTGAAGGATCCCTTGCCGGGTGACTGCAGACTCCCGCAGCCGACGCTGCTCGTGCCGCCGTAGGAACAAAGAGCGGGAAAGACGAAGACGATGCGGGTGAAGTGGGTCAGATCCACGAGCGAGTCAGCGGCGTTCAGAACCTCCTGAGTGAAATCGCCCGATGGGGCAGCGGATGTGTCCGGCTGGGAGCAGCCGGGTGGGTCCGTATTCACAGAAATCGGTCCGATGACCTGACCGGTCGCGGAAGTCAGCCCATAAGAATTCTGCTGCCAGAACGCGTCGAGTGAGTCCGTGGTCGCGATTCCAGTGCTGGGGCCAAAGAACCACGTTTGAAAGTACGATGCATCTTCGCCCGTTGGGAAGCTCGGATAAGCTGGGGTTGTAACCAGTATGACCAGAATGTTCTGCGGTCCGATTGTCGAACAGGAGCTCGGCGTCGACGGTGTTCCTGGGTTGCCGACTAGTTTCATTGTGAGTGCCGCAATTCCGGCGGGAAACCTGAGACCCACGACGTGCGCGACCGACCCGGGCTTCGCCGACGGCTTACCGGGAAAGAATAGCGCCACCTTCTCAAGCGGCGTTCTCAGATACCAGGTCATCCGGCTGCGGTGATGCGCGAAGTCGTCGTAGACAACCTCTTGGATTTCGCCTTGCCACTCGCCATCTACTTCGATTGCTCCAACCGGCGCGCGGCTCCGCAGCCGCTGACGGACCTGCGCCGGCAGCGCCAGGTCGATGGCCTGGCCGGGATCTGTCTTGAGGAGTTCGGCCAGCAGCGCCGCGCGCCGCGTCAGCCGAGCGTCCAGTTCGATCGGCGAAGACGCCGGCGTCTCGCCAGCGAGCGTGGCGTTTAGGGCCGAGACCTGGCTGGCCAAGTCCGCAAGCTTGCCGTTCTGCTGCGCGAAGGCAGAGAGGGCTACGCAGACCGCCAGCAGCAGCTTGCCCGACCACACGATCTTGGGGCAGCGAAGAACTAGCAGCGCGGAGCAGGGACTACACGAATGGCGCGGATCCATGTTAGATAATAGGGCCCAGTTTATCCAAGCCAGGCATCCAAATCAATGTCTTTGACGTTGCCGGTTGCGTCGAGAATTTCTACACACCGGAGAACTTACACAAAAGACATATCTTTATCCGTCCGGTCTCTAGTGGCGGACAAACCGATGAATTACCTCGGCGATGGTTACAGTCTTGGTCATTCAATGATAACGTCCAGGTCACATTCGGATCTTCAAGTTACCAGCTAAGCTACTCGAAGCCGACGGCGGGAGTGCCTGTGTACGGTGAGCTGCGAAAGCCACGCACGCCCGGGTTAGATGTTTTGGGCATAAGACTGCGAATTAGTACTTGACAGAATGAGAGTACTGCGGCTTAATAGTACTTCTGGTATTTGGAACCGCCGGAAAGAATAGAATGGCGCCAGCCCCGGCGAGATCGCAGGGGGAAGCTACTGGCCAATGGCCAGGATTCTTAGGGATATGTGTATGATTAACCGGTGCCACCGAGCCCCAATCGCTCGGGAGGCGCGAGAGTAGAGTAAGGTCTCGTAATTACCCTCATGTCTTTGGAGTAGGCTAAGTCGATCACCACGGAGTAGAGTTGCCTAGGCTGGAAGGGATTCATCCAGTCTACCGGTAGATTGAAGTCTTTGCGGCAGCGGCTTCGCCGCCCGCTGCAGGGATTAGGAAAAGCATAAAGAACCGTCTGCTCGTTTCGAGCGCGAAGTTCGCCGGGTGAGTTTGAAAGACACCAGCGACATTCGTGCGCGAAAGGAATTTGTGTGTCAAAAGCAATCGGAGATTGCGGAGAGTGAAGCTGCGCATGCGAAATAGCCAACATTTAAAGCGACTAGCGGCAGGATTGAGTGGTTATTTCCAGCGCTATGCAGCCCTTACAGCGGCCCTGATGCTGCTTTCCTTCCTGCTCCCGCGACTGAACGCGCAGCAGCCCAGCAAGGAGTACATACGCCTCGGCGGCCGGGTCATCGCGATCGAGAACGGGGGATTCACTCTTTCGGCGGCGCAAAGTACCGCTTCGGTCAGTCCGGGAAGTACAGGGCAGTACACCGTCGCAGTGAGCGCACTGAGCGGATTCACTCCGACGATCTCGCTGAGCGTAGCGGGATTACCGGCGGGAGTGACGGCGAGTTTCAGCCCGGCCTCTGTGATCGGATCCGGGATAAGTACGCTGACGCTCACCGTGGCGAGCAACGCGGCTCCGGGCTCGTATTCGTTTTCGGTCGTCGGATCGAGCTCAAGCCCAGTATTCACTCAGCAGATTGCGCTGACGCTGAACATTTCGGGCTCCGGCGTGGCGGGGATTTCTCTGATGCAGTTCACCCATTCCTATCCCGGCAGCACGGCAACGTTCAGCAGCAATAATACGGCCGGCAATGCAATCGTCGTGGTCGCCTCGTGGGCCAATGGGGCGACGCCGACCGTGTCGGATTCCCTAGGCAATTCGTACAACGCTTTGCCGCAGTTCACTTCCAGCTCGGGTTATACGGGGATGGCGGTCTGGTACGCGACGAATGTCCGGGGCGGCGCCAACACCGTGACTGTCGGCAACGGCGGCGCGGACCTGGGAATCACGGTTTTCGAATATTCGGGAATCGCGGCGAGCAATGCTCTGGGTGTGACGTCGATTCAGGACGGGTACAGAATCGGCAGCACTACGAGCCCGACGTCGGCGAGTTTCACCCCGTCGGCTGGCTCGCTCGTGATGCCGCTATTTGCGGACGAGATCACTCCTCAGTCAACCTTATCGGCGGCGAGCGGATATACGCTGATTCAGTTCGACGGCTCGCATATCGACGCGCAAGAACAGAATCTGAACGCGACTGCCGCGTCGCAGACGGCGGCGTTCACTTTGGGCGTTTCCTCGAACTACTGGGTCATATACGTGATCGAGCTGAAGGCCGCAGCGGTCGGGAACCAGGTGTCGGCTCCGGCTTTCAATCCCGCGCCGCTCACCTACGCTTCGCCACAGAATGTTGCGATCGGCACGACCACTTCGGGCGCCTCAATTCGCTACACCGTCGACAACTCGACTCCGACGGAGACGCACGGAACGCTGTATTCGACGCCGGTCAGTATCGCAAGCACGACAACCCTCAAGGCGTTAGCATACAAACCCGGGATGGCAGATAGCGTGGTCAGTGCTGGTACATATACGATCACGTCCGCGCCGAGCTATTCGATCACGGTTGGAACGCAAAGCGTCGCGCCCGTGCAGATCGGAACACCTGCTTCATACACAGTGACGGTCAACGGTCAGAACGGGTTCAACTCGACGACGAGCTTGAGCGCTTCCAGTCTTCCGCCGGGTGCGGTCGCGAGCTTCAGTCCGGCGACCGTGACCGGTTCGGGAACAACCACGATGACAGTCACCGGCTCGACGACGACGCCGACCGGAACTACGTCTTTCACCGTGAATGCGACGGCGACCGTCAACGGGGCTTCGGATCCGCAATCGGCGAGCGCGACCTTCAATGTCCAGCATAATCCGCTGTCGATGACCGGATCGGTCCCGCCGAGCGGTACGTCCGGCGTCTTCACCATGACCGCGGCGGGCCCGGTTCCAGGAGACGTGGCGCTTGCGCAACTGGACCTGTATCTTTCCAACACCGCCAGTCCGACGTGTCAGATCTTCTATGAACCCAACAGCAATACGTTCCAGGTGGCGGTGGGTAGCGGCGTGTGCAGCACGAACTCGCTCAGTTCCGCCAGCACGAGCGGCGCAACGTTGACGCTGAACTTCGGCGTGACTTTCAATCCTTCCGGGTTCACCGGGACGCTGTATGTCGCCTATGCCGCGAGCAACGGCGTCGGCGCGGTTTCGGGCGCAAACTTCGGAAGCTTCGCGGTCCAGGCGGTTGCGGTGACCGCCAGCGCGTCGCCGACATCTCTGACCCAGGGGCAAACGTCCACCGTCACGGCGAACCAGTTCGTCACCTGGAGCTTATCGGGAGCCGGCAGTCTGTCGACCTCGGGGCCATCCGCGACAACAACCTATACGGCTCCAGCCTCCATATCGAGTTCGCAGACGGCGGTGGTTACAGCGACGGCGCTCGGCAGTTCGTCGAATTCCGCGAGCGCGTCGATCGCACTTACGCCGTCTGGCGAGACAGTGTCGACGCCGAGCGTTCCCAGCGGAACCGCGAGCGGAGTGGCGGGGACGCCGTACACATACTCGACCGGCGGCTCAGTCGACAATCTGGGCAACGCGGTGCAGTATCTGATCAACTGGGGCGACGGAACCAACTCGGGGTGGCTGGCGGCGGGGACGACATCGGCCTCGCATAGCTGGACCTCGACGGGATCGTCCAGCGTGACGGCGCAGGCGCGTTCGTCGGTGAACACTTCGGTGACATCGAGTGTGTCGACGCCACTCAGCGTGTCGATGTCCGATCCGGTTCCAACGGTGATCGAGTTCATCCCCAGCGGCAGCGGGATCACGCAGACGTTCACGGTGCAGGTGGAGGATTACGCGGGAGCCGCGGCGGTGACGTATCTGCAGCCGTTCCTGAGCACGAGTTCCACGCTGAGCACGCTCACCAATAGCTGTCATGTGGAATACGTGGCGAGCGCCAACACGCTGTATCTGGACAGCTCGGCGGGCAGCGGCGCATGGGTGGGGCATCAACCCTCGGGCGGGTCGTGGAGCGGGACCAACGCCAACGGNNTTGTCGCTGACGTTCCAGCAGCCGGGGACGTGGTACGAGTTCGTGAGCGCCTCGAACGCGACAGGCAACTCGGCGTGGGCGACCAACGGTCTGACGTGGGTGGCGCCGGCCGAGACGATGTCGACGCCGAGCGTGCCGAGCGGGAACGGCAGCGGCCTGACCGGCACCAGCTACACGTACACGACGGGCGGCGCGACGGATAACTATGGCAACGCGGTGCAGTATCTGATCAACTGGGGCGACGGAACCAACTCGGGGTGGCTGGCGGCGGGGACGACATCGGCCTCGCATAGCTGGACCGCGACCGGATCGTTCAGCGTGACGGCGCAGGCCCGGTCTGCGGTGAACACTTCAGTGGTTTCGGGAACCTCGGCCGCGCTATCGGTGACGATCACGCAGCCGGCCGAGACGGTGTCGACGCCGAGCGTTCCCAGCGGAACCGCGAGCGGAGTGGCGGGGACGCCGTACACATACTCGACCGGCGCGTCGGTCGACAACCGCGGGTATTCCGTCCAGTATCTGATCAACTGGGGTGACGGCACTAACTCGGGTTGGCTGGCGGTCGGGACGACATCGGTTTCGCATAGTTGGTCGACGGCGACCACGTACTCGGTGACGGCGCAGGCGCGCTCTTCGGTGAACACTTCGGTGGCCTCGGGAACCTCGGGTGGGCTATCGGTGACCATCTCG
>PMKM01000091.1 GCA_003157745.1 Bryobacterales bacterium | reverse complement strand
GCCGTTTTGAGCGTAGCCGACGTGGGAGTCGTAGAGACCGATCAGGCGCGAGCCTTGCGGGATGAGCAGGAAGCGGCCGGTTGCCGTGTCGTACACGTTCGACATGACGAGCGCCTTGAGTTCGCCGGGGAGGTCCGAGTTGATGGACTGTTCGAGCACGGCCGGAATTTCCCAGCCGGCTTGAATCTCGAACGCGCTGAGCGGGGCGGTGCGCATGAAGCGGAGATAGTCGCCGGATTGCGAGCCGCGCGCGTTCGCGATGAAGGCGTCCTTGCGGGCTTGCATGTTCTGCTCGTCGTATTCGGATGGCGACCGGCCTGTGTTTTGGGACGATGCGGCATCGCGGCTCGCGGTCGAGTTCATGAGAGCGGAGGGATTGCCCGCTGTTGTCACTGGTGAACTCGATGTGGGCTGCGTGTTCTGCGCCCACGCCGACGCGGAGTTCTGGCGAACCGAAGTTGGCGCGGCGAGTGCCTGTTGTTCGACGGAACGCGCCGCCGAACGCTCCTGTTCTTCGGATGATGGCGAGTGGGACGGCTCGATCTGCGGGTTGTATGACGGGATGATTGGCATCACGGGTGGTTGACGAACGATCACCCTGTCACCAGTCGGGGCATTCTGCATGTTCATGGCAGCTTTCACGTCCTCTGGCGGAACGAGGTCCGTGCCGGGCAGCGGAGACGCCGCCGGGTTGCGTGTCAGCGGGACGCTGCCGGATGGGATCAACTTGGCGATCTCGGTGCCGGCCGACGTGGCCGGGCCCACGGCCTTCGATCCGAACGCGGCAGCCGAGGCGTGCTGCGCCAGGTTGCGCGAGTGGGCGCCCCACGCAAAGGCGCAGAGCAGTGCCATTCCCCCGATAAATCCGATGACGATGGCGCGTTTGCTAACGCGGGCTCGCGGCGGGGCTTTCGGGTTGATGTCGAGCCCCTTTGGCGACTCGATTGGTTTGGCGGTGCTATTTTCGCTCACGGGCGATCTCCACTTTCTGGGCCCTCTTACCGGCGCCGAGGATGAGCTGAGCGTGGTCGAACAGCCGGTCCACAACGTACAACTGATCCTTCACGCGGTAGTTGACTAACTCGCTCTTGCCGTCGGGCCCGAGGACCACGAGTGCTGGGGCTTGACGGTTCTGCACGCCGGCCGGCATTTGAATGTAAGTCTTCGCACCATCGTCGAAGACGCGGACCGGGCGGAGATACTCGTCACCGCCTTTCACGGAGTAGTCGAAGCACAGATTGCCGACCGCAACGGCTGCGGGCGTGAGTTCGCGATAGTGGCTCGCCTGCTTTTCCGCTTCGCGCTGTTCGGCGAAGTGGGCCTGCCACTTCAGTTCGTCGCCCTCGGGATAGGCGAACGCGACGCGCGCCATGTAGTCCTCCGGTTTGGAGATCAAGCGGAGGTAGTAGGCGCGACGATCCGTGGTGACGAGGAGGTTCGTGTCGAGGCCCGCCGCCTGAGGCTTCAACACGATGACCGAGGTGGCTTCCTCGCTGTGGCCATAGAGCGCGGGTGCGAGGTTCCAGCGGACAGCGTCGCCAATCTGCGGTTCGCCGACGATCTTTTCGCCTGGCTGCAGTTCGATGATGCAGACGCGGAGCGGCGCGCAGACTATCGTTGGAAGCCCGGCGCCGTAGGAGTAAAGCACCTTTCCATCGGGACCGGCGGCGGGCGCGTTTTTCGAGGACATCCACTGCGTGCTCACGCGCACGGCTTCCTCAGCAGTCGGTGTGAGCGGCAAGTCCGTCTTGACCTGGGCTGCCTTCAGCGCCGGTGCGGCGGGCTCGGTCACGGGTTTTCGCCGAGGCCCACTCGCGGACTTCGTTGTTGTTGGCGCTCCGCCATCGGCCTGGGGCACGACGGCGTCGGTTTGCGTTTTCGGTTTGTGCTGCGCGTCCTGCGCGATGGCCATGCCCGCGAACGCGAGGGCGGCAATGAAGTATCGATGATTTCGCATGTCATTCTCTCCTGGGTTCAAAGCACTCTGGTCCAACTCGCGTTGGTGACGTATACGCCGAGCGGGTTCACGCGCGCTTGCCGCTCGTCACTGGGCGGGCTAACGGCGATAGTGAACGCACCTTTCCAACGCTGTTGCTCTTTGACCGCGCCGTAAAGATCGCGCGTGGTCTCGATCCATTCGACTTCGGCCGTGCGGTCGCTCGTGGGCAACACAGACTGCACGTCCACGCCGGTCGTTTCGCTCTGCGCGCGCTGTTGCGGCGAGGCGTTCCGGTAGAAGTCACTCACGAACGACTGCGCCTGGCTGCCGTTGGCGATGTGCGCGTAGACGCGGTCGATGGCACGGCGTTGCGCGATGCCGTCCGTGGTGACAGTGCGGAGGTCCTCGATCCAACTGAGGACCGTGGCTCGCTTCAGACGGTCGTCCGCAGTGGTCGCTTGGTCAGCCAGGCCGCTGGCGACCGGACGCCCGAGGGAATCGATGGCGACGACGAACGGGATAATCCGCGAATGGCTGGACAGGAACGCCATTCCCGCGACGGCAGCGAGCGCCACCAGCCCGCTGATCATCGCCATGAGGCGCCAGTTCTTGGCGCGGGTAATCAGGTCGCCGTAGCGTTCGTCCCATTCGCGCCGGGCGGCGAGATACGGGTTCGGCAGTTTCGTCTCGGATGGTTGTGACTTCGGTAAGGCTTCAGTAGATTCCAAGTTCGATTCCTCCTATTCGTGGTGATCGATGTTCATGCGGGGCGGCGGCGTGTGCGGCGCAGCGTCGGACGGCACGGCTCGCCCGATGCGGCGGCCCATTCCATGTAAGCTCCGCGCCGCATCCATCACGGGCGAGACCGACGAGCTGCTGGGAGGATCGGGCTGGCCTCCCATTCCGCCCACGCTTGCAGTACTGCCAGTCGACGGCGGTGACACGCTTGCCGCTCCCCCGGCGGAGGCAGCGCCCGCACCAGCGCCGCCGCCTCCTCCGCCCGATGCGGCACCACCCCCTCCCGCCGCACCGGCGACGCCGCCCGCCGCGGCGACGGCAACGCCACCCAGGGCCATTGCGCCGGCCGCGACAACACCCGTGGTGGCGACCAGGTCGCCGCCCGAAAGCGCAGGCGAGCCACCCAGCACGGCGGCGAACAACTTTGGGATCTGCCAGCACAGCATCATGAAGATGAGCGAAGCGCCCATGATTTCGAACGCAGACATCGCAGGCTTGGGCGCGGTGCCGATCGTTTGCGCGGCGTCCATCCAGGTGAGCGAGAGATCCATGCCGGAGCCGATCAGCAGGTAAAGCAGCATGATCTTGACGCCAACAGCGACGCCGAGGCCGATGTAGCGCTCGACGTAGGGCGCGGTCCAACGCGAGCCGCCGAAGCCAAGGAAGATGGCGCCAGCGGCCACGATGATGTAGCTTTCGACCATCGCGACGACGAACTGGATTGTGATCGCGACGAACGAGAGAACGGTGAGTGCGGCGGCGAAGACCAGCGCCAGACAGACGCCGGTGTTGGTGAAGAACGCCGACGAAGTGGCGGAGTCCATCAACGCGCCGCCGAGATTCAGGCCGCGAACGAAAACGTCGCTGGGCGATAGCGGGCCGCTGCCGGACGCGGTCTGCCCGACCTGTTCAAAGCTGCTCACAATGGCCGGAATCCACGTGCGACCGTAGACGAGCAGCGAGTAGAATGCGCCGATCCACATCATCTTGCGGA
>PMKM01000117.1 GCA_003157745.1 Bryobacterales bacterium | reverse complement strand
GGAAACAACTCGGCGGACTCTTTCGATATGTCGCGCACTTACGGCCCGCTCGCCTGGGACCGTAGCCAATCGCTGAAGGTGGCTTACAACATCAAGCTGCCCGCATTCAGCGGGAAGTATATGGGCAATCACCCGGCCGGCAACGCGCTCCTGGATGGCTGGCAGTTGAGCGGCAACGTCGAGTTCGACAGCGGCGCGCCGGTCTTCGTGGTGGGGCCGAGTTTCCCGGGCGGGTACGCCATCGGCATGGTTGGCCAGGGCGACCTCGGCGGCGTTACCGGACTGGGCGGCCGCTACATCGATGGCACGCCGGACGAATCCGCCGTGCCGCTGCTGGTCTGCAATCCCACCGCCGGCCTCAAGGCGCACCAGGTGTTTAATCCGAACTGCTTCCAGTCGCCCACGGCCGGACATAACGGCAACTACGTTATCCCGTATATTCACGGCCCGTGGAATAGCAACGCCGACGTATCGCTGTTCAAGAGTTTCGACATGGGCGAAAAGCGCAAACTGCAGTTCCGCGCCGAGGCCTTCAACGTCCTCAATCACCCGCTGTGGGGCTTTGCGAGCGGCGACACGGCGCTCCAGTTGGATTACTCGGCTTTCGGCGCGGCACCGACCAATGCCGCCGCGGCCGGCACCATGACCAATAAATACGGACACCGGATTGTCCAGTTGGAAGCGAAGTTCTACTTCTAACTAGTCTCTCGTCTGGCGCGATACGCGGGTCAGGCGGACTCATCTCATTGTGCGGCGGGCCTGGAACACCGGGCCCGCGCGAGGGATCGTTATGCGCGCTATCCTCGGTATTCTTCTCCTACTTCTGGCGCTCCATCCCGCAGTGGTCGCCGGAGCGACTTATGCCGTCGGAGCCGACTTATCGTTTCTGAAACAGGCCGAGGGCCAGGGCGTCGTGTTCAAGGATGGCGGCCAGCCGCGGCCCGGGTTGCAGATCTTCAAGGATCATGGTTATAACTGGATCCGCTTGCGGCTGTTCCACACTCCCGCTAACTTACCGAACGATTTGACTTACACTCTCGCGCTGGCGCGCGAAGCCAAGGCGCTCGGCTTCCACTTTCTACTCGACCTGCACTACTCCGATACCTGGGCCGATCCGGGGCATCAGATCGCGCCCAAAGCCTGGGCGGCGAAGTCGCATGCGGAATTGGTGGACGCGGTTTTCACGTGGACGCGCGACAGCATCGCCGCTTTTGGCGCGGCCGGCGTTCCCCCCGACATGGTGCAAATCGGCAACGAAGTGACCGCGGGCATCCTATGGCCCGATGGACGCCTGCCGGACCACTGGGCCCGGTTCGCCGGTCTGCTGAAGGCCGGCATCGATGGCGTACGCGCTGGCTCGGCCGGCGCTGCCATGCCGAAGATCATGATCCACATCGATCGCGGTGGCGACGTTAATGGAACGCGCTACTTCTTCGACCGGCTTAAGAGATACAACGTCCCCTTCGACGTGATTGGGCAATCTTACTATCCGTGGTGGCACGGCGGATTGGATGGTTTGCGGACTAACTTAGCGTTCATGGCCAAGCGGTACCGGAAAGATATCATCGTCGTCGAAGCGGCGTGGAACTGGAGACCGGCGGAGTACCAGGGCAAGACTCCTCCATGGCCGGAGACCCCGGAAGGTCAGCGCTGCTTTCTCGAAGCCGTCAACCAGGCCGTGCTCTCGACGCCGGGCAACCGGGGCGTGGGCGTCTTCTGGTGGGAGCCCGCCGTGACAGGCCGCCTGCGCAGCCGCGGCTTCTTCGACGACGAAGGCAACGCCCTGCCCGCGATCACCGTCTTTGACCACTTCTCCGCGCCCGCGCCGTTCTAACTCCCGGCCCAACCAGCCGCGGAAACAGTACTTACTTGGCCCGCGTGGCGACGAACTCCTCCGTCGCCATGTCGCCTACCTTGCGCGTGAACTTGATCTGGTCGCCGGAGACCTTGCCCGAGTATTCGATGTGCAGCGACTGGCCCTGGAAGTCCATGTTCTCCACGAAAGACACGGCGTCGCCCTTCACCGACCCTTCCGCGATTACGGTATCGCTGTATTGCGACTTCGCCCGGCCGGTCAGCTTGTCGCCGTCCACCTTCAAGTCGTACGTGTAATTCTGAACGCCGATCTGCGTATCGATCGCCGCGGTCCATTTGCCCGTGACGTCGGCCAACGCCGGAACCAGCAGAACCAACGCCAGTGCGGCTCCACGCAGCAGTCTGCAACCTGTCATTTCCAACCTCCTGGTGTTCGATTGATCTCAGCCAAATACTATATCGCGCCACATATGCCGATGGCGAGCGAATAGCCGCATCGTCACGGGCGGGTCTTGCGTAGGGATGCGCCGCGCTTCCGAACGATCTTCCGCTCGCGCCCGGCCGGCGCCGGCACGGCAGCGACGATGGCGCGCAGACGGCCTACCAGGTCGTCGACCAGGCCGGCGATGTCGCCCGTCTCGTGGTCGTACCACGCGTTGAACGCCGCATCGTGGAGCGCGCGGGCTACAAAGGCGAGCAGCATCGGCGTGTCGTCGTCGCGGGCGGCACTGAGCCGCCGGGCCATCACCGCGGCGATCCGCTCATCCACACGGTTGCGACGCTCCATCATGGCGCGTCTGAGAGCGCTCGTCTCACGCAACAGGCGTATGGAGTCGCGGATAATGCCTGGTTCCGCGACGCCAGCTTCGACCGCCGGCACGAGGGCGTTCCGGATCGCCAGCAGCGGCGCCTCGCCGCGGGGACGCGCAGCGAGTTCGGCGAGCAGTAACTCGTCGAACCGGTCGTTGCGCTCGACCATCACGTCTTCCTTGGATTCGTAGTACCGGAAAAACGTCCGGCGGGAGACCCCCGCTGCCCGGGCGATCTGCTCGACAGTGGTCTTCTCGAAACCGCGCGAGAGGAACAGTTCCTCGGCCGCAGCGCTCAGGGCAGTTCGCACCACCTGCCGCTTGCGCACCTTTAGACTCGGCGGCGCGGGCGGCACCGCCTGGGCAAACGGTTTGGGCTTTCGCTCCGGACGTTTCGACCCTACGGGGCGCATTGACGAATTGTAGCACAGGGTGTTGACAATGGCACTGAGTGCCATTACGATGGCGTTTGTCGGCGACACCGGCGCCATCGGATCGGCAGCCGGAGTCACGGGGAGGATTGTTATGGACGTCATGCGGTGGGCGGTAGCCGGAGTATTCGGTCTGGTCGCGGGAACGATCGTGAGTGCGACGGCGCAGGCGGCGCCGCCTGTCCCGTCGGACGCCGAGGTCGCGGCGCGCGTCGAGGCCGTGCTGGGACGGATGAGCATCGAGGAAAAGATCGGGCAACTCACCCAACTTGCGGGCGGGCTATTCCCCGATGCGCCGAAGCCGGCGGACGTCATCCGCAAGGGCGGGGCCGGCTCCGTCCTATGGCTCAACGACCGGAAGGAGTTCAACGCGTTGCAGAAGATCGCGGTCGAAGAGAGTCCGTCGAAGATTCCGTTGCTCTTCGGCCTCGATGTGATCCATGGCTATCGGACGATCTTCCCCGTGCCGCTGGCGATGGCCTCGTCGTGGGATCCGGCGGTCGCCGAACGGGCGCAGACCGTGGCCGCCAAGGAGGCCCGCGCCGCAGGCATTCTCTGGACCTTTGGTCCGATGCTCGACATCGCCCGCGACGCCCGCTGGGGCCGCATCGTCGAGGGCGCCGGCGAAGATCCGTTCCTGGGTGCAGCCATGGCGGCGGCGCAGGTACGCGGCTTCCAGGGCCCGTACCTCGGCGCGCCCGATCATGTGGTCGCCTGCGCCAAACACTTCGCGGGCTACGGCGCGGCGGATGGCGGGCGCGATTACGATCCGTCCTACCTGCCCGAGACCCGGTTGCGCAACGTCTATTTCCCGCCCTTTCAGGCCGCGGTGAAGGCCGGTGTGGGCACGTTCATGAGCGCCTACATGGACCTCAACGACGTTCCCGCGAGCGGAAACCGCTTCCTGCTGCACGACGTACTGCGCGGCGAGTGGGGGTTCCAGGGCTTCGTCGTCAGCGATGCGTTCGCCGTCCGGAGCCTCGTCACCCAGGGCTTCGCGCGCGATGGGCGCGACGCCGCTTTCCGCGCGCTGCACGCGGGCGTCGACATGGATATGGCCAGCAACACCTACGCGGATCACCTGGCGGGCCTGGTCAAGGACGGCACGCTGCAACTGGCGGATATCGAGGCGGCCGTGCGGCCGATCCTGGCGATCAAGGTGCGCATGGGACTTTTCGAGCAGCCGTATACCGACGAATCGAAGTTCGCGCAGGTCGTCGCGCTGCCCGAGCACCGGAAGGAAGCGCTGCTCGCCGCGCAGCGGTCGATGGTGCTTTTGAGAAACGAACGCCGGCTGCTGCCGCTGGCGAAGACCCTGGGCAAGGTGGCCGTGATCGGTCCTCTGGCCGACTCGCAGGAGGCCACGGAGGGTTCGTGGATAGTCTTCGATCACACGCCAGCCGCCGTCACGGTCGTCGCAGGCATCCGTGCCAAGCTGCCCGGAGCGAAGATCGAGTACGCCCCCGGCCCGGAGATTCAGCGTGACATCGCTTCGCCGTTCGCACAAAGCACGAAGCCCGCGCAGACGCCCGAGCAAGCCAAGGCCGCGTTCCGGAAAGCAGTGGCCACGGCGCGCAACGCGGACGTCGTCGTGATGGCGCTCGGCGAGACGGCCGACATGGCCGGCGAGGCAGCCTCGCGCGCTTCGCTCGATTTGCCGGGGCGCCAGGAGGAGTTACTCGAGGCCGTCGCGGCCCTCGGCAAGCCCGTGGTTCTGGTTCTGTTGAACGGCCGTCCCCTGAGCATTGGGTGGGCTGCGGAGCACGTGCCGGCAATCCTCGAAGCGTGGGAGCCCGGCAGTGAGGGCGGCCATGCTATCGCCGACATCCTGTTTGGCGACGTCAACCCGGGCGGCAAGCTGCCCGTCACCATCGCGCGCAAGGGCGCCAACGAGCCGCTCTACTACGCGCGCAACCTCACGCACTCGCCCGAGAGCGGCGAGAGGTACACCTCACGCTACTGGGACGGCCCGACCACGCCGCTCTATCCCTTCGGCTTCGGTCTCAGTTATACGACTTTTTCAATCGCGAACCTGAAGGTCGCGGCGCCACAGGTCAAGGTGGGGAGCCCGGTCGCCGTGACGGCCGAGGTGACCAACACCGGCTCGGTCGCCGGTGACGAAGTCGTGCAGCTCTACATCCATCAGAAGGCAGGCAGCGACTCGCGCCCGATGCGCGAACTGAAGGGCTTCGAGCGTATCACTCTGAAACCCGGCGAGAAGAAGACGGTTGCCTTTACTCTCGGCCCCGATGAACTCGGCTACTGGAGCACACAGGCCGGCAAGCGCATCCAGGAAGCGGAAGCCTTCGACGTCTGGGTCGGTGCCGATTCGTTCGCGACACTCCACGCGGACTTCGCCGTGGCACGCTGACAGCGGAGGATACCATGCGCGATTCGGACGCGACCTTCCCGATGCGCCTGCTTGTCGGCGCTGGTTCCCGCTTTCGCGGCCCTCGGGGTTCTGCCGGCTTAGTGACTCCCACAGAGTATGTGGGAGTCAGTAAGTAATTCACGGCACTAAGATGACAGAGACGGCTCACTCATCTGAATTCCGAAGTTGAGCTGCGCTTTGCATGTAACTACCTGCGGCATAACTAAGGGTGGAAGCAAGCACCTCGGACAAATCGGTTCCACAGTTAATCGCTGCTCCACTCTCTGGCGAGCGGCTGATTTTGCGTGAGACCTGCCGACCGGTGACACCCTGCGGCGGGGCTGCAACCTTCCTATCGTATGTGCAGAAACTCGGCCTGCTCGAAACGGACATGGCTATCGAAGCTTTTCGCGAGCAGATTCGCATCGCGGGACCTGGACCTTGGCCATTTCCGAGCGGCGACAATCCGACGGGCCTTCCAAAGACTCTGAAGACCATGTGGCACGCGACGTTGCGCCGTGCGAATGTACCGCATTTCCGGATCTATGATCTGCGGTCGACGTACGCAACTCGCCTCGGCGCGGGTGGCGTAGCGGATGAATGGGTGACACAGTTTTTGCGGCAAGGCGGACGCGAAGGGAGGCACCGCGGAAGATCGACCGGAAGGCGAACGATAGCCCGACGGGTTTCAACGCGGACAATGTCAACCGATGGAGTTTTGTCACGGTTTTGCCACGGTCGGACCGATTTCGGCCCGATTTGGGCAGCTTGACAGTATCGGAAATGCCGGAAGTGGTCTAAAATTGAGGGAGCCAGAAATGTCGGGGCGTAGCGCAGCNNAATCGCCCCGCCCCGACCAATGGAATCAGTAGGTTAGAGTAGAAATCAAGAGTACGGAATAGGCCCTTGTGACGCGGTTTGTGACGTAAGGGCCGAAACCATCAAAGCTGATGACGGACAAGTGGGCGCAGCAAGGTGTCCCGCACAAGGGATGGGAGAACACCGGTGTCTACGATCTGGGCGCAGACCGGATGACCTGCGAAATGTGCGAAGCCAGGGAAATCCGCTACGCACACCACATGAGCCACCCGGCTTACCCAAACGAACTCGTAGTTGGCTGCCACTGTGCAGAGGTGATGGAAGAGGATTACGTTGGGCCGAAGCGGCGCGAAGGCGCACTCATCAACGCAGCTAAACGCCGCGCGAATTGGCTTCAAGGGAACTGGCGTCCATCGCAAAAAGGTAACGACTTCCTGCGCACCGATGGCTTTGTACTTACCGTTTTTCCGAAGGGCAATGGTTGGTCAGGTTCCGTGATACGGCGCGACCCCGAGAGAAAGGCGTTTCTGCACCGTGTCCATCCCACAGAAGACGCTGCGAAACTTGCGCTTTTCGACGCGTTGATTTACGTCAAGAACCGGTGGTAAGTCCTCAGTTCGCCAACGAAGCCTGGGGTGGACCCAGCCAAACGCATCGCTTCCTGACCGATTCGAATGTCGACTGGGGGCAGCAGCTCATTGCCGTCAAAGCCTACGTGGACCAGCACCATATTCACGATTGCCGGTTCGCGTACTTTGTCGCGATGGCCATTCTGCCTGGCGACTACGGCATCCCCTGCAAGCTGCTGCCCACCGCAGATACTGGAGCGGATATTGAAGTGCCGCCCGTGGTTCATGGCCCGGTGTTCATCAGCTATAGCGATCTCTATGGATATGAGTTCGGAAGCGAGAAACTAAACCCCTATCAAGAGTTCGTTGCGCTTGAGCCGGATGCGGTAATTCAGGATGGTGTAGCCGTCTTTAACGGCGACTATTCCATCCCCATGGCGCGGGCGATGAAGCATGTCAGCAATGCCTGGCGGTTGCGCCAGAACAAAGACTTTGCGGGAGCGCTTCAAAATGCCGAGACCGCCGTCAGCATCGATCCGGAGTTCATCGATGCGCAACGCGCGCTGGGGCGTATGCTCCAGGATCAGGGAAGAAATGCCGAAGCCGCCATTCATTACAACCAGGCTTTGGCCATCGCCCGCACCATGGAGCCATCGGCCCAGAAGGAGCCGGCCAACTGGATCAACGAGCGACTTGCCGAGATCTCCAAATCAGCCGCGCAGGTAAAGTGAGATGTGGCGGAAGTGATGCGCCACATCTCATCGCACACGCGCCACTCACCGCAGGACCGCTACCCCATACTGCGGCAGCGTGACGCTGGAAACCGTTCCTCCCATGAGCACGTCTTGCATCGGGTTGGGAAGCGCAATGGTACGCGGCGAAACCCCGTAGTTGGTGAAGATGAAGATCCGCTTGCCGTTGCCGGAGCGAATGGCCAGATCGACGTCATCCGGCAGATCGCTCATGATCGGTACGAGACCTGCTTCTCTCGTCATCCACCTGGTCGCGGCCTTCATGGTTTCTCCGCCCAGTCCGGCGCCGATGTAGGTGATGCTGCCTTTTCCGACGGAGCGCGTCACCGCCGCCGGCTGGCCGTCCAGCCATCCATTGCTCCTGCCATAGCGCATGAGTGTCTTCGTTTCCGGCGAACTCACACTCAGTTGTTCGGCCCACATGCGGTCCTCGCCAGCGCCCCATTCACCGTCTATAGGGACCGGCTTGTCGAGCGAATACCACTGCTCTACGCGCGCGCCCAACAGTTCTGCCAGCGACCCAGGCTGCCGCTGGGGAAACAAGCTGTTGTCCTCATCCTTCATCGCGGAGCGCTGCGTCAAGACCAGATGTCCGCCTCCGCGCACGTATGCATCGAGATTCCTTGCCGCCTCAGGCGTAAGCAGGTTAAGCGCCGGAGCCACGACCAGCTTGTACCGGCTCAGCGGCGCAGTGTCCGCCACGATGTCCACCGACCTGGCCAGCGCCCGCAGCGAAGCATAGTAACTGACTAGGTTATCCACCGGATCGAAGGCGCTGTTGTGGCGCTGCCAGTTGATAGCCCAGCGGCTCTCATAATCATGCAGAATCGCAACCTGAGAGTCAACCGCCGTACCGGCCAGCGCCGGCGCCGCCTTTTCAAACTCGGCTCCTATCTGCCTCGCTTCCTCGTAGAACGGAACCGGAGTCCCATCCGCTCCAACCAGCACACCGTGATACTCTTCCTGCCCGTTCAATGCGCTGCGCCATTGCCAAAACAAGACCGAATCCGCGCCGTGGCCGACATCGTTCCAGGCCATGGCGCGCGCCTCGCCTTTGTCGAGCATATTGTTATTGGGTGACCAGTTAACGGCTCCGGGCTGAGTCTCCATCACCCAGAAGTTCCTTTTCAGAAAACCTCGCGTAAGATCGTGCGTGGCTCCTGTACGAACCGGGTCGAGATGACCGGAGCCGACGTAGTTATCCCAAGATGCAAAGTCGAGATCCTGGATAACCGTGTAGTGATCGAAGGCGTCGAACCATCCCATCAAGTTGGTGGTGATCTTCTGCCTGGGATCGGCGTGGGCGCGAATTACTTCGATCTGATTGCGCTGATAACTGCGCCATGTATCGCTGACAAATTCCTTCCAGTTCAAAAGCAGGCCGGGATTTCCGTAGCCCTCCTGGATCGGTATCTGCGCCCAATCCTGATAGCTCTCGCTCCAGTAGGCCGTCGTCCATCGCGCGTTCAGGTTTTCAAGCGTCTTGTACTTCGCGCGCAGCCATTGCTGAAACTGCGCCCTGGTCTCCGCATCAAAACTCTCGTTGGCGTACTCGTTATCGATCTGCCAGCCGATCACGTTGGCATCGTGCCCGAAGCGTTCGGCCAGCTTGGTCGCAATCTTGGCGGCCAGTTCGCGATACTTGGGATTGGACCAGTCAAATTGTGCGCGGTTGCCATGGCCATCCTTGCGTCCGTCCGCCATGGTGCGCAAGGTTTCGGGATATTTGGCGGTCAGCCATGCGGGAGGCGTAGCCGTGGGCGTGCCGATGACGATGGCGATGTGGTGCCGTTCGGCCGCGCGCACACTAGCTTCGAGCCAATCGAGTTCGTAGTCGCCCTCGCGCGGCTCCATGCTGCTCCATGCAAACTCGCCTACACGGACAACATGGATGTGCGCTGCTTCCATCAGCGACAGGTCTGCCTCCCAACGCGACTCCGGCCACTGCTCCGGATACCACGCCGCCCCCAGCAACAGCGATGGGGAGTACGGCGTTGCGGGAAGCTGAGCCGCAACCGGCACAGAACAAGAGATCGACAACCCAACGCAAATTGCCACTTTCCTGAGCATAACTGTGTTCTCCATTCTTTCGAGCATGATCGTTTCCTTCATTTCGAGTGGCGAGCGCCACGCCGCTGCGCTATCGTCTTCACAGATCCCGCCGGCAAGCCCGAATGCGTTACGAGACGCCGCTCACTGCCCGAGCGCCCGCAATACCAAGTCATGGCTTAACTCCGTTGTCTTGCTTGGAACTTGCCGCCCTGGAACTTAGAAACCATCCACTATACTCTTTCCCTTTGCCCTTCCGCTTTCTATCGGCGCATGTGCTTTCTTGAGGTTGCCGGCATTGATCTTTCCGAGGATATCTCCCATGCTCAAGGATGAACGACATCCACAACTGCTGAATTTGGCCCGCTCCATGCGGCGACTCCCTCGTAGTTCAACCGATGTGCTGCCTCATCCCAGTGAAGCCTTGTGACCGATCCGGCATTCTTCTCATAGGAGTATGTGGTCCCGTCGTCTGAAAAGAGAGTGAAGTCCGCATCCGTTCCTGGGTAGACACGAACCGAGGCGATGGCCTGTGACTGCTGCGTGCTTAGAATCGTAGCTCCCAGCGGCACAATGGAACCCGCTCGGACGAAGAGCGGAATCGTATCGATGGGCGCCGCGGCGGTGATTGTCTGGCCGCCCTTGATTCGTTCATTCGTCCAGTAGTTGTACCAATCGCAGCCCGCGGGCAGGTAGACGCTACGGCTGGTTGCCCCTTGCTCCGAGACAGGGGCCACCAGGAACGCCGGGCCGAACATGTATTCGTCGGGGATACTCGCAACTTTGGGATCGTTTGGGAAATCCATGAAGAGCGCACGGGTGAAAGGCGCGCCCGTCAGGTAGCTGCCGTAACCAAGTGAGTAGATGTACGGCATAAGCCGATACCGCAAACGCAGATATTTCTCGAGGATGGGCTCGGCCTGTTTGCCGTAGGACCAGACTTCGTTATGCATTCTTTCCCCGTGAGCACGCATAACAGGCTGGAAAGCACCCCACTCGAACCAGCGCACGAACAGTTCAGGGTAATCCTCGTAATTGGTGACGTTCTCCCGCGCATCTGAAGAGTCCACCAACGGTTTATGGGCTGCGTGGTAGTTTGGGGAGATATTCGGCGAGAAGAAACCGGCGATGTCCGTATTCCAATAGGGCATGCCGCTGGCAGTAAAGTTCAATCCGGCGGGGATAGAACGCTTCAACATGTCCCAGGTGGAGTAGATGTCGCTCGACCAGAAGATGGTACCGTTGCGCTGCGCGCCAAGGTATGCCGCGCGAGCCAGAATCATCACCCGGCGGCTGTCTCCGAAGTCGCGGCGGAACCCCTCGTAAACGGAAGCCGTGTGAAACAAGGGATAAACGTTGTAATAACGGGTACCGGACCCGATGAAGAAGAAGTCCTTGGCCGGATCGACATCTGGCTCTGTCTCGTCAAGCCATAGGTAGTCAAAGTCATACGGCTTTATGTAGCGATCTCGTAGAGACTCCCACCACCACTTGGCCGCCGCGGGGTTGGTGGTATCGATATTGGGTCCAATCACTTTGGCAAAGCCGCCCGAGTCCGGGGCGCCGTCGGCACCATGAATAAGCCAGCCCTTTTCGAGCAGCATGTTATAGAACTGAGTGCCGGCGGAGAAGTGAGGCCAGACACTCAACAGACTGTGGATTCCCATCGAGTGGAGCTGCCGGTTCATCGCAGCGGGTTCAGGCCATCGGGCAGGATCGAGATCCAACTCGCCTTGCTTCGTCATATTCAGGAAGTCCACAACCAGTACGTCCAGCGGTAACTGACGGTCGCGGTATCCCTTCGCAACGTCCAGCACTTGTTCCTGTGTGGGATAGATCGCTTTGCTCTGGATGTAGCCATAGGCGGCTTTCGGCAGAAGGTGCGCGATCCCGGTCAGTTGGCGATAGCCCTGGTAGATCTCATCGCTCTTTTCGCCCGCGATGACAAAGAAAGAGACGCGATCCCCCACCTCGGACGACCAGATGTTCTGCTGGTTGAAACCGAGGTCAATCGTCGTTTTCGACGGGTTATCCCAGATCAGCCCATAGCCGCGGCTCGACACCATAAAGGGAACGCAGACATCTTCTCCACCGATCGCCTCGTATGCATGCCAGCAGTCGATGCGGTGGTCCCGCAGGTCAAGAGCACCCTGTTGCTGTTGGCCAAGCCCAAAGTAGTGCTCATCGGTTGGTGAGTCGAAGGTCGCGGAAACTCGATAGCCGGGATCGACCTTTTCTTGCCTATTTGCGCCGCCGGGCGCCGTCTCGGAGTGATTGGGAAACATGGACCAGCGACCCATGGTCAGTAGAGACTTACCGGTTGCTGTGGTTATGGAGATGGTGTCGTCGTAAGGTCCATTCCGGGCGCCGTTCGAGGGGAAGTAGATGTCTCTCAGCGACTGGTTCACCGAGTCGAGTGGAAAGTGGTGTGGCCCAGGCAGGTTCTGCGAAGCAATACGGACAGTCAATTGCCCCGAGCGAATGACATCGTAGCCCTCGGAATCCCGTTTGTGGGTCCAGCCAGTCATTGATGGCGTGCCCACAATTCCATATCCAGGCGCTCCAAGTGCCGCAGGTTTCTCCCCGCTCAGCGTGACGCGAACGATACCGGGACCATATGGCTCGATCGCAATTGTTCTGTTTTCTCGTACCAGCACGAATTTGCCGGCTTCATCTTGAGCTGCGGCGCTGGAGACTGCGATAAAGCCGAGCAGGACCACCATCACTGTCCAGGCCAGCTTCATTGCATTCGAGAATTTCTGGAGGTGGCAAGAGTTGTAGCGCGCAAAGAATCCGGTACAAAATGAATCTCGCATCTGTCGTAACACCTTTCTCTCAAACTGCCTTGGTGAAAGTCACCGTAATCCGATGTCCAATAGATGTTATGGAGCGCTGGCGGATTTCGCTGTGAAATGCCGTTTGCGGCCCGGATGCCTGAAATGCCCAGTCATGGCTTGATTCCGTCGGCTGTCTTACCCAGCGTGGGACGGGCGATCCATACGTCGTCCTTCAGGTGGCAGGCGATGTACAGGTAATCCTTGTCATAGCTCACGCCGAAGCGAAAGCCCGCGCTGCCGCCCACGCCGTCGATCTTCTCATACGGCATATCGCCCCATTCGCCGAGGTCGCCATCCACCGAGACCTTAGGGCCCCGCCACGGCTGCGCCGATGCGCCGGTGACCAGCAATACGATCAGGGCGGAGATGATTGCAGGTGTCTTTCTCATTTCTGCTTCTCCTGTGTAGGCGTAGTGATGGAATGCAGCGCCGGGATGCTCGCCGCATCCACCCAAAAGACGTCTTCGTCGTGATCTGGGGTCCAACGCGTGAAGAATAGGTATTTGCCGTCCCGGGATATCCCTGGAAGCCGATCCTGACTGGGCGAATTGACCGGTGCGCCCAAGCTGGCCGGATCGGTCCAACCGCCGTCCGGTTGGCGGCGCGAGATATAGAGATCGCCGGCGTCGTGCTCTGGGTCGCGGCGATTCGAGCAAAACAGCAGATAGCTCTCGTCGGGGGCGATGAACATCTCCCAGTTCAGAAACGGCGGCAGGTTGATGCTGCGGGGAAGCAACTCCGGTCTCGCGTACTCGCCATTGACGAGTTCGGACCGGAAGATGCCGTAATCGTTGAGCGGCCCCGGCGTGTAGCCCATGAAATAGAGAGTGCCGTTGCGGGCAATCGATATCATCGACGGAAAACCGGCCCACCGCAGGTTTGGGTATCGTGCCACGAGATTGAGGCATTCCGGCTCGCCCCAATCGTCCCCTCGCTTCTCGACAAACCATATGTCGAAATCCGTCGGGCTTGCTTGTGCTGCGTTTGAACCAGGCCGGGCCGCGCTGAAATATGCCTTGCGACCGTCGGCGGAAAAGATCGGAAGGAAGAAACGACCGTCGAACCGAGTGTCGACGAAAGGCGCTGACCATCGTCCATTCTTACGCCGCATAGTCATGTTGAACCCTTCCCACTCTTTGCTATCGGGTCCAGGCCGTCGGGCCTCCCGCCAGTACACCTCGTTGCCGTCGGGAGAGAACGTGGGTGGGCCATGATCTTGGTATTCCGTCGACACGATCCCACGCGCGAAGACCTCGGGCGTTGCGCCCGGTGGCTTCTGTCCAAAGTACGCGCCCGACAGGTTATGGAAATCGACTTCAATCGGAAGCATACGTCGCTCCATGCCTTGCCTGAAGATGATGGCATGGGGGTAAGCCGCACGAATCTTCGGTTCTTTCGACTCTTCCGCCAACTCCGCCGGCGATATGTGCATGGCAACGATCCGGCTCGGCTTGATTTTCTCCGCGATGAACTGCTGCGTTGCCTGAGACCGGTCGATTCGATTGAGGAAAAGAACATCGATGGGTGCCTGCTCAAAGGAATAACTGTTCAAGTGAGCCTCACTCTCATCGATGAGCGAATCACCCATATGGAGAAATCGCGCGCCGCCAACTTCGACGATGAAAACCAGGTTCCTCATCGGCTGATCTTCCGGGTCTTCAGCCATGTGCTTCAGGCAAAGTGCGTCAAGGTTAATTCCGTTATGGCTGATGCGTTCATAAGCGCCAGGGTCCAATTTGACTTCGTGAATCTGCCCCTCGATCTGCGCGAAGCGTTCCTCGTTGCGCAAACGATCGACGACCTGTGTGTGCGCTACAAGCTGGCAGTGCGCGTGATGGCGTAAGAACTCAATCGTCAGCTTCGCATTGAAGTGGTCGCCGTGCGGATGGGTGACCAGCAGGAGATCCGCATCGGCGAAGGGGCCGTGAGCACCCATCATCTGGGCAAGCAGTTCCGTCGAAGGGCCAAGAACATCTGTAGTTGCTTCAAACAGAGCGTCCGCGAGCACCTTCTTGCCGCCCGCCTGGATCATGAATCCCGCATTGCCGATGTAGGTTACATCGAGAGCGGGTTGCGGCTTTTGGACAGCGACTACGGCAGTTGAATTGGCGATCCTGTTCTGTTGCGCCAATGTGCCGATACCTGGAAGCGCCAGGCCTATGAATCCAATGCAGTATGATTTCAGTCTCATGACTACTCATTTCCGACTATTAGAAGACGAGAAATCCCTCGACTTTCATCTCGCGAAGGGACGATGGTAAAGCGGGCTTTGAGGCGCAGGAACGGCTTCTCATACATCTGATACGACGTGTGTGCTGTGAGAACGGTGAGGCAGAAGGCAAGGGCTGTTCCCAGGCCGTTGCGCCAGCCGACAAGATGCAGCGCATGAGTAAGCCGGGTAAGCCAAACTCTGCCGGTAGAAAAGATGAGGAAATAGACCAGCTCATGGAAGAGATACAAGCCGTAAGAGATGCGTCCCAAGTAGACGATGGGCCTCGGCAGGTATTTTGAAGGGAAGCCGAGCAGACTGAGGAAGATCAGCGTGGTCCCTGCCAGGACGAGCGCCCAGCCGATAGGGGCCTGCATCGCGGTTGAGTGCGGTGTATCGGCCTGAACCCCAAAGGCAACGGACGCGACCAACCAGCAGCCGAGGCCGGATAGGACGCCAAGCAGACGCAGCGCCGGATGCCACTGCGGAACCCGGCCTTTGAGATAGATCGAGAGCAGCGTTCCGGCGGCGAAGAACTGGAACTGGACAAAGCTGTTCGTCCATTGGCTGCTGAAGCCATTCGGAGGATGCAGCGCGTAAACAACGACTAACCCATACGAGACGGCGATGAGCAACAGCGAGACGGCCTTCACGCCAAGGCGGCGGCCGAAAAACGCAATGAGAGGGATGGCGATGTAGAACTGCTCTTCGACGGAGATGCTCCAGAGGGGATCGACGGGATAGGCGGGAATCCAACTGTGGAGACATATCCACCAGTTGCCGGCAAAAAGGGTGAAGGCGAGCCACGAAGCGGGATCTTTGGCACCGGTGTATGGGAGAAACCGGTTCAGCAGGACCAGGCCGTAGAACACCAGAAAGTACAAGGGCCAGATGCGCAGGATGCGGCGCATATAGAAGGATTTGAACTGGATTGCGCCGGTTTCGTCGCTCTCGCGGAAGAGCAACTCGGTAATAAGGAAGGCACTGAGCAGGAAGAATACTGGTACGCCAAAGTCGCCGAGAAGACAGATATTGTAGAGCCAATAGTGCTGCGCCGGGTCGATGGGAATGAAATCCATCCGGTGGACGATGAATACGATCATGAAGGCGATGAAACGCAGTACATCGAGTTCAGGGCGATAGTAGCGTTTGATGGTCACTTGGGCGCCGGAAAACCTTTCTTTTCATTTGGCCGTGATAGCAAGGGCTAAGTACAAAAATCGGTACTCCTGTCATATCCGGCCCTCTGCCGCAACGCAGCCGCGGTAAAGGGCCGAAGCCCTGGGTAGTCTCACTTACTTATCTTGAGAACCCATGCAGGCTGCTGGCGTAATTCTTCGGGCAGATCGGGAAGCTCGATGGAAAGAGACTTGCCGGCGTTCTTGAATCTTACGGCAGCGGAGTCTCCGAGAAGAGTCACCGACTTGGCGCCTTCCACATCATTGAGTGTGAAGGTTCCGTTGGACCAACGTGGCAGGATAGCGAAGAGATCGTTGCCCTTGGTGGTATAGAAAGCTTCGACGACAGCTTTGCCCCGTTCGGGTTTGGATGTCAGTTTGGATACGTCGTAATCGGTGTTTAAGTCGCCACCGTAGTTAGCTTTTGGGACTTCTCCCGCGCTCCACTGGCGGCTGGATTTCCAGGGCTTGGTGCCGTAGATGGCATCCCCATTGATCCGGAGCCAGGTGCCAATCTCGCGAAGACGCTCCTCCATAATTATGGGGATGGTCCCGTCGGCGTTGGGGCCTATATCGAGGAGCAGATTGCCTCCGCGGCTCACGGTATCGACGAGCATGATGACCAGTTCGCGGCCGCTGTGGTAATCCTTCAAGTGCTCGGCGCGGTTGAATCCGAAGCTGAAGCCGATGCCCCGGTTTTCCTCCCACGGATGAGAGTTATCTTTCATGCCTGGCGTGTATTCGGTGGTCCAGTAGCCGCCGTGCGTGTGACGCGTGTCGGAGCCCCACCGGTCGTTGACAACTATGCGATCCTTGACAGGTGAGTCGTTAAAGAGCCAGGCAAGGAGTTCGGGGCTATGCCATTCCGCCGAGGTCTGCTCCCACTCGCCGTCGCTGAAGACGATGTCGGGCTTGTAGTGAGTGACCATGTCCTTGAACTGAGGGAACATGTGTTCGCGGGTGTATCGGGGCTTGTCCTTGAGCCAGATCGGGTTATACCACTCATAGAGGGAGTAATAATAGCCCATGTGCAGGCCTTTGCTGCGCACTGCTTCGCTGAGGTCGTTCATTAGATCGCGTTTGGGGCCGGTATCGACGGCGTTCCAGGGCTGTCCCCAGTCAGCGGAAGCTTCCTTGCTGGGCCAGAGGGCGAAACCATCGTGATGTTTTGAGGTGAGGACGACATACTTGGCTCCCGAGCTTGCCAGAACGTCCGCCCAATGCAGTGGGTCGAAGAGTTCGGCTTTGAATTGCGGCGCGAAGTTCCGATAAGAATAGTCGGCGCCGAAGTTCTTCCGATGGAAGGCCCAGGTGCCTGTTTCCACCCCATTGGCATTAGAGTTGTCGCGGCCCTCAGTCATCTGGTGCCAGTACCACTCGGAGTAAGCCAGCGTACCGGGAAGGACGGGAGCGTAGGCGGGGACAGAGTAGATGCCCCAGTGAATGAAAATGCCGAATTTTGCATCGGCGTACCACTGGGGCATGGGCCGCTTGTCCAGGGAATCCCAAGTGGGTTGGTACGTTTGGGCGCTCAAACCACCGGCCAGTAAGGCGAACATGAGTAGGTATTTCATCCGTAACCTTTCTTAGTGCGTACCGTTGCGCAAATTCGAGGATAACTCGCCAGAACCGCAAAACTCTGTGCGGGAACTGGTGGAGTGATAGCGTTATCCGGCACCGCCGTCGCCGGCCATGCGAAGAAGACTTCTGCGAGAATTGGTCATCTCATTTCCTTTCCTGACAGTGAAGAAAATATCGGTGGAATCTTGAGAACGCGGATCATCTGGAATTGCGGATGATCGGTTTGCGCGAGGGAGAGAGCGTCTTGAAACGACAGTCGCGCATCTTCGGTGCGGCCCATCGCAAGCAGAATATTTCCAAAGACGGCATGAGCTTCCGCGGATCGAGGCGCGAGGCTTAAGGCAATGTGCGCCTCTGTCAGCGCCCGATTCCACTTTTGGAGGCCTGCAAACTGTCGCGCCTGTCCTGAATGAGCGAGTGCGGAAAGCAACGGAACGTCAAACTGGCCGTGAAAGACCAGGATGCCGTTGGCAATGAGATCGTCGGGGCGGCGATGGAGAAACTGTTCGTAAGGGTTCAGGTCGCCGGGGCCCCAATAATCCCCGTCGGCCTCGGAACCGCTGATTAACACCGTGCCTTCAATGCGGGCGGGGACAGGCGGCAAAGCCCCGCCGAACATATGCGCAATGGCCTCAGGCAGCGGTTTGCACGGAACGTTATAGTAAGCCGGATTCGTATTCCATCCATAGTGGGCAAACCAACAGTCCTTGATGCCGTGCTCGTCAAGATAACTCTTGGCCGCACGCAGGCCTTGCCCCCAATCGGCATTGGAATCGGTAAGCAGCCGATAGGTATTAGTAGGGCCTCCCCATGCTTCGTTCGCATAAGTCAGGTAGTTTGGAAAGACATGGGCCGATGAGGCCGCGTGAAAGAGCAGCAGTGCTCCCACCACATACGATCCCCAGCTTCGCCGTCGGGCCAAGGCAACCGCGGCCGCCGCGGCAATCACAACAAAGAATGGGTAGACGGGGAGAATATGGCGAATGCCGATATTCATCGTGGAGGCCAGGCTGACGCCAAAATACATAAGTGCCGGGAGCAGCAGATAGAGAGTCGCGCGCCACTTGCCGGCTTTCCATAAATCCTTGAGAAAAGGAGCCGCCAGAAGAAGCGCGAGAAATCCTAGCGTCGACTTTACTAAGAAGGCGACGGGAAAGTAGAACCAGTGGCCTGTTGCATAATCCGTTCCGAGCAGAAACATCGGATCGCGCTTGGCCGAGTCGGCAATGTCCACCAATCCGAAGAGATATGCCTCAGGAAGCAGATGCCACGCGGCAAGGCGCGGAATCACCGCCTCCACAAGGGGTGAATTAGACGAAAGCGAAAACTCTCCAAGAGTGGGAACCATGACTAGATTCTCTGGCCGCGCCTGGTAACGAAAGCCATAGAACGCCCAGAGTATTACATAGGCCACGATGCCTGCAACGGTCAGCGAGAGAACCGTATGAAGCGCATTCCTACGCCAGCCGCTGCGCCCCTCGCTCACCGAAGACGATGCAAATAGGTCGATAAGCGCCAGAACGAGAAGCACCGGTATCAGGAATAATCCAGAGTGCTTCGCGCCGAGCGCCAGTCCGGCTGCGATTCCACACACGATGATCCGCCAAACAGTAGGATGTCTTCGCCATCGATAGTATGCGTAAACAGCCGCGAAAAAGCAGCACGCCGCGGCCATATCGGTAGTGACCATGGCTCCATGCGCCAGGAGATTCGGCTCGAAAACAAAGATCAGCAGCGCAACCAGCCCCGTACCCGGCCCAAAGATCTCAGAGCCAGCGGCCAGCACCAGAAGCGCCAGGGCAAAGGTGAAGACAGAGACGGCAGCGCGCGAACGCCATAACATATCGTCCGCATCGTGAGTGTAGAGAAACTCAGCTCCCTTGCTGAAGTTTTCCGATTTGAAGTACTGCGTGTATTGAATCGCCGGCGGCGCTGGAACGTCGAGAACTGGCAATGCCGCAACGAGCTTGGCGAACGGTGGATGTTCTGGATTGCTCCCAAAATCTCCGTATTTCCAGGAGCGAACGCCACCCAACAGGTGGTTCGCCTCATCCGGAGTTTGGGACTGTTCCCGCGCCGGGACAAATAGCTCGACTGCGAGAATCGGCAGCAGCGCAACAACAACCACCCACCAAAGCCGTCGCGTGCGCAGGGGCATAGGCTGCCGCCGATCCAGCCAACCGGATCCAAGCGGCAACAACGGATGAATTTCAAAGCCACCGAGCGAAGCTTTCAACTCTCCTCCCCCAGATACCTAAAGCGGCTGCCCCAGCCGGTTCTCCAACTGCGCCCGGTAGCTCCGGCTCACGCGGGTTCGCGCGCCGTTCTTGAGCACCACGTCAAACTCGCCGTGCGAGACTGGCTCCAGTTGCAGAATGCTCTCGATGTTGACGATTGCCGACCGATGCACGCGCACAAACCGCCGCGGATCGAGCCGCTCGGCAAGCTCATGTAAGGCGGCGCGATACAGTAACTGCTGATCCCCAATATGCAGGTTCACGTAGACGCCGGCAGCCTCGATCCAGTCGATCTCCGCCACGCGGATGAAGCGCGTATTGCCGCCGGACTTGACCACCAACCGGTCCCACGTGCGGGCCGTCGCGGGGGCGGAGAATGCCATTTTCATGATCCGGCGCCCGAACTCACTCGTGCTGCGCTCCTCCAGCCGAGTCTTGGCGCGGGCCAACGCCGCTTCAAAGCGCTCATCGCTGAAGGGCTTCAGCAGATAGTCCAGCGCATTGGCCTCAAAGGCCCGGATGGCGTGCTGGTCATACGCAGTAACAAAGACCGTCAGCGGCATCTGGTCTGCGCCAACGGCGTCGATTACCCCCAGCCCGTCCAGCTCCGGCATCTGCACATCGAGAAAGACCAGCTCCGGCCGTTGGCTTCGAATCGTCTCGACGGCGGAGATCCCATCGGCCGCTTCGAGAATCGCACCGATCTGGGCATCCTTGCGCAACAGGTCCGCCAACCGCTGCCGCGCGGGCGCTTCGTCGTCCACCACCAGCACGAGTATGGAATCAGGCGCGGACATCGGCATCTCCTTCCTGGCCGCGCTGCTCAGACACGCGCAGAGGCAGAAGTATCTTCACTTCGGTCCCGCCCGGCTTGCGCGGGCGTACGGCAAAGCTGCTTTCTCCATTCCGATGAAGGCTCTTGATTCTCTCTCGTGTCACAGACAATCCCAGTCCCGCCGAGTTCTCCAGAGTCCATCCCGCCGGCAGCCCCACACCGTCGTCCTGCACACGGATTTCGAGCCGAGCGTCGGCCCGCCGCGCCGATACGATCACACTGCCACCAGAGGCCCGATGCGAAATCCCGTGACGGATCGCATTCTCGACCAGCGGCTGCAGGAACAGCGACGGCACCGTGGCACACCGGACCTCCGGCTCAATCTGAATTTCGATGTGCAGCTTCTCTCCAAAGCGTATCTTCTGGATCTCTACATAGGGAGCCAGGAACTCCATCTCCTTGGCCAGCGGAACCTCCTGCCGATCCTTGGATTCAATCGACAGGCGCAGCAGATCGCCCAGATGTTCGATCATTCTGCGCGTGAGCTTGGGATCTCGCTCCACCTGCGAGGAGATGGCGTTCAGCGCATTGAAAAGAAAATGTGGATCGAGCTGCATGCGCAGCGCATTCAGGCGTGCTTCGGTGAAGCTGCGCTCCATTCGCGCCAGGTGCAGCTCGCTCGATCGATATCGCTCATAGTACAGGTACGCCTGCATGGCACCCACGATCACCCAGTATACGAGCCAGTTCCAGAGGGAATCGTCGAAGTTGGCCAGCGAAAATATCTTGGAGAATCGCAGCGCCTTCCACGAGCCAATCTCCAGCACCGCGCAGGCCGCGGCGTTCACATACCGGTAGATCGCAATGAAAAGCAGGCTGGCGAGCAAAAGCGCAAGAATGCGCCGCGCAATCTGCTTGCCGGAGAACGGCAGACGCCGGTCGAATGCGATAATGAACGGCGTGATCAGGCCCCATGACCACCACCAGGCCAATGCCCCACGCACGGAATCGGGCCCGTTGTACATGATCCCGTGGCCCCTCACCAGGCTGGGCAGCGCAAAGAACGCGCTGAGCAACGTCCAGAGGATGGCGGCGAGCATACTGCGGCCCACCCAGGTCTTGGTCAGTCGATCCACGCAACGCAAGCGTCCGTTCATGCTGAAACAGTTCTCATAGGTACACTCTATATGCTTGCCGAAGCCCGGACGAGCAATATGTAGCAGCTCGGATCACCGCGTTCCGAGCCGGTTTCTCCGCCCTTCAAGCCGGTATGAACGTCCGTGTGACCTGCGCCAAACTGAAACGGCCCCTATTCGCTGCGGTCCCGCCCTAGGCGACTGGGCAGAGGCATCAGCCTTCAACTTTAGCAGTACCCATGGCGAGAGCCCGTGGGGTACGCATTTTCGTCCGACAATTATTTCGACAAAGGATGACGGCTCACCCTTCTACGCTCCCGATATCGCTGAGATTGACGAGGAGATTGTCGCCTATTGGGAAGAACGTTCGGCTACGACGCAGCATCTCCGAGAAAACGGCTATGCCCACACGTTTTCCAGCGCCTCGCCTCGTTCGCAGAGTTCGCAAGACGCTCGGCCGCGGTAGTACGCGGCGTCCAGCCTGGCGAGGTAGTAAAGCGGCAGCGGGCCGAAATCCGGTGTTCGCGGCGTGGGCTGGTAGATGACCACCGCCAGCCCGACCACCTGTGCTCCCTTGGACTCTAGCAGTTTCTCCAACTCACGAAGTTTTCGGCCCGTCCGCAGGAGGTCGTCCACCAGCACGACCTTCTCCCCGGGCTCCTGGGTGAGGTACTGACGGAACCGCATCGGCTGGCCGGCTTCGTCCTGTTCCGCCCAATAGACCTTGTGCGCGCGCAGCGCCTCGCAAACGCCGTAGGCCACCGGCAACCCGCCGGTCGCCAGGGCGACGATTGATAGCCTCGGAATCATCGCCCGAATCTCGGAGTTGGCCCGCAGAAGCCGGCTCAGGCCGACGCTCAAGATCTTGGCGTACTGGTAGTAGCTCGTGGCCAGCGCCACCTGGAGGTACTCGTTCGAATGCAGACCGTTGGGGTATTCGAAATGGCCGTCCCGCAGCGCTCCCGTCCGGCGCAGCATCCCGACAACGTCCTCTTGCGTAGGCACAACTTCCATCTCACACCGCCGCGGCCCTGAAAACGTCAGCGCATCCGGCTACCGTCCGGATCGCTCCGGGTAACATCGGCCAGAGGTCCCAAGGCGGCCATGGCCGGCGACTCTTCGTATCGGCCGCGGTAACAGGGGAACGCGACCGGAGTGTCGCGGAATGACTTGAGAACCTGACCGAGCCGCAAAGTCCCCGACCGTCTCACTTCCCGAACGTGATCGAGATCGATGGTAATTGGTATCCACTCTCCCGCCTCACCCGATTGGTGCAGGACCTCGCCCTGCGGCCCGACGACGATGGACCGCCCGTTGCCAAGCCCGCCTGCGTTGTTCACATCGAGGAAATAGCACTGATTGGCGATAGCATTCGCCTGGGAAAGTATGAGCTCGAGCGGCCGGTCGATGGTGTTGGTCGAGGTCGGATGAATCACCACCTCGGCACCGTCCCACACCAGCGCTCGAGTGGTCTCGGGCACCCATTGGTCGTAACAGATGGAGACTCCGAAACGGCCGGCCTCGGGAACGTCGAACACGACAAACTCCGTCCCAGGCTTCACTCCCTTCTCGTACGGCAGGAAGGGATACATCTTGCGATACCGCGCAACCACCCGGCCCTCGGGGTCGATGACGGGCGCCGTGTTGTAGACATCGTCGCCCGCTCGTTCGTAGATCGAGCCGGGGATCAGCCAGATGGCGTGCTTCCGGGCCAGTTCCTGGTAGCGACTCTCGGTGGGGCCGGGCATCGTTTCCGCTCGCTCCAGGCTTGGGCCAAAAGAACAGAGCTCGGGAAACACCACCATCCGTATCCACGGGTACATAGCCAGAACGAGCGCTGTCTTCTCTTCCAGACGACCGCGGTTGTCTCCGGCCGACCAATCGGTCTGGAACGCTGCGATCGAGAATAGTGACATGTCAGACTCCAAACCGTTACTGAGCGCCGCGAGCCGGTTGCGCGCCGGCCCCATCGACGCCGGATCCCCGATCCAGCGTCCAGGCGGGGATCGTCAACGCCAGCATAGCCAGAAGAAGCAGTGCGAGCGCGGTTGCGATCAACGCCCGGTAGTCGCCCGCTCCCACCACGAATGACGCCAGGAAGGGACCGGACGCCAGGCCCATTTTCGATGCAAATCCGCTCCATACCGCAGCCTGGCCGGTCTGGTCGAAACGGGCGCAGATGCCGAACAGGTGTGAGATCACGAAGGCCCACGAGATGCCGGTCCCGACGTTGGCTGCGATCCAGATCCACCTGGTTTCGCTGTAGTTCAACGCCCAGGTACCGACCAGCGACAAGACCATAGCCGCGAGGATCGGCCACAGAATTCCGTGGCGGGTGGAAAGTGCGATGACCAACACGGCGCCAATGATGGAGAGCCAGTTAGCAATTCCGAGAGTCTCGCTGACAAAGGGCAATGGCAGGCCCCGGCGCGTTCCCAGGCCGATCATGAAGGCGAACAACCCCATATTGGCGGCTTGGAACAGGAACACGGAAACGAGTGCCAGCCCCAGCGGTCGAAACTTCAGTGTACCCGGGCCGGCGTGCGCCGCAGCCGGCGCCGGCGCGCGCGCGGGATAATCCGGCAGGAACTGTAGCATCGCCAGGGTCACCACGCTAAGCAAGATCAGCGAGCCAAACAGGACGCTGGTGCCAAACCTCGGCACCAGCAGCGGCAGGCTCATGACGCCGATGCCGCCGGCGAGAACCTGCACCAGGAACAACATGCCGAAGGTGCGGTCCGGGGCCGTAACGCGCGCGAAGATGGAAAAGGCCAACCCAACCAGCATCCCTCCGATCAGGCCGTGCAGGAATCGGGCACCCATGAGCGCCGAGGGGCTGTGAACCAGCATCGAGAGCAGGTCCATCGTAATCAATCCCGCAAGGAACAAGTGGGCCGCCAGTCTCCACCGGATGCGGCGAACGACCAATGCGATCAGGAATGCGCCGCAGGCCGCGCCGTAAACGTTGCATGAGCCGACCAAGCCGGCCTGCTTGTTCGTGAAGCCGAGTCCCTGCTTCAGGCCGTCCACCAAGGCGGGCATGATGTTGACGTAGAAGAAGCCGGCCGTGGCGAGAAACGCCAGCAGGATTCGTGCCGTCATGCCCTGGGGAGAGACTGTTGTCACTCGATGCCTCCGAAACACAAGTACTTGATCTCGAGGTACTCGTCTGTGCCGTATTTTGAACCTTCGCGACCCAGCCCGGATTCCTTAACGCCTCCGAAAGGGGCGACCTCGGTCGAAATCAGACCGGTGTTGATGCCGACCATGCCGTACTCGAGGGCCTCCGCAACTCGCCACGCGCGACAAATGTCGCGGCCGTAAAAATATGCGGCGAGGCCGAATTCGGTGTCGTTGGCCAGGGAGATGGCATCCGCTTCCGTCCGGAACCGGAACAGCGGCGCCAGCGGACCGAAGGTCTCCTCGCGTGCGATGGCCATGGCGGGTGTGACGCCGGTCAGGATGGTCGGCTCGAAGAAGCGCCCGCCCAAGGCATGACGGCGCCCCCCCACCAGCACCGTGGCGCCTTTCGAGGTTGCGTCACGAATGTGCTCTTCGACTTTCTCGACCGCGCGCTCGTCGATCAGCGGCCCCTGGGTTGCACCCGGCTCGAAGCCAGACGCGGGTTTGAGGGTGGAAACGGCGGCCGCCAGTTTCGCGGCAAAGGCATCGTAGACGCCGTCCTGGATGAGCAAGCGGTTCGTGCAGACGCAGGTTTGACCGGAGTTTCTGTACTTCGAGGCCATCGCGCCAGCGACGGCGGCGTCGAGATCGGCATCGTCGAAAACAATGAAGGGAGCGTTGCCTCCCAGCTCGAGCGAGAGCTTCTTCACAGTGCTGGAGCACTGTGCCATCAGGAGCTTCCCGATCTCCGTCGAACCCGTGAAGGACAGCTTCCTCACTGCGGGATTCGAAGCGAGTTCCGCGCCGATCTCGCTGGACTTCCCCGTAATCACGTTGAAAACGCCTTTCGGAACGCCGGCCCGATCGGCCAGCTCCGCCAGCGCCAGCGCGGAAAATGGCGTCTGCGACGCCGGCTTCAGCACTACCGTGCAACCGGCGGCCAGCGCCGGTCCGGCCTTCCGGGTGATCATCGCCAGCGGGAAATTCCAGGGCGTGATGCAGGCCACCACTCCGACGGGCTCCTTGAGAACCACGATTCTCTTGTCCGCTTGAGGCGCGGGAATGGTATCGCCGTAGACGCGCTTGGCCTCCTCGCCGAACCATTCGAGAAATGACGCCGCATAGGCGACTTCACCGCGCGATTCGGCCAGCGGCTTCCCCTGTTCCAGGGTCATCAGGCGCGCCAGATCTTCCTGGTTCGACATCACCAGTTCGAACCATCGGCGCAGCACCGCGGCGCGCTCCCTGGCGGTCCGTTTGCGCCACACGGGGAACGCGCGCGCAGCGGAATCGATCGCATGGCGAGTCTCGGCGGCACCCAGTCCCGGCACCGCGCCGATGATCTCACCGGTCGCCGGGTTGTCGACCCCGATCCGCTCGCCGCCTCGCGCTTCTACCCAGGCGCCGCCGATGTAGCAGGCTTGCCGGAACAGCAATCCGTCCGTCAGCATGGCTTCCGAAGTAATAGTGGACATGATATCGCTCCCCGCTGTTACTCGCGGACGGCAGCCGTGGCCGGGGCCGAGACCGAGGCCAGCGCAGCCTCCAAAACGCGGAACCCTTCCTCCAACTGGTTGTCGGTGATCACCAGGGGGAGCAGCAGCCGGACAACGTTCCCGTACGTTCCGGCCGACAATATGATGAGCCCGTGGCGCCAGCAATACTGGATGACGGCCTCGGTTTCCTCTTTGGCGGGCAGGCGGGAGCGGCGGTCGCGGACCAACTCGATGGCCCGCATGGCTCCCAACCCGCGAACGTCAGCCACCAGCGGAAACGCGGATGCGTACTCTCGCGTGCGGCGATCGATCCATTCGCCGATGTGAGCGGCCCGGTCAATGAGGCGCTGCTCGTCGAATGTTTTCAGCACGGCGAGCGCCGCCTCGCACGCCACCGGGTTGCCCACGTAGGTTCCGCCCAGCCCGCCCGGCATCGGGGCGTCCATCACTTCCGCGCGTCCGGTGACGGCGCCTAGCGGCAGGCCCGCCGCAATCGACTTTCCCGAAACCAGCAGGTCCGGCTCAATGCCCAACTGCTCGCAGGCGAACAGCGTGCCGGTGCGGCCGAAGCCTGACTGCACTTCGTCTACGATCAGCACAATGCCATGTCTCGTGCAGATCTCGCTCAGCACATGGAAGTACTCGCGCGGAGGGGTCACGAAGCCGCCCTCGCCAAGAACCGGTTCCACAATCACCGCGGCAACGCTGCCTGGATCGACGGTACGGCGGAAAGCGTCCTCGAGGGCGTGGGCGCAGCGAACTTCGCAATCCGGATACTCGAGCGAGTAAGCGCAGCGGTAGCAGTAGCCGTACGGAACGCGATACACCTCCGGAGCGAACGGCCCGAAACTCACCTTGTACGGACGGACCTTGCTCGTGAGACTCATTGTAAGCAGGGTTCGCCCGTGGAATGCGTCTTCAAACGCGACGATGGCGGGCCGGCGCGTGTAGGAGCGGGCGATCTTCACCGCGTTCTCGACCGCCTCGGCGCCGCTGCTCACCAGCATCGTCTTCTTGGCGAAAGAACCGGGCGTGCGGCGATTGAGCTCTTCGGCGAGACGAACGTAGGCGTCGTAGGGCGTCACGGCGAAGCAAAGGTGGCTGAAGCGTCCCAGTTGCTCGCGCGCGGCTTCTACAACTCCGGGCGCGCAGTGGCCCACATTCATGCAGCCGATGCCGCCCGCGAAATCGAGCATCGAATTCCCGTCTACGTCGTGCAGGATGGCTCCTTCAGCCCGGGCCACAAACACCGGCGCCACGGAGTGGGCGCCTCTCGGCACGGCGTCCTGGCGCCGCTCGGTCCAGCCAATGGAGAGCGGCCCGGGAATCTCCGTGCGAAGGTCGATCGTGTTCATTCTTGGTTTCTCCTCGGAAGGACGGGGCGTGCACCCGCAATTCCCAAAACGCTTGTCAGAAGATCAACTTCAGTGCCAACTGCACCTGCCGGGCCGGGAGCGATTGTACCGACTCGCCGAACGCGGGGCTGCTCATATCTCCGGCCGGATTGTACAGGTTCACGCGGTTGAACAGGTTGAACGCCTCCGCCCGGAACTGCAAGTTCACCCGCTCCTGCAGCTTCGTGTCCTTAATCAGAGATAGATCCACGCTCTTCAGCGCCGGCCCGCGGAAGGCATTTCTACTTAGGTCCCCGTTCGTCCCCACCGGGACGCACTGTGATTCCGATCCGCTGCTCACGGGTCCGTAATCGAGAATGGAGTTCAGGCCGTTCGGGCAGAACGCGCGGATCGCGGCCGAAGTACGGCTGTAGAAGCTGGCCGAGTAAGTCAACGTCGGATCGCCGAACGCCCCATTTTCCAATTGCCGGTTGCTGAAACCGGAGGTCTTGATGCCCGACGGACGGTTGGGACGGTCGTACGCCAAATCGTCCATGTTGAAGTCACAGCCGTTGTACCAGGCCTGTCCGCAGTAAACGTCGAAGGGACGACCCGACTGCAGGGTGACAATCGTATTGAGGCTCCAGCCGCCCGCCAGCTTGGGGAGCAGCCCGTCTCCCTTCGGGCCGGGAATCTTCCACAGCCCGCTGAACACGAAGCGGTGCGTAACGTCGAACTCCGAGGGCCCGCGGTCCATCCGCTGGTTCTCGATGTTGGAGACACCGGCATAGAGCAGGCCGTAGCCGTTCGAGTTCAGGTAGTCGCCCAGCCCGCCTTCGGTAACGTTGTCCAGCACCTTCCCGAACGTGTAGTTTGCGGTTACCATTAGCCCGCGCTTGAGTGTCTCGCGCAGACTTGCATTCAAGCCATGGTAAATCGACTGGCTTTCATTCGAGATGTATGTGATCTGCCCCCACCCGGGATTCAAGCGTGTGCTGTAGTAATTGCAGTCGGTGGCGTTGCAGATGTCGCCGTTGAACCGGTTGTAGTCCTCGCGCGTATACCCCCCGACGCCGCGGGTTCCGACGTAGTTCACCATCAGGGTCCAGTCGCGATGGAACGAATGCTGGATGCCCAGGAACCATTGCATCGCGTAAGCCGTCCGCAGGTTCGGCGCGACGCCGTTGGGACTGATTTGAACCCCCTCGATGCCCCCGTTGGCAGCCGTCGGAGCGGCGAAGTCGGGGCTCGGCTGGAAGGGCGGCATTACGTAGTTGACCGACGTGCCAATGGAACTCAGCAGGTTCACGACCCCCGTCGCCGCGTCCGGCGGGTTCAGCCGCGACGCGTTCGTGTACAGGTTGGAGTAGGGTTCGTTGTAGGCAACGCTGAATCCGCTTCGGATGGCCGTTTTGCCGTCGCCCCGGACGTCCCAGGCGAGTCCGATGCGGGGCGCGAAGTTCTTGTAGTCCGTGTTCCACAGGCTGCTCGTGCGCCCTACCTTCGCCCCGGCGATCTGCTGTAGGATGTCCGAGCCCGGCCCGAGAACGATGTTGGTGAGCAGGCCGTTAGTTTCGCTGGGACTGGCAAACGCCTCCCAGCGCAGACCCAGGTTCAGCGTTACGTTCGACCGCACTTTCCAGTCGTCCTGGGCAAACGCCGCCCAGCGGTTCCACCGGAAATGGCGCGGCGTATCGGTGAAGTCCCCAAACTGCGAGCTGCCGGGGACGCGGTTGACGGTGGCGATGGTGAGGTACGGGCTGTCCGAGCCGAACGCTCCAAAGAACCCGCTGTCGATCGAGAGAAACTCGTAGAGGGGAGAGCTGTACAGGCGGTAGTCGCTGTTCTCCTGGACGCGGCCCATTTCGAAACCCGCCTTCAGCAAGTGCCGTCCGAAGTTCCGGAACAAAGTGTCGCTGACGGTGTAGGTGTTGAAGACGAAATTGCGCGGGACGAAGAATTCGCCGCCGAATCCGACCGTCCCATCGTCGAAATACAGCCAACTGAAGTCGCTCAAGGGCCGGCCGGCCTTCTTTAGCAGTTGCGCGGTTTTGGTGTTCTGCGGCATGCCGAACGAAATGTTGCTGTCGTTCCGCCCGTAAGAGAAGCGGAAGTCGTTCAGCGTCTTTGGCGAGAAGCTGTGGGTGTAGCCCACCACGAGGCTGCCGAAGAGCCCGTCGAACGGCGCCTTGAAGCCGCGGATGCCAGCCCCGAATAGCTCCTCCGCGCCAACGTCTCCCGAGGCCAGCGCCCCATCCCAGCGTCCGAAGACCGTGTCGTTCTGCCCGAAGTGTTGGTCCACGCGCACCAGGTGCTGGTCGTACTGGCTGCGCTCGATTTGGGAAGACACGGTCTCACACTGGACGGCGCCAATATTCGAAACGCAGGGAGGCGCCGGAAAGTCGCTGAACAACATGGCGGCAATGCTGTCCGGACTCTTGGTGATCACCGATTGCCGATAGGCCGGGGTTTCCACGGTGAACGCCGCCGGCGTGCCGTACTTGCGACGGGCGCCCTCGTAGTTCACAAAGAAGAAGGTCTTGTCGGGCACGATGGCTCCCCCGAGGGAGAAGCCGAATTGGTTCTGCTGGAGCGGAGTCTTCTCGATCTTGTCGAAGAAGTTGCTGGCGTCGAGCGCCGTGTTCCGCCCCGTGTAGAAGGCCGTGCCGTGAAGCTTGTCAGTGCCGGATTTGGTGATGATGTTGATGATCGCGCCGTTGTTGCGCCCGTACTCCGCCGAGTAGTTGAGCGTCTGCACCTGGAGTTCCTGCACGGCCTCGAGCGACGGATAGACCAGCGGAGTGCCACCCAGCCATTCGTTGTTGTTTGGCGTTCCATCCAGCCGAAAATTGTTGCCTCGAGGAGTTGCCCCGTTGGCAATGAAGCCATAGTCGAAAGTCACCGACGAGGTAGGAGCGGGCACGCTCGAGATGACAGGCGCGGTGGTCTGTGTCACCCCCGCCTCCAAGGAGATCAATTGGTACACCTGGCGCCCGTTGAGCGGAAGGTTATTCACCTCGTGCGAGGTCACGGTGGTCTCGAGGCGTGCCTCCTCGGTGTTGACTAGGGAGGACGCGCCGGTCACCTCCACCGTCTCCTGTAGCTGGCCGACCTGCAGAGTGGCGTCCGCCCGGCTTATGGCGTTCACGTTGACGGCAATATCCTCGAGCGCCGTCTTCTTGAAACCCGGAGCGGAAACCGTGACTCGGTAGGCTCCCGGTGCGAGATGGAGAGCCCGGTAGAACCCGGCGGGGTCTGTTCTCACCTCGGTGGCAATGGCTGTTTGAAGGTTTGCGACCCGGACAGTAGCGCCGGCGATCACGGCTCCGCTGGAGTCCGTCACGTTTCCGTCGATACTGCCCTCTGTAAACTGCGCGCACGCGATAGCACAGCACAGAAAGGCCAGGCTGACGAGCCCCGGCCGCCGTGCCCGCTGTTTGAGACGTTGCATGGAGTGCTCCTCGTGCCCGTCGTCCGAGTCGGGCCTGTGTGTGGGAGTCTCCGCTGGGGCGGCCCATGGCATGCAATCTTCAGCTCGTGGAGAGACCCGCCGCTCATAACCTTAGTAGGATTCCTGTAAGTCTGTCAAGTGAAAAAGTCGCCATTTCAGGTAGAAACCGAAAAATATGGACTTTTCGCAGGGAGCGGCATTCTGCAATCTTGTAAGGTTTACGGTAAACTTTACTAAGTGGTCTGCGGACCACGGAACACACCATGACTGGAACGAAGAGTGGCGTCTATTTTCGAATCGGCGAAGCGGCCCGCATGCTCGGGATCAGCGCGTCTTCCTTGCGGAATTGGGAGCGGATGGGCCTGATCGCGGCTGCCCGCAGCCAGGGTCGCTATCGCCTCTACTCGCAGGAGGCGCTTAGGCGGCTGAGGGAGATCAAGCGCCTGAGAACCGTTCAGGGGGTCAATCCGGCAGGCATCGCGGCCATGCTGCGAGCCAGCCCCCACGAGGATGGCGGGCCTTCCGAGCCGAAACGGAAGCGCGAGGCGATTGCGCAGAAGCTGCTCCAATTGCGCCGGGAGCACGGTCTCACTCTCGCTGCCGTCGCCCGGAGCACCGGGGTAAGCGTCAGCTACCTGAGCTCGCTCGAGCACGGCCACGCCAACCCCTCGGTAGCCACCCTGCAGAAACTGGCGCGCCTCTATCAGACCAACGTGCTGGCGTTCTTTTCGGAGAAGGACGACTCGCGCCGGCTCGTTCGGGCGCGCGACCGCAAGGTCCTGGAACCGAACCCGGGAGTGCAGATGGAATTGCTGGCCTTCGGCAGGAACGCGATGGAGCCCCACCTTTTCCGCATCGCTCCCGGCGCGACCAGCGGCGGCGCCTACAGTCACGAGGGCGAGGAGTTCCTGTACGTCTTTCAGGGCAAGCTCGAAGTGTGGATCGACGAGCTCGACCACTATGTGCTGGAGGCGGGAGACAGCCTGTACTTCGAGAGCCAGCAGGCGCACCGCTGGAAAAGCCTGAGCGAGAAGAAAACCCTGATCTTGTGGGTGAACACTCCCGCGACGTTTTGACGCTCACCGGCACAGTGGCGCGATCTTGTTGATCTCCTCCACGGCCGCGTACCAGACCATCTCGTCGCCGTCGCTGAAGACGTAGTAAGTCGCTCCATTCGGCAACAGCACCACCACATTTCCGCCGTAGCCGCTCATAAAGGTCACCCAAACGTCGCAGCCCAAATGCGGGAATTCCGCGCTTGTCATGTGCTTCGCCCAGAACTGATTGTGGTACCGGAAAGTGCCCGGCACGACCGGCCTCCCTCGATCCGGGACCGCCACGCCCAGGGTGGAAGGCTGCGCCGTCCGGAAAAGCGATTCGGCGAGCCTCGCGCTGTCCAGCACCTGCCTGCCTCCAACTGCGCCTCCGCTGTTGTTCAGCAGCCGGCCGATCTTCACCATGTCGTCCCGGATGACAAACAGACCGTTAAAGCCATGCGGCCTTCCAGTCGCGCTGTTGTCGGTGCGCAGCGTGCTCAGTCCGCCGCGGCTGATGTGGATCGGCAGGTACACCGAGTCCCGGATCGAATTGAAGATGTCGGCCCCGCTGCCCCGCTGTCGCTCGAGGTAGGCGTTCATGGCCTGCGTCAGGATGAAGGTGGCGTGGCTTTGGTAAACCCAGGTCGTGCCAGGCGCCGCCTTGTATGGAAATGGCTTGAAAGCGTCCGCGATCTTGGTGCGATAGGGCTCCGCTGCGAGGAATTCGCTCTCCTGCGGACTGCCCTCGTCGGCCTCGTACGCTGCACTGATGTAGTTGCCCGTGGCCATGTCCGAAGCATTGTCGAAGGTCACCCCGGTCCAGTTACCGCCGGTCGCATACTCCGGAACGAAGTCCCGGACCGGTTGCCGATATGTGCCGGCTCCGTACTCGCGCCCCAACCACATCAGCGCCAGCCCGGCGAACACCGACTTAGCGATGGAGTAAGTGGGCAACCGCATCTCGTCGCAGAAAGCATAGGCGCCGTAGCGCGTCATGCAGTCGCCGGCGTAGTTGACGCCATTGAGGAACAGGCCATAGGTTGTGATGTCGGCCGGCGACTTGAACCCCTTCGTGAAATTCTCGGGGTGGACGCCGGAATCCGCATAATCCTTTGCCAGATCGGAGAAAGGCCGCGTAGGAAGGCGGTTCGCGATTTCGGAGGCACGCCCGGTCTCAAGCGCCAGATCGTTGGCAATCGCGCCGGGAGTATAGGTAGCCGGAAGCTGTCCCCACATGTCCAGCTTGAAATACGTGCAGGTTTCCTGCGTGATCTGATACCGCACGCTCGAGACGTTTGGACTCATCGTACGGTTGAATAGGAACGTCATTTCTCCGTTGTGAACGCAGTTCTGATTCCGCTCCACCAGGGCGAAGGGGAACGAGGCACGCATGTACGCGTGGTCGCCGTTTTCCCGCCAAACGCGTCCCGGCCCCACGAGGTAGTTCCATGCTGGGCTGCCGGTGATCGCAAGACCCTGCTGCACGGGAATGAGGTGGCTTCCGTTCTGTACGAACTGGAAACGGAACGGCGCGAGATGCACCCACGCGGAGCCTGCCGCCGTGTCGTACCGGAAGTCGTTGCGCAGAACGCGCGACCCGCCGCCGGCCGCCTGGCTGGACAGAGTGAGTGTGCCTTCGAAGGCCTGGGAAGGAGACGCGGCGTTGGCGGGCAAACCGAACCCGCGGCTGTCGTCGACGGGGGCCTCCGGCGCGGTATTCGAGAAGAGTTGGCTGTACGTCGGCACAGTGCGGTTGACATCGCCATTTCCCGCGAGCGGATCGCCCGGCACCGCTGTGGCGCTTGCCGCCGAGGAGCAGGGTCCCCACACTGCGGAACACGTGTAAAGCACCAACAGGCGACCGGGAGACTGGTGTTTCATTACTGGGTATCCTCGTCCGAACGGGCTTCCTATTCTCAAATCGAGCGCACGACAACTCTGCCAGACTAACAAGCCCCCCCGTGGCGAACATCGGCGCGCCCGATCCATTGTTCGGTATCGGCGCCATTCGAGTCAAGCAGGAACCGGGAGCCGTTTCCGGATCGCGGTTGGGCCAGGTTGCTTGTCCGCCATGCACGTGCGCAGTTGAACATGACCTACAACTATTCAGCTACCCGGAACAACCGGCGGATTACATCGCCGGGCAACGGAGACCGCTGTAGATGACTTTGTAGCTGCCGAGAGCCTCCATGTCTGACAAGGAATTGCGGGAATCGGGCCGGCCCGGTTCGGCGCCTGCCGACATCGACTGCCGGCCGCGCCGATATTCCGCGCGGCGCCCTCGGACACAGTTCCCGTGCCGACTTCAGAAGTGCGGCGGCTCCCCGCCGCGACGGATCCTCGGGTGTGGTTTGCAACTCGAGATACTCAGGGACTGTCTGGGAACAACTGTGCCACTCCTTTGTAGCCCGCACACTCGTCGCACCCATTTGGGCGCGTCCCGACGTCGCCTGCCGTTCAAGTGCCGAGTCTCGTCGCGCGGACCGGATAGCCAGGCTTCACACCGAATGGAAAATTCTTTCAAGCCTGGAGTCAATGAGATCCGGCATGGAACCAAGTGGCGGGAGATAGTCGGGGCGTATGCTGGAGTTGCTTTGGGAGGCGCGTGCCGGCGAGTCCCCGTTGTAAGTCGCTTACGTCGTCGCTGGCCAAAATCCTTTCCTCCCAACACAGCCGCCTGAGTTAGCCGTAAGAATCTCACCATGAGCACCGCCAAGGAATCGATTGACGCCGGTATCGCGATCGGCCGCCAGCAGGCATTTGCCGCAATCGCCGCCAAATGTTCGGCCGCGCAGGCTCTCACGCTCACCAGAATCAAGGAATCGCGCGTATACGAGGAACTCGGATTCACCTGGGATCAGTATTGCCCCGAGTATTTTGGCATGTCGCGAGTCACCGCCGATCGCCTCATCGGCCAACTCAACGAATTCGGCGAGTCCTACTTCCGCCTCGGCGAACTGGCCCGGATCAGCGAAGGCGAATTCCGCCAGATCGCTTCCCAGGTGACCGATGAGGCTCTCGAGTTCGATGGCGAATCGATCCCCCTCACCCCGCAAAACGCGCCCCGCATCCGCCAGGCCGTCCGCGCGCTCCGCCGCCAGTTACGCGACGCGGAATCGCGCTTCCCCCCGCACTCCGACACCGTTTCCCAACTCCTCACCCGCCTCGAAGCACTGCTCGAGGACATGCGGCGCCTCAATCATCCGCTGCTGCCTCCCCTCGAACGCCAGTCCCTCCGCGGCGTTGCCCACTATGCCGCCCAGAAGTGGTCCGAAATCGCCCGCGCCTATGACAAGATGGCCTGAGCCGGCTCCGGGACGCCCTCGTGGAACCATGCATTCGCCAGGTACTGCGATACCATGCGATGGGTATCGAGAAGTACGCGATTCGGGAAACGCTGGGACTACCGGTCATCGATCCGCCTCCCGACTAAAGTGCTACTTCCTTCCGAACAGCGTTTGGACGTCGGGTTTCTCGCCCCGCTTCGCCTTGATACGAGAAAGGCAAAAACCCGCCAACAAGAGTCCGCTAACAACTGACATCGCAATCATGCCGCACCTCCTGAACCGACTTTTCCGAAAACCTGAATTCCACTGTGTTCCTTGCACCCGGAGCTCCGAACGTGAGCCTTTGCTCGCACCACCGTTGCCGCAACGAAATGCCGACGTTCTGCAAACGCTCAGCGCAAATGACGACAACCGGTAGCGGACACTCCGGCCGTCACCGCACCGCGTCATCGCGTTCCGGTAGCGTGCGCACTCCGTTGCGGCGCACACCGTGGCCCGGATCCCACACGGGAGATACCGCCGCAACGCTGTCCAATGGCATGCGAGCGCCGCTTACGGGCGAACTCACGTACGTGTCGGAGACATCCTGGAAGCTTTGGCGGGGCCAGGGTTCCAGCCGCAAGGCGACGGCGACATTGCGATCGCCCTCCCAATAGGTTGTCACCGGCGCCCCTTCGAAACCTCGCGCAGGTATTCGGGCGCGTTGAACTCGATCTTCCGCTGCTCAGACCGAGTCACGTAATGCGGCAGGAAGAGCCCGGCGGCGGATCGAGCTCCACCATGGCCGGACACGCCCCTTCTGGTACCGTCTACTACCCGGCATCGAAAAACTCGGGCGGATTCTTCGCATTACCGAATGGAAAGGGAGAAAGCGCTCCGAACAACAATTGTCCCGCCCGTACGCGCCCGTCGAGGCCAGCGGGACATGGGCGACAGACCGCGCGATTCGGGGCCTCACTACTATGCGAAATCTTATTGTCTCGAGTTTACTCGCCGCCCTGGCGCTCACGGCCTCGGCACAAACCTACACAATCAATACGGTGGCGGGCGGCGCAATGCCGCCCACGCCGATGGCGGCGAAGTCCGCCGCGGTGAGGCCGCTTTGGACCGCGGTGGGCTCAAACGGCAGCGCCTACTTCACGTCGGGCTTCGGGGTGTTCAAGGTCGACGCCGCCGGCACCCTGACGCGCGTGGCAGGCTCGCCCGGCGGCGCCGGCTCGTTGGGCGATGGTGGCGCGGCGACCAGCGCCGCTCTTAACAATCCGCAGGGCATCGCCGTGGATTCGAGCGGCACCCTGTACATCGCGGAGCATGGCGCCAGCCGAATTCGCAAGGTGACGCCGGCCGGCACGATCACTTCTGTCGCAGGCAACGGCACGGCGGGCTACTCCGGCGACAATGGCCCGGCCGTAGCCGCCATGCTGAATGGACCGTGCGGCATTGCTGTCGACTCCGCCGGTGACCTGTACATCGTCGATTCCGGCAACAACGTCGTGCGCAAGGTAACGCCGGGCGGCACGATCTCGACCGTGGCCGGCAATGGCCAGTCCGGCTACAGCGGCGACAACGGCCCGGCCACCAGCGCCACTCTCAGTGAGCCGGATGGAATCGCCGTCGATTCGTCCAACGACATTTACATCGCGGACTCCAGCAACGCCGTGGTTCGCAAGGTGACTCCCGGCGGAATCATCTCGACTGTCGCCGGCGGCGGGAGCGCCGCCACAACGGGCGGGCCGGCCACCGGATTCAGTCTCGACTATCCCGTGTGCGTCGCGATCGATTCGAGCGGGAATCTGTACATTTCCGACACCAATTGGGGCGACGTTTTCAAGGTAACGCCCAGCGGTACCATTACGATCTTCGCCGGCAATAGCACGACGGGTTTCTCCGGCGACGGCGGTCTGGCCACCAGCGCCTCCCTAAGCTGGGCGTCGGGCGTTGCCACCGACTCGAGCGGCAACGTCTATATTGGCGACTACAACAACTACCGGCTTCGCGTGGTGAATGCCGCCGGGACTATTTCGACCATCGCGGGCTCGGGTACGGGATCTTTTGGCAACGGCGGCCCGGCCACCAGCGCCGGAGTGAACTGGCCCACGGGCGTAGCGCTCGATTCGAGCGGCAACCTCTACGTGGCCGAAACGGCCGGCATGATGATTCGCAAGGTGACGCCGGGCGGGACGATCTCGACTGCCGCGGGCGCCGGTACCGCTGGCTATACTGGCGACGGCGGCGCGGCAACGGCAGCGCAGTTGAAGAACCCCCAGGGCGTGGCGGTAGATTCCAGCGGTAACCTATACTTGGCCGACACCAGCAATAATGTCATCCGCAAAGTGACGGCGGCCGGCACCATCTCCACCGTGGCCGGAACCGGCGCGGCGGGCTTTTCCGGCGATGGCGGCGCGGCCACCGGCGCCAGACTTAACCAGCCCGGATCGGTCGCCGTGGATTCGGCGGGCAACCTGTACATTGCCGATTCCGTAAACTACCGCATCCGCAAGGTGACCACGGATGGCAGGATCTCCACCATCGCCGGCAACGGTTCCCGCGCCTACTCCGGCGACGGCGGCCCGGCCACCAGCGCCTCGATCAGCTACCCGTATAACATCGCCCTGGACGCCGGCGGGAACCTGTACATAGCCGACTACAACAACCACCGGATCCGCAAGGTGACGCCGGGCGGAACGATTTCCACCGTAGCTGGCAACGGTACGCAGGGTTTCTCCGGCGACGGCGGCCCGGCCACGGCGGCTGAACTCAACTATCCCGCCGGTGTCACGGCGGATGCAAGCGGCAATCTGTTTATCGCGGACGGCTACAACCAGCGCATCCGCATGGTCACGCCCGCTGGGACGATCTCGACCGTGGCCGGCAATGGCAACGCCGGCTACTCGGGCGACGGCGGCGCGGCGACCAGTGCCTCGCTGAACTATCCGCACGCACTGGCCGTGGGTAGCGCCGGAAAGGTATACTTCGCCGACACCGACAGCGGTGTCATACGCGAGCTGACTCCGAACACGCCCACGCCTTCCATCTCGAGCGGCGGCGTCGTTCCGGTCTATAGCGCGGTGAACACGGTCCAGCCCGGCGAATGGGTGTCGATTTACGGCGAAGATCTGGCCAGCACGACCGCTGTCTGGAACAGCGACTTCCCGACGTCGCTTGGCGGCACCAGCGTCACCATCGACGGCAAGCCGGCTTACCTCTGGTACGTCAGCCCCGGACAGATCAACGTCCAGGTTCCGGACGACACCAAGACCGGTTCCGCGCCGGTCGTGGTGACCACGGCGGCCGGTTCGGCAACTTCCTCGGTGACGCTGGCTGCGGTCGCGCCGGCGTTCCTGTTGCTCGATAGCAAGCACGTGACCGGGATCATTCTGCGCTCGAATGGAACGGGCGCCTATGGCGGCGGGACGTACGACGTCATCGGACCCACTGGCAACTCGCTCGGCTATCCGACCGTGGCGGCGAGAGCGGGCGATGTCGTCGAGCTATACGCCACCGGCTTCGGCCCGACCAACCCGGCGGTGCCAGCCGGCCACGCGTTTTCCGGCGCGGCGTGGGCCGTGGATGCGGTGAATGTCAAGATCGGCAGTTGGAACGTGACGCCGTCGTTTGCGGGTCTGTCCGGCGCCGGTCTGGTGCAGATCAACCTGACCATTCCCGGCGGCCAAGGCACCGGCGACGTGCCGCTGGTGGCCACCGTCGGCGGATCGCAGACGCCCACCGGCGTGGTGATTACGCTGCAATAGGCGAGCGCGGCGCCACGTCTCGAACGCGGCGTGAGGAATCGCGGCGACCGGCGCGGAACTGGACGGACCGCGTGGCATCTTCGTCGATTATGCCGGCGACATCTACTTCGCCGACAGCGGGAACTACGCCGTTCGCGAACTGGTGCCGTAACCGCGGTCGATCGCAACGACCCACGCGAGGGGCCGTCCGGCAGGCGCACGCCACCGGACGGCCCCTCGTTCTGTTTCCTCTCGTTCGGTTTGAAACGGGGAGGTGGCCGCGATGGAGAAGTTAGGCGGGCGATCCGGTCATCGCGAATGGTCCGAAGGATGCCGCCGGACGAAACCGAGCGCGGCATTGGAGAGGCGATGCGGCTGTGCCGGAGAGCGATCGGGCGGTGTTCACGGGGTCGGATGAACTCTGCGCCTCTTGGGCACCGGGAACCGGCGCGGCCTATCGCACGTGTTGCCTGGCTTCGGCGATGAGCGATTGAATCTCCTGCGCGGCTTGGACGTAGTTGCCGTTCTGGGCCGCGCCGGGCACGGCCGCCATCTGCGCCTGCGCGCTTTCGGCGGCGGCGAGCGCTTCGCGCCAGTCGGCCTGGCTTTGCGCCGCCGAATCCGCGGACTGGGCCAATACGCGATACACCTTGCCAAGCCCGGCCAGCGTCTTGGCCAAACAGTACAGGCGGAGATCGCGGTAGGTGGCGACGGTCGAGTTGGCGCGCGCGCGGTCGATGTTTTCACGCGCCTGCGCGAGCGCGGCCACGCGGTCGCCCATTTCGGCCAACGCCACCGCGAGCGCGCAGCCGGAGGCGGTGGCTTGCGAAGCGGCGATCCGGTCCGCCGCGTCGGCGGCCATCGCGCCGGCGGCACTCTCGAACGAGCGGCGATACGCGGCCGCGGCTTCGGGCAGCCGCCCTGCCTGCCGCAACCGATTGCCGATGTACTCCTGGGCCATTTCCCAGTCTCTTTTTAAATGGGTGTCGTCGGGCGAAGACTGCAGGAGCGCCTCCGCGATGCTGGCTGACCTCCGCAACTGCTCGAGCGACTGGGCACGGCCGGACGGAGGCACATCGACCGCGCCGGCGCGCAGCAGCGCGGCGGCCAGATCGTACCGCGCCGTGCGATTCTTCGGATCGGCGGCGGCCATCTGTTCGGCAATCTCGACCGCTCTAGAGTAGTTCTTGCGAGCCTCCTCGAATTCGCCCAGGTTGCCCCTCACCGGGTCGCCCTGCAATCCGGCGATGTGCGCATACGCCAGCATCAGCGTGCGGCGGCGATTCACGTCGTTCGGATTGGCGGCCGCCAGGCGTTCGCGGATGGGAAGCGCGAGTTCGAATTCCGTCACGGCCTCCTTCAATTCGCCCATGTAGGTCAGATAGGTCGCTACGTCCGAGTGGGCGTCGGAGAGTTCCTGCGCGATGTTTTCGTTCCGCGGAAAACGTTTGGCCAGCGGCGTTTCAAGCGCCAGGTACTTGCGGGCCCAGGCCAAACCCGCGTGGGCGTCGCGGTCGACCAAAGCGCGCGCCATGGCGCTATCGAGTTGCCCCTCACGACCGAGCGCCGAGGGGTCGTCGGGGCGCAGCCGGGCCAGTGAGCGTGTGGCGGACAGCGTTTCTTTCAAGACGCGAACGGCATCTTCCTGCTTCCCGCTCATCGTCATCGTCCTGCCGGCGCCGATCTGGATGTCGATCCAGGCGTCGAGCACGCGCGGGTCGTCCTGATGGGCACGGTAAAGCGGGGTGATGAGGCCGTCCGCCTTGCGATAGCTTTGCAGCGCGCCTGGAAAATCGCGCAGGCTGGGGCCGAACGGGTCGCCCTGCACCTGGGCCAGTTTCAAATAGCCGGCGCCGACGGCGAAGCGCAGGCGCTCGTCGTTGGCCGCGTCCTTTTCGAGTTTCTCCAGGTACTCGAGCGTGGTGCCGACGATCTTGCGCCGGGCGTCGGTGGCGCCGGGCAGGCGCTCGATTTCGGAGTGAATATCGAAGAGAGAATGGTTGGCCAGGCCGACCAATTCATCGAGACGCTGTTCGGCGCGCTGCTGTTCGTCGCGGGCCCGGTGTGCTTCGGTTTCGGCCGCGCCGCGCTCACGCTCGGCCGCCAGATGCTCGCGTTCGGCCGCGCCGCGCGCCGCTTCCGCCACCGTGCGCTGTGCTTCGGCCACGCGGCGGGCTGCGTCGGCACGGCGGGCTTCGGAAATCGCGAGCACTGTCCCTGTTACCAGACTGGCCACGCTGAGCCCGGCGGCCAGCAGGCCCCAGCGGTGGCGGCGCAGGAACTTGCCCGCGCGGTATCCGAACGAATCCCTGCGCGCCATCACCGGCCGGCCTTCCAGGTAGCGGCGGACGTCGGCGGCGAGCCGCTCGACCGACGCGTAGCGGCGCTCCGGCTCCTGGCGCATCGCCATCCGCACGATGTTTTCGAGGTCGCCCGCCAAACGGCGGCGCAAGCGCGCGGCGCCGGCGAGCGCGGGATCCACGGCCTCGCTCAGGCGTGGGACGGGCGTCTCGCAGATGGCGCGCTCGACCTCCGCGGCCGATGCCGACGCGATGCGGTGCGCCCGCGAGCCGGTCAACAATTCATAAAGAACCGCGCCCAGCGCGTAAACGTCGGTGGCCGTCGTTACGGGCCGGCCCAGCACTTGTTCCGGACTGGCGTATTCGGGCGTGAGCGGCCGCGCGGCGGCAGCCGTCAACGTCAGTTTCGTCGCGGGATCGCGCGAGAGCAGCTTGGCCACGCCGAAATCGAGCAGTTTGGGCGCGCCGCCGGCGGTGATTAGAATATTGGCGGGCTTCAGGTCGCTATGCACCACCAGCTTGGCGTGCGCGTGGGAGGCCGCGTCGCAGATCTGGAGAAACAGCCGGCAGCAATCCTCAACCGACGGGTTGCGCTGGCCGCGCCAGGCGGCGATGGTTTGCCCCTCGACGTATTCCATCACCAGGTACGGCCGGCCGTCAGGCGTGCTGCCGCCGTCGATGAGGCGCGCGATGTTCGGATGATCCAGGGTCGCCAGGATCTGGCGCTCGCGGCGGAAGCGTGCGAGCAGTTCGTTGGTGTCGAGGCCCAGCTTAATAAGCTTGATGGCGGCCTTCTGCTCGAAGTGCTCGTCGTCGCGCACGGCCAGATAGACCGCGCCCATGCCGCCGCGCCCGATTTCCCGCATCACCCGCCAGGGCCCCAGGCGCGCGCCCAGCAGCGGGTCCGCGCCGGGAGCGCGATCGGACTCGATCAGCGACTGCGCCGCGCTCTGCACGGCCGTGGCGATTCCGGTTTCCGCCGTCTGGTCCGAGGCCAGCAGCGATTCGACTTCGCCGCGCAGGCTCGCGTCGCCGGCGCAAGCCGAGTCGAGATACCGCCGCTGTTCGTCCGGCGGTAGATCGGCCGCGGCAAGAAAAAGATCCTGGATCTTTTGCCAATCGTCTTCGGGCATATCCCACCGCCAGCGCGCTAAGGAGATTCCATCATCTTAAAAGAAAAGGGCCGCGCCGCGCGCGGATTCGCATGATCCGTCAACTCGCCCGCCCGGCGTTGCGCCCGCCCGGCCCGGGCGCCCGGTACCAGCCGCGCCGGCAACCGATAGGTTCATCCTCCTTTGTGCCGGCGTGCCGCTGGCCGCGATAGTCTGGCGTCGGCAGTGGATTGAGCCGCGCCGGCGCGACCGGATCGAGCCGGGCCCCGGACGCGCCATCCCGCCGCTTCAGCCAAGCGAATAGTCTCCGCATATCTTGAGTCCTCAGCAAGAAATGCGAAAAACGGCCGCCTTTTTTCGCAAAACGATGGCCGCCGGAAAAACTCGCTATCTCTCCGTGCCACTGGCGGCCCCGCGGTCGAGTTCGCGCTGCAACCAGGCCTGGGCGACGCGGAGCTCGCGGCGGACCTCGGCGACTTCCAGCGACAGCGTCTGCGCGCTTTCCTCGGCTGTGAGGCCGCCGAAGTAGCGCATCTCGATCAGCCGGGCCTTGCGCGGGTCCAGTCGCTCCAGCTCGTTCAGCGCGTCGTCGAGCGCGATCATGATCTCCGGCCGCTCGACGCAGGCGTCGCGCGCTTCGTCCAAAGACAACCCGGCGCGCCCACCGCCGCGTTTGGATGCGTTCCTGGTGCGGGCGTGGTCAATCAGAATCTTCCGCATGACCTGCGACGCGATGGCGAGAAAGTGCGAGCGATTGTTGTAGTCGGGCTGCTGGCCGTGCATCAGCCGCACATAGGCCTCGTGCACCAGCGCGGTCGGCTGCAGCGTGTGTCCGGGCCGCTCACGCCGCAGCTGACCGTCCGCGATCCGGCGCAACTCGCCGTAGACGAGGGGCATCACGCGGTCCAGTGCGCTCTTGTCGCCATCGGCGACGTCGCGCAGCAACAGCGTGATGGTCCGTGCGTCCGCCATGATCACACGAGCACATTGATTATACTGCACGATTCAGGTCCGCTAATGCGGGAATCGCCGGCCTCTTCGATCGCGTGAAGGCGATCGTCAACACGCTAGTGAGTATCAGCAATGCCCCCAGGATAGTGCGCGGGCCAAGCGCCTCACCTCCGAGGAAATGGCCAAGCAGCACAGCCACCACCGGATTGACGTACCCATAAGTCCCGACTTTCGTCGGCGATTCATGATGAATCAGCCACACATAGGCGGTAAACGCGACGATGGAGCCGGCGACAATCAGATAGATCAAAGAGAGCCAGGCTCCCCACGAAACGGCGAACGGATGGAAGGCCCGGAATTCTCCCCGGGCGGCAGCCGCGAGGGCCAGCAGCACACCGCCGGCGAGCATCTGCGCTCCCGAACTCATGACTTTCGAGGACGGCAGCGGTAGCTTGCGAGACAGCGCGGACGCGACAGACCAACTGATCGACGCAATGAGTAGCGCGACGGCGCCAGCCATATTTATCGATGCGCCACCGAGTCTCAGCGAGTGACTCATCAGTACTGCCACGCCGCCAAGCCCGATCAGGAGCGCTACACCCAAACGAATGGTAAGTTTCCGGGTTCGCAAAAGGACAATTTCCGACAGTGTCATAAACGCCGGGATGGTCGCCATCATGACGGCCGCGACGCCCGAAGGCACACGCTGCTCGGCCCAGAACAACAGTCCGTAGTCGAGGACGAAGATCAGGACGGCCAGCGAAAATGCGGACATCCACTGGCGGCGGCTCGGTGAACGCTCGCCCCGCGCGGCCATCCACGCATAGAGAACGATTCCCGCGACCAGGAAGCGCATCGCCGCCAGAAGGAACGGCGGAACTTCGCGCACACCAATGCGGATCGCCAGAAACGTGGATCCCCAGACAAAGTAGATTATCGCGAACGCCAACAGCGTCTTCCACGCCGGGCGAGGGGTCTGGCTGTCCATGATGTGTATGCTGCCGGCGGGGCCGAGTGACTTGCGTCCTCAGTTAGCCCGCCGGCGCCCTATCCCAGTTTCACCTCGACGGCGACTTCCGTCTGGCCGGCGGCTGGCGGCGGAACCACGGAGCCGGGAATCGGCTTTCCATCCACGGTCAGGCTGACGCCGTTGCCCTTGCCCGCGCGGCGCACCGCGATGCGGTAGGTCACGCCGCGGAACTTGCGCACCGCCTCGAAACCCTGCCAGCGCTCGGGAACCACCGGCGCGATGCGCAGGCCGTAATATTCCGGGCGAATGCCGAGCACCCATTGCGTGATGGCGTAATAATTCCACGCCGCAGTACCGGTCAGCCACGAGTTCTTGGCTTCGCCGTGCGTCGGCGCGTCGCGGCCGGCGATCATCTGGGCGTACACGTACGGCTCGCAGCGGTGTACGTCGCTGATTCGCTCGCGCACCGACGGATTGATGCGCGAGTAGTAATCGTGCGCGTTGTCGCCGTCGCCCACCATGGCTTCCGCGATGATCACCCACGGATTGTTATGGCAGAAGATCCCCGCGTTTTCCTTATAGCCCGGCGGGTAGGACGAAATTTCACCGAGATTGATGTAATAGCGCGAGTACGCCGGTTGCTGCAGCACAATCCCGTGCGGCGTCGCCAGATGCTTCCGCACCGAATCGAGCGCCTGCCGCGCCCGCCCGTCGTTCAGGCCGATTCCGGCGAGCACGCAGAAGCCTTGTGTCTCGATGAAGATCTTGCCTTCCACGTTTTCCTTCGAGCCGATCTTCTCACCCGCAGCGTCGTACGCGCGCACGAACCACTCGCCGTCCCAGCCGTGTTCGCGCACGGTCTCTTCCATGCGCGCGCCTTCGGCGAGATACTTCTTTGCCTCTTCTTTCAACCCGCGGCGCTCGGCGATCGCGGCAATTTCCTTCGCCGCCAGCACGAACAGTCCGGCGATGAAAACCGACTCCGCTACCTTGCCTTCTTTGTTAGTCGTGGTCTGGAACGATTGGCCCGGCGTATCGGAGAAGCAATTCAAATTGAGACAGTCGTTCCAATCCGCGCGGCCGATCAGCGGCAGCCCGTGGGGCCCGAGCCTTTCGAGCGTGTAATGGAAGCTGCGGCGCAGATGCTCGTACAGCGGTTGCGCGCTGCCCGGCTGGTTATCGAATTCGACCGGCTCGTCGAGTATGCTCCAGTCGCCCGTCTCTTTCAGATAAGCCGAGACACCGATGATCAGCCAATGCGGATCGTCGTTGAAATTGCCGCCTATGTCGTTGTTGCCCTTCTTAGTCAGCGGCTGGTATTGATGATAGGCGCCGCCGGTCGGAAGCTGCGTGGCGGCGAGGTCCAGTATGCGCTCCCGCGCGCGATCCGGCACCATCTGCACAAAGCCGAGTAAGTCCTGATTGGAATCGCGGAACCCCAACCCGCGGCCGATCCCCGACTCATAGAACGACGCCGACCGCGACATGTTGAACGTG
>PMKM01000050.1 GCA_003157745.1 Bryobacterales bacterium | reverse complement strand
GGTTGGAGCCGTGCCCTGATACAACAACAATGGTGGGCTTCGGAATTTGGGTTGAACCGGTGGGAGCCGGAGCGACAGCTTTGCGCAAGTTTGCAGACCGGCCGCGGCTCGAGCTGGGGCGGACGCTTCCGGACCATGTGGTATAAGTCACTTATGACGTTCCCGATTGACTGGCAGAACGAAACGCTGCACCAGGCGCTGAAGTTGGTGGCTGCCTATGTTCTCGCACTTCCCGTCGGCTGGTGGCGGGAGAAAGAGGCGCACACGGTTGGGGTGCGCACGTTCCCGCTGGTGGCGATGGCCAGTTGCGGATATGTCCTGGTGGCGGTGCCGCTCGGTCATCCCGATATCGCCGCTCAGTCGCGCGTGCTGCAGGGTCTGGTGGCGGGCATAGGCTTCATCGGCGGCGGAGCGATTCTGAAAGCCGAAGGCAACGTTCACGGCACGGCGACCGCGGCCAGCATCTGGAACACCGGCGTGCTGGGCGCTGCGGTGGCCGAGGACCGCTTCTGGCTGGCGTTGGTGCTGGCGCTCCTCAACTTCTTCACGCTGCGCGTCCTGCTGCCGTTCAAGATGAAGTTGGACGCGAAGGAAGCGCGCAGCTCGAAGGCGTCTATCGATTAACGACTTCCGCCGTGCGGCGGGGCTGGCGGGAACGTTGCGACATCCTTGTCAACGCACAGTTCAGGCGCGGCCAGAGCCCAAGGCTCTTCGCTTAGCTCCTCCGATTTGCATAGGTAGGCGGTCGCCCGCTTTCCCTGCGACACCACCGGACATGCGGGTCCGCATCCGGCGGTTCGGCGGGTTGAGCTATCGGCCGCCAGTTAATCTCGGAATCCCGAGCGAGTCGAAGTAGGCATTGGGCAGTGCAAACGTGAGCGCCGGGCTGTTCGCCAGCCTCCACGGACCGTGAGCGCTGCCCGCCGTTTGAGCGGCGAGATCGTTACCCACACCCCGTTTCCGCAGTTCGGCGAATCGCACCGATCCCCGCTTCCACTGTTTCCAGATCACGGACCGAAGCCTGTGCCTGGTCCACTCCCCAAGGCTTTGCAGTACTGACGGCGTTTCGCACCTCCCAAAGTAGCCGATCCAGCCTCGCAGATACCGAGCCAGTTCTTCAGCCATCCGTTCCGTGCTTACGCTTCTGGTCCGGCTCGTCAATTCCCGAACTCGCTGCTTGAAACGACCCACCGCCTTTGGCGCAATGCGCCGCTTCGGCGGTCCGAATCGTGTGAAGCTGAAGCCCAGAAACTTCCACCCCCAGTCCGGAATGCCGGACAAACGGCAGATCTCCCGAGTTAAGCTCGACTGCCTTCCGTACGCAACCGCCGGATCTACAACCAGTGCCCTTGATGAATATGGGCTTCGCGGTCATCTGCCCGCTCGCCCGGCACCGTATGCCTCAAATCCGGTTCTTGTACATCGGCTCGTACGTCTGCTCCACGCTCCTTTCAGACCCTCCGTCGCCGGAACGCCCTTGCGCTTCGCTATCACTTCACCTCCATCAGGTTGTGAAGGGGACTTTCACCCCCGACCTGTCGAACATGCTCGGCACACGGAAGAAAAGCCGAGACGAATCTCGGCTCTGCAGGACTGGAGGGCTGCGCCACGGGTGGTTGTGCAAACGCGAGAAAGCCGCGGCCGCTCCGGACGTTCCGGCGCGGGCCGCGGCTTCCAAGCAAACCGGGCGGGCGGGACTATTCCTTCTCGTCCTTCTTGTTTTCGTCGGGCTCGATGCCGGTTTGGCGCGCCTTGAGGCGCTCTTCACGGCGCTTGGCACGGTCGGCGGCGCGCTTGACNNCCGAGACGAATCTCGGCTCTGCAGCCTGGACAGGCTGCGCCACGACTTAAGTGAACGGCGTTGAACCAAAGCCCGCCCGTCGTCAGGCGACCGCGATCGTCTGCTGATAGGCGAGAATATCTTCCTGCACCATCTCGCGCACCAGTTCGCGCAGGGTGACGCGAGGTTCCCAGCCGAGAACCCGTCTCGCCTTGCTCGCGTCGCCGACCAGCAGATCCACCTCGGCGGGACGATAGAATTCCTCGTCCTCGACGACATATTGACGATAGTCGAGGTTCGCTTCCGCGAAGGCCAGTTCGCAGAACTCGCGCACCGAGTGCGTCTCGCCGGTCGCGATCAGGTAGTCGTCTGGGCCGGGCTGCTGCAACATGCGCCACATGGCATCCACGTATTCCCGCGCGTGGCCCCAATCGCGCCGGGCCGCGAGATTCCCCAGCCGCAGTTCCCTGGCGCGGCCGGTGACGATGCGCGCCACGCCCGAGGTGATCTTCCGCGTCACAAACTCATAGCCGCGGCGCGGGGATTCGTGATTGAACAGCATCCCGCTCACGGCGAATGCGCCGTGCGACTCGCGATAGTTCCGCGTCAGGTCGAACCCGCACACCTTGCTGATGCCGTAACTGGAGCGCGGATGGAAGCGGGTGCGTTCGGTCTGCGGCACTTCGTCGACGATGCCGAACATCTCGCTCGAACCGGCGAAATAGAAGCGGCATTCGGGCACGATCTGCCGCAGAGCCGCCAGCAGGAAATGGGTGCCGTTGATGTTGGCGTTGAGGGTAGAGAATTCGTCGTCGAAACAGTAATTGACAAAGCTCTGGGCGGCGAGATGGTAACACTCGTCGGGAACCACCTTGGCCACCACCTGAAACAAGCTCGCGAAGCTTTCGAGCGATCCTGGGTGCAGGGTGAGACGATCGCGCACGCGCATGAGCCTGGCGAGCCGGTGCTCCGGATCTTCGAGGGCGACCCGGCGCACGATCCCGTGGACTTCATAGCCTTTGGAGATGAGTAGTTCCGCCAGGTATGAGCCGTCCTGCCCGGTAATCCCGGTGATCAACGCGCGTTTGGCCATCGCTCCCCATCGTAACTCAACGGGACGGGCGAGCACGTCCGCGGCTCCTAGCGCGGTCCCGAAACCACCCGGGCGAAGAATTCGAGCGAACGGCGCGCCCCATCCGGCCAGGAGAACCGGCGGGCGCGAATCGGGCCCTCGGCGCTCAGGCGCTCTCGCAGGGATGGCGATGTCAGCACGGTTTCGATCGCGCCCCGCAATTCCGCCTGGCTGCGCGGATCGACCAGGACGGCCGCGCTGCCCGTGATCTCCGGCAGCGACGACACGCCCGAGGTGACGACAGGCACGCCGGCCGCCATCGCCTGCGCGACCGGGAATCCAAACCCCTCGTAAAGCGAGGGATACACGAAGGCGGCGGCGCCAGAGAAGAGTGCCGGCAGGTCGCCCTCCGGCACGTAGCCCAGGTAACGGACGTTGGGCGGGGAACTCTGCAACCGGCGCATGGTCGCTTCGCTCGCCCATCCGTAGGAACCGGCGATGGCCAGGTCGAACTCGTCCGCGAACGAGCTTCCCAAAGCGGCATACGCATCGAGCAGCAGGTCGACGTTCTTACGCGGTTCGACGGTGCCCACGTACAGCAGATAGGGGCGGTAGAGACCCAGGCCGGCGCGCACGCGGTCCACGTCGCGAGCGTCGACCGAGAAGTAGGCTTCGGGAATCCCCGGATAGATCACCTCGATCTTCTCCTGGGGAATGCCGAGCAGGCGGACGGCATCGTTCCGCGAACTCTCCGAGATGGCGATCAAGCCGTCGGCGCGCTTCCAGATCGTGTCGGCGAAGCGTTTCTCGAAAGCCACGTTGGAGGGCAAATGAGCGTCGGGGAGGAGCCAGCAGGTCAGATCGTAAACGGTGGCCGTCAACTTCGCCCGGCGGGGCGGGTTGAGGATGCGCGTGGAATGGAAGACGTCGGTCGCGGGGAACCAGGGCTGCGAAAAGGCGGCCGGCATGCGGTTCATCAAGAAGAAGAGGCCCAGCCGGAAAAACGCCGCCACCGGCCCGGCCAGCGCCTTGCGATGATCCAGGCTGGCGGCCTCTCCGAGAAAGGGAAACAGGCGCACATCGGCGCCGGGCATGCAATGCAAATGCCGTATCCAATAGTACAGGTAGTTCTTCACTCCGGCACTTCGGAACAGCAATGGCAGCGCGTCTATGGTGATCCGCATCGGCAGTCGATCCGCATGCCGCTCGGGCGATGCGGCGGGCGAACTCCCAGTATAAGCGCGCCGGTTACCGGACGGTCCGGCGCCCTTCGTTCGCCAACTCCCTCAGCACGTATGGCAAAATGCCGCCTTTGCGGTAGTATTCAACCTCCTGCGGCGTATCGACGCGGACGGCGACGGTGAAGTTCGTTTCGGCGCCATCGGAACTCACGGCACGCACGGCGGCCTGCTTCGCACCACCGCCGAGCGCGGCGGGAATGTCGGTGACATAGTAGGTTTCCTGGCCGGTCAACCCAAGGCTCTGCGCGCTCTCGCCGGGTTCGAATTGCAGCGGCGACAGGCCCATGCCGACGGAATCGATCCGGCGGGCGAAATGTGATCGGTGGTCACCGAATCGCCGAGCATGGCCAGCACGCGCAGGCCGGCGAGATCGCGAATGGAAGTGGCCGGATCGACCATGTTGTCGAAGTAGGGCGGCTTCTTGATATAGGTGGAGCGGTCGTCCCACTCGTAGGTATCGCCGGTGGGAACGGGCATGGTTTGCCAGTTGCTGTCGCCGTCGAAGGCTTGCGCGTATTCCTCTTCGAACATGGCGCAGTTGACGGCCGCGCGCACGGTGTCCTGCACCTCCTGGTTGGTCGGCCAGATATCGCGAAGATAGACGGGGGCGCCGGCGGCCGGCGGATCCGGCCACGCGGGTTGGCGCATTGCCGCCGACTCGTTCAAAGGGTAAGACCAATAGCAGGCTGGTGTTGGTTCGGTGTCGATTATTGCGGCTCTTGAATGCGGTGAATCTTGTTCCCCGCGAGATCGCTTAGAACCTGGCGCTTGCCGCTTGGCCAGCGGATTTCCAACTGCCGTAGGGTACGGAATCGGCCAAGACCGAAGTGAGCCCGCGGATCGCGGGACGCGCCGTATCCCGCGCTGGTCGAAACTATGTCGTACTGGCTGGCGCCGTCCTCGGTCGTGATCTTCAACTGGGCGCCAATTGCCATCCGATTGCTCTTCTGCCCAACCAACTGAAACGCGATCCAGTTATTGGCGCTGTCAGTTACGTTCTTCAGGATCTTGGCCTTGCCATTGAGCACCGTCACGACCACGTCGAGGCGCCCGTCATTGAATAAGTCGCCGATCACCGCCCCGCGGTACGCCGCAGCGGCCTGCATGTCCGGCCCGGCCTGCGCGGTCACATCCTCGAATCTCATGTTCCCCAAGTTACGGAAAACCGAGTTCGGCTCCTCGTAGCTTCGTGTGGAGAACTCCGCTATGTTATCGAGGACGTTGGAGCGCGCCACGAAGAGGTCTTTCCAACCGTCGTTATCGAAGTCCGCCACGCCGTTGGACCAGCCGGACATTACCAGAGTGGACTTCGCCAGGCCGCTGCGACCGGTGACGTCGAAAAAGATTCCGCCTCCGCGGTTCTGGAAGAGAGGAAACGTCTCGAGCTCAGTCGCCGTGTGCCAGATATCGGGCCGGCCGTCATTGTCGAGATCGCGGAATTCCGCGCCCATGCCGGAAATCGACTTGCCGTCCTCGGTGTAGGCGACACCGGCCTCCATCGCTACTTCCTCGAATCGCTTTCCGCCGATATTGTGGAATAGCGAGTTCGGCATATTGTCGTTGGCGACGAAAATGTCGGTAAAACCGTCGCCGTCGTAGTCGTTGAAGCCTATTCCCATGCCCTTGCCAAGCCGCTTCGAAATGCCGGTCTCTTCGGAAACGTCGGTGAAGGTTCCGTCTCCGTTGTTGCGGTACAGAGTGGAGGGCAGAGGCTTGTAGAACTTCGGATGGCAGTACGCCCGAAGGCGCCCGCCGCTCAGGCACAAGGGGTCCTTATTCACTTCCCAGCGGCAATAGTTGGATACGAACAGGTCCAACTTACCGTCGTTGTTGTAGTCGACCCAGCCCGCGGCGGCGCTCCACATCTTCTGTCCCTCGTAAGACGCGCCCGCGACGCCGGCTTTCTGGGTTAGGTCCGTAAAGGTGCCGTTGCGGTTGTTATGATAGAGGTGATTTCCGGTTACGCTGGCAACATAGATATCCTGCCATCCGTCATTGTCGTAGTCGCCAATCGCCACGCCCATATCGTAACCGTCTCCCGCGACCCCCGCCTTGTCGGTGACATCGGTAAAGGTGCCGTCGTGGTTGTTGTGAAACAGGCGGTTCTTGTACTTATCCGACTCCTTGCGAAGCGAAGGGATCGCGGCTCCATTGACGATGAAGATATCCAAGTAGCCGTCGTTATCGTAGTCGATAAGGCCGACTCCCGATGTCATCGTCTCGGGCTGGTTCTTATTCGGCGTGGGACAGGCGTTCTCGGTAAAGTCCAACCCGGATCTCCCGGTGATATCTTCGAAGCGAATCGCGCCACCGCCGGCCGCTTCTCCCATTTCCATGGCGACAGCTAGCGCCAGGATCACGGCAATCCAGAGCAAAATCCGAGGCATGAGTCAGCTAAAATGGTAGCATCAAACGACAATTTTTGAGCGGGCGCCGGAGATCGGGCATGAAGACTCTCGCCGCTCCCCGGTTCGCGCGGCGGAGCAGGCAGGTGAACCGGTGACGCGCCGCGATGCGCTCGCCCTTCTGGCGGCCGGCGTGCCCGCGCTGCGGGCTCAGCAGGAGCGCGGGATGGCATCCCGGGGAGTGCGGCCCCAGCCGCGCGGGAAGCCCTCCGGGATCCCCTTCAACGCCCGCTTCACCGATGTCGCCGCGGAGGCCGGATTGCGCGCGCCCGTGATCTATGGGCCCCCGGATCGGATGGACTACATCGTCGAGTCGATGGGATGTGGGATCGCATTTTTCGACTACGACAATGACGGCTGGCTCGACGTTTTTGTCCTCTCCGGCACGCGGCGCGATGGCCCTGTCGCGGGCGCCTCGAACCGGCTGTATAAGAACAATCGCGACGGCACGTTCACCGATGTGACTCGCCAGGCGGGCCTGACACGCCAGGCCTGGGCTTTTGGAGTTACGATTGGCGATTACAATAACGACGGATTCGAGGATATCTTCATCACCGAGTGGGGCCAGAACGTGCTTTACCGCAATAACGGCGACGGCACGTTCACCGATGTCACTAAAGAGGCGGGGTTAGCCTCTCCGGGCGCTCGTTGGGGCACCGGCTGCACCTGGGTCGACTACGACCGCGACGGGCGCCTCGACCTATTCGTGTCTCACTATCTGGTCTTCGATTTTCAATCGATCCCGCCCACCGGGCGCGATCCCGATTGTAACTTCAAAGGCATCCCCGTCAACTGCGGTCCGCGGGGGCTCAAGCCGGAGCGTTGCAGCCTCTACCGCAACAATGGCGATGGGACCTTCACGGACACCACGGAAAAGGCCGGCATCGCTCTGCCCGGCCGGGGTTTCGGCCTGACGGCCGTGGCTGCCGACCTGCAGGGGAGCGGGTGGCAGGATATTTACGTTGCCTGCGATTCCACGCCGAGCCTGCTCTTTCACAACCAGCAAAACGGCACCTTTGTCGAACGTGGCCTGGAGTTGGGCCTTGCCGTGAACGAAGACGGCAACGAGCAGGCCGGAATGGGCCTTGCCGTCGGCGACTTCAACACGGATGGCGCCTTGGATATCCTCAAGACGCATTTCGCGGAGGACACCGCGGCCCTTTATCGCAATGTCGGCGCGGCGGGTTTCGAGGACGTGACGACTGTCGCGGGGCTGGCCGCGGAAACGAGGTATGTGAGTTGGGGCGCCGGCATCCAGGATTTCGACAACGATGGACTGCCGGATATCTTCTGGGTTACCGGCAGTGTCTTTCCCGAGGTTGAGAAGTTGCACCCCAGTTTCCCCCACAAGACACCACGCGTTCTATTTCGGAACCTGGGGGGATCGAGATTCGAGGAGTTATTCGACGCCGCCGGGCCTGCCATGGCCGAAGTCCACGCCAGCCGGGGTGTGGCGTTTGGCGATTTCGACAACGATGGCGACATCGACATTCTCATCATGAACATCAACGAGCCGCCCTCGCTGCTGCGGAACGACGTAAGTGGGAACAATCATTGGCTCAAAGTCAGGCTGATTGGAGTAAAATCGAATCGCAGCGCGATCGGCGCCACGGTAATTGCCACTTACGGAGGGCGCAAGCAGGCGCAGGCCGTCCTGGCGCAGAGCAGCTATCTTTCGGTTAACGATCGCCGCCTTCACTTTGGCTTGGGCGCCGCCAAATTGGCGGACCTGGAGGTGCACTGGCCGAACGGATTGCGCGAATCGATCGGAACAGTCGCTGCCGACCGCCTAGTCACTATTCGCGAAGGCCAGGGCATCGCCAGGAGCGAAGCCATGGAGCCGGCCGCGCGGCGGGGGCATTGACCTTGCGTATGGGGATCCAGATCGATCGACTGGGCTATCTTCTGCTGTGCAGTCTCGGTCTTGTGATCGGCGCTGGGGCGCAGCCGGCTGAGCCGCCCTCCATGGAGCGGCAGGCGACGGTCCATGCCGGAAATGCCAGCCGGCTGATGCAAGACCGGCTTTTCAGCGAGGCGGGAGCCGAGTTCGAGCAGGCGCTTGCCGCCGATCCGGCGAATGACGCGGTCAGGTTCCAGTACGCCACGTGCTTGTTTGCGCAAGGGCGGAATGCCGAGGCCCGGGAGCAGTTCGAAAGCCTGAAACCGCGGCTTGGCGAGTCTCCTGGCCTGGAATACTATCTGGGACGCCTGGACCTGCTCGCTAGCGATTTTCCGGCGGCGGTGCGCCGGCTCCGCTCTCTGGAATCGTCCCCCGATCTTCCCCAGAGCGCTTTCTACCTCGGGCTGGCGTACCTTGGGTCGGGCTCACTGGCGGAGGGAATCCGCTGCCTGGAAAAGGCCGCGGCGAGAAGTCCGCATGACGCGCAGGTGCACTACAGGCTCGCCCGAGCCTATTCCGAGGCAGGCCGCGCGGCGGATGCGGACAAGGAGTATCGGGAGTATCGCCAGTCGCGTGCCGATCTGCGCACCACGGAGACGGATGTCCGAGCATGTAACGAAGCGTTGCACGGTCGGGCGATTGCCGAGGCAAAGGCAATCTGCGGGCGCATCGGCGATCCAAACGATCCCGAGCGGCTGGTCATGCTGGGTCAGCTCTATGGGGACGCCGGCGAATTCGCCGAGGCCGTCGAGCCCCTGCGGATGGCCGCGAAACTCGATCCGAACTCTTTCGAGGCCTGGCACAATCTCGGCCTCAGCCTGTTCCGGCTGAACCGTTTCGAGGAGGCCCGTGCCCCGCTCGAGCGCGCGGCGGCCCTGAATCCCGGCTTCTTCGATACGCTGAATCTGCTCGCGGCGACGCTATACGTGCTGCGCGACGACGCCGCCGCCTTGCCAGTGCTCGAGCGGGCCCACGCTTTGCGACCCGACGACGCGCAGGTGGCAGCGGCTCTCGAACAACTGCGCGCCGCCGCCAAACAAAAGCGCTGACGCGGGCCTATCCATCGCTCACCGCGCCGCGCGATCGGCGAGATCCTTCAGACGCTGGAATTCGGCGCGTTCCCGTTCGGCCTCCTGTTGGCGGTTGGTTTGCGCGTAGCAATTGGAGAGGACCAGGCGAGCGTCCGGGCTGTTGGGCGCCAGTTTGACGGCAATCTGCGCTTGCGCAAGCGCCTGTGCGGCGTTGTCCAGGGCCAGCCATAGCCGGGCCAGAACGATGTGCGCCGCGAAATTTCCCGGCGCCAGTTTCACCGCCTCCTCGGCGTATTCCCGGCCGGTGCCGAAGTCGCCGGAGCGCAGGCAGGCGAACGCGCACTGAGCGCGCGCGTCCGCATCCTTGGGTGAGACTTCGATTTCCTTTTGAAACTCCGCCAGCGCACCTGGCGGATTCGTCTTCAACAGGAACACGCCGTAGGCATAGTGAACTCCCGGCTCGCTTCCGTAAGTAGCCGCCAGTTGTTCGAATTCTACGCCCGCGGCGGGCAAATCCTGCAAGGCAACTAGCGCCTGGGCGCGGCCGGCCTGCCGCACCAGCGACGCCTTTTCGGTCGGAACGGCGGCGGGCAGCTTCGGTATGCGCAAAGCCGCGATGCCCAGGGCATCCACCGCCTCCAGGTCGCTCAAAAAGCTGGCGGCGCCGGCACCGGGATGCGCGGCGGCAGCCTCGTTCATCAGCAGGGTCAGCCGCTGGATCGCGACCTCGGGGCGGCCCATAAGCGTATTCAGCGTGGCGTCCCGATAGAGCACCGTGCGCTCGAATTCGCGGTTGGGCCCAAGGCCCAGCCGAATGCCATGCTCGAGCGCGGCGAGGGCCTGCTCGTAGCGTTTTAGCTGGAACTCGGAGAGGCCAAGCATACCGAAACCGGGGCCGGCCTTACCTTCCACGGCGACGAAATGCGCGAAGGCATCGCGCGCTTCCGGGAAGCGCCGCGCGTCATACTGCAGCGTGCCCAGGCGCCACCAGCCCTCCGACCATTGCGGTCGCAGTTCCGTGGCACGGCCGTAGAGCGGGATGGCTTCCTCCACCCGGTCGGCGTCGAGTGCCTGGCGCGCCCGCGCGGCCAACTCGTCAAAGGTATCCTTCTGTGGAGAGGTCTGCCCTGCGCGGAGCAACGGCGACAGCAGCAAGAGGATTACAGCGGTCACTGAATGCCCGTCCATGATGCGTTGATTTTACCCTGGCAGCGGATGCAAAAAAAGGGGCGGCCCGAAGGCCGCCCCAAGGTTCTCGCCAGACAGACTACTACTAGAACAAAATCTTCAGTGCAATCTGGACAACGCGCCCGCCAGTCTTACTCATGGCATAGCCGGCGTTGGGATTCAGTGTGCCGGTCTGCGAGTAGTTGACCTGCATTCCGGTTTCATTGCCCGAGACGAATGTGGTCAGCGGGTGGTTCAGGAAGTTGTAACCCGAGAAGCGGAGCTCGACCGTCCTCGATTGCTCCTTGCCCCAATAAAACTTCTTGAACATGGTCAAGTCGCTATTGAAGAAGGCCGGCCCGGTCATCACGGGGAAGATGTAGTCGCCGTTGCTGCCGATGGTCGTCGGCGCGGTGAAGCACGACGCGTTGAAGTATTGGTGGGCCTTCAGGTTCTTGCGAGGATCGCAAGTGACCTTGGGCATGAGCGTAATGTCGCCGGTGCCAAGCCAGTTCTGGTTTCCTATCTGCGTGCCATCCGGGACCACCGTGTTCATGTACGTGTAGCCATTCGGAATGTAGGCGGAGAAGTTCATATTCGACGACATGGAGGCTTGGATATCCGAGCCGCTCTGGATCTGGGTAACTCCCGAAATCTGCCATCCGTTCTCGATCGCTTTCGCGAAGGCGTTCGTCTTGGCAAACTTGGGCAGTTCGTAGATATACGCGGCGTTGAAGATATGCGTGCGGTTGTTGGGAAGCGTTCCGTACAGGTTATTGAAGTTGGTCGGATCGCCGACGCCCGCGCCGTTTTCGCCGCGGATGCCGAGCGCCTTGCCGAACGAGTAGTTCGCCATCACGGTAAGGTGGCCAACCTGCCTGTTCAAGGACGCCTGCAAACCGTTGTAGTTCGAGTACATCTTATGGTTGACGATCTTCACCGATTGGTAGTTGTCCATCGGACGGCAGGCCGCGATTTGGGAATTACTGTACCCGGCGGGTATCCACTGGCCCGTGCACTTGAACAGCGAGCCGACGGGCAGCAGGTTGAGGGTGCCGATACTGTTGTTGTAGTTGCTGAGATAATCGGCCTTGTTGCCGACGTAGCCGACCTCGAACACGGTCTTCCACGGCAACCGCTGGTCGACGGAGAAGCTGTAGCTCTGCGTGCGCGGTTCCGCCGAGTCCTTCGGATCCAATGCCGACACCGCACCGGGAGCGGAGGCCGACACCTTGTAGTTGCCGAGATTGGCGAGGTTATCGGCGCCGCCCTCGTTATAGTTCCAGGACCCCTGCGTTATGCCGTAGGCGGCGTTTTGCACGTTTTGCTCGTCATGATAGTGGTACATGCCGTAGCCGCCGCGCAAGACCGTCTTGGCATCGCCGCGGATATCCCACGCAAGACCAAGCCGCGGATCGTAGAAGAAAGCACGGCTGGCTGCGCCGGATAGCGGCACCGAGGAGTTGATTTTGTGCCACGACAATCCCGTCATGTTCATCGCCACGGACGGATCGTTGTTGTACTGGGACTGGTTCCAGACTGCAAACCCGTAGCCGGTCAGATCGCTCCACGGTCCCAGATGCGACACACGGATGCCGTACTCGAGCGTCAGGCGCCGCGTGACCTTCCAGGAATCCTGGGCGAAGAACTGGGCGGATAGGTACCGGAAGGAGGGAACTGTGTTGAAATTCTGTTCGTTGTAGGAGTTGAAGTTGCCGGTGAGCACGTCGCCATACACGTTCCCGGTGCTGTTGCCGCCCCAGGTGGCGAAAATGCCCTGGCCGTTGACATTGGAATTGCCCGGCTGCTCGTTGAAGGTTCGCTCCCAGTAGAAACCGAACTTCGCGGTATGCGTGCCCCACACCTTGGAGACGTTGTCCGCGATAGTCGGCATCTTCTTCTTGGCGTACACGGTGCCGTTGAGCTCGAAGCCGCTGTTCAGGATATTGGCAATGCCATCTCCCCACCCGGTCATTTCCGGAATGATCAGTTTGTCCGCGTTCGTATGGCTGAACAACATCGGGTAGTTCAAACCGAGGCTGCCGCGTTCCACCTTGGTGGGGTCCTGGAAGCTGTTCGGCAGATAGAGGTAGGTGTAGGTGAAGACCAACTCGTTCGTCAGCGTCGGGCTGAAAACCTTGGTAAGGTTGGCCGACACCGAATCCGAGTGGCTCTTTTCGATGAGTGGCGAAGCGTACGGAACCGTCGGACTCGCCCAGCTTTGGGCGTTGCCCGTCCACAGCGTGTCGAGACTTTCCTCGGCATGGTCGCGCTGTATGTTATAGCTCACGTACAGTTTCGTGTTGTCGTTGATCGCGTAGTCGATGCGCGGGCGATACTGCACGAAGTTGGAATAGCGCGTCGGGTTGGCGACATAGTTATTGTTGCTATTCTGGGCCGGATTCGCATTCGGCAAAGGATAGATGTTCACGAGCGCGGTTCCATATGAGGGAATCTGGCTCGACGGAATAATACCGTTGGGGTACTTCGTGGAGCTCAACGCGGTGGCCGCGCCGTCGGTGCCCAGCGTTTTCAGGTAGGCCGTGTCGCTGAAATCGCCTTTCCGCATCGCGGCGGTTGGAACTTGGGCACGATAAATGCCGTTGTCGACATTCTGCTTATAGTATTCGGCGGCGAAGAAGAAGAACAGCTTGTCCTTGTTCTTGTTGAAGCTCTTGCCGGGAATATACACCGGGCCGCCGATGTTGCCACCGGGATACCAGTAGCGAGTGGGCGGGCGCGGTGCCGACATTTGACCGGCGGAATTCACTCCCGCCGAATTGTTAAGCCAGTTGTTCGCGTTCAAAGCGTAGTTGCGGGCGTACACATAGGCTTCACCGTGAAACTGCTGGCTGCCGGATTTTCCGATGACGTTAATGACCACCGGCCCCTTGGAGGAATCGGCGCCGAAGTTGGAGGTCATCACCTTGACTTCAGCAGTCATGTCGGCATTCGTATTTATCGCTTGGCCGGCGTTGCTGCCAGGGTCGGTGATGTGCGCGCCGTCCGAAGTGATATCGTTTGCCGCCGTGCGCAGACCGTTGGCGGAGAAGTTTCCCGCCGGCCCGTTGCCCGTTCGTTCGTCGGCGGCAGCGTAGGAAGATTGGTTCAGGGCTCCGCCCGTGATCGCCATACCAGGCATGATCTTGATAAACTCAGCGGCGTTCTGCCCTAAGATTGCTACATTCGAGAGCATCTTGGCGCTGATCAGCGTGGATTTCTCACCGGAGTCTACCGGTGTAACCTGGCTGGCGCCGCCCTCGACAACGACCGTCTCTTTGGTGGTTCCCACCTTGAGCGCGATATTGGAGAGGTTGCGCTTATCGCCGGCGTCCAAAGTGATGTGGTTGGCTTCCCACACGCTAAAGCCGGTCTGTTCGACGGCAACGGTGTACGTTCCTGGCGGCACAGCCGCGAAAGTAAAGTACCCGTCCGAATTGGCGACGGTGCGGCGCACGTCCGCAGTCGCTTCGTTCGTCAATGTTACATTTGCTTTGGGAACAACGGCCCCGCTTGGGTCGGTTACGGTTCCCGTGAGTGCTGCGGTTACGTTCTGCGCCGGCAGATTGGGTGCTGCGGCAATCAACAGAACGACTAACATAGCCAGCCACAATATGCGATTCAAAAGCTGGTCCTGCCTCATCAATAGACCTCCTGGTCACAAGGCGTTTGAACAGTCAACAAACGCTGTTAACTCCCTAGGACCGCCGTATAGACCATCAGGGCGGGCCTTTGGATGATTGAAGCAGTAATAGTATTTTCATGTTAGGGGTTTTACGGAGGGTACACCGTGAACTTGGCTTCACTGGTGAGGTTGGGCGGCAACAGGCAGAAGTACTATAGGGGCGGCTGGGGGGTTACACTGAATGGAATTAACGACTTGAGCGGCAGGTTACGGAATCCGATTTCGCGGTGTGCACACCGTGAAATCACTAGGGCCAGTTCTTCTGCTCGGTCTTTAGCCGCTCGTACTCGGACTGCTCCTTCCGCATTGGGCCCACCGTTCCAAGCTGGCGATACACCGTCACCAGATAAAGGCGAATGTCGGGCGTAATCGGGTCGAGGCGTTTCGCCTCCAGAAACGCAGCCAGAGCCCCCTTGAGATCGCCTCGGGCTTGCAGCGCTTTTCCTAGAGCAAGTTGAGTTCCAACCGAGTCCGGACTCATGGCTACCGCCTCTCGAGCCAGCTCTACTGCCTCGTCGATTCGCTGCTCGACCAGATACCGCAGCACCAGTTCCACCTTCGATGGGACACTATCCGGCGTGATCTTCAGTTCTGCCAGAAACTCCTTGGCCGATTCATCGGGATGGTGGGCTACCAGGTATGTCCCATAGAAATAATGCACATTGGGGAACTGAGGGTACTTGGCCAGCAACGTGGCAAAATCGGTCTCCGTAACCTGAGGAGGCTCCGTAGCCACGTCCCAGAGGATCCTTCCGGCCAGGAATACTACCTCCCGGTCGGCTGAGGGAATCTCGTCCGGAAAGATCGGCATGCGCAGGCAGGCCAGGCCGCCGCCCACCATCATCTCCTTGTTGTTTCTGAGCTGCGGGGCGACGTTGATGAGTACGGCCTGGCTGACTTCGAAGGCGCCTTGGCGGTTCAGCAGCAGCGCCAGGTGATAATCCGCGTTCGCCTTCAACTCGCCGCCCGCACCTTGCATCACCATCATGTGGGCCCGCTTCAAGTGCTCAAAGGACAAATCGTACTGTTTCGTGCGAAACTCGCAAAGCCCCAGCAGCGCCCACCCGGCGCCGGCCGCCTGGTCGAGCTTGGTCAACCGGGTCAACGCGTCCCGGCACTCCGCATAGCGATCGCGCTCGTAGTTCAGCATGCCCAAAGCCCACCAGCCGTCGGTCCATTCCGGCTTCAACTTCAGGGCTCGGCCATAAAGATCGACAGCCTGGTCGGTGCGATCGGCCTCATATGCCTCCCGCGCTTGCACGGACAGTGTTTCGAAGGAATCGGCCGCCGGGGCGCCGGTTTGCCCGAAGGCCAGGCCTACAGCCAGCAGGACGGTCACGGGAAACTTCACTTCAGACTCCGTCCCAACTCCAGGTCTCCGGCGTCAATCTGCGAATTCAGCTCGTCGGCAAGCTTCACTTCGCGCCGTCCTTCGGCGGCACGACCAATCCGGAAGTAGATTTTGGAGAGGCTGCGGTGCGCTTCGGCATAGCCCGGCGCGTCCTTGATGAGAGACTCGAGCAGGGCAGCGGCCCGGGCATCGCGACCTTCGGCCGCCTGCAACACGGCATACTGGTAACGCGCGCGAATCTCGTCCGGCTGGAGCTTCAGCGCCCGCTCCAGCAACGGTTCGGCTTCCGCGTCGCGGCCCTGCTGCCGCAGCAGAGCGCCGAGGAAGAAGAGCGGCTCGAAGAGGTTGCCGTCGATGGCGATCGCGCGCCGAAAGGCCTCTTCGGCTCCCTTCAAATCCGACTCGAGGTACAGTATCCGCCCGAGCAGATTGTGCGCCTCGGGCAGTCCCGGATTCAACTCGATGGCCCGGTTCAGGTCGATCGTGGCCCCCGCCTTATCGCCCAGGCTGAGCTTCGTAAAGGCCACCAGCATGCGGGCCTCGGCGCTATCCCCGTTCCGCAAGATGCGCTGGATCATCACCGAACCGCGATCCTGCTGCTTCTGGCGAATCAGCGCAGTTCCCAGAAGGTAGGCGGCGGCGAGGTCGTCCGGGTCGGACTCCACGACCTTATCGAGGACCTCGATCACCCGCTGGTCCTTCCCCTGCCGCAGGTAGCACTCCGCCAGCAACAGCGCGGCACGGTGTGCCTGTGGCTCATCCGCCGCGGCACCCGCCCGAACGCTTTCGAATTCCCGCGTGGCGAGTTCCAACTCGCCGGTCTTATAGTAGGCGAGCGCAAGGTTGAAGCGCACGCCGCGGTTGGAGGGGTCGGCTGTCAAAGCGAGCCGGTATTCCCCGATCGCCTCTGCCATCCGGCCTTCGTGGACCAACGCCGCGCCCAAATTGGAGCGGACGGCCGCGGCGTCGGGATGGGACTTCAGAAACTCGGTATAGGCTTCGATCGCGGCGCCGTATTGGCCGGACTGATGCAGTTCGACGGCGCGCTTCAGCGTTCGCTGGTCGGGGGCGTCCTGCGCCATCGCCACGCTCGCGCAGGCAACCATCCATACCGTCACGGCCCACCGCAACATCCGCCCACCGCCCCGGCCGCGGCAATACGTCACTACTCCGCCTGGCCCGTTTCTCAGCCTATTCTACCTTAAACGCGATCTTCTCCTCGGCCTTCTCGTCCCCTTGCACGACGCCGACCTTGATCTCGTAGTCGCCAGGCACGAACTTATCCGCCGGAAGGTTCGCGATATACGGTATGCGCCCATCTTTCTGCGGTGGCGGAAGCGGCGCCTCCGCGCTTCCCAGGTACGTACCGCCCATGTAGAACGACATGGTCAGTTTCGCAGCTTCCTTGACGCTTGGGTCGACGTATATCGCGAAGTAGAATGGGAGAACGTTGCCCGGCCCCCCTTTCAAGCTGTCCGTAAGCGTGGGTATGATCTTTCCGCCCTCGAAATAGAAAGCGTCCAGAATCTGGTTGTCCTTCAAGGGGTCGGTACGCCGCACCACCACTATGTCGCTGATCGAAAGCTTGCTCGATGGCTCCGGAACCTTAAAGGCCGACTTCTTCACGCCGATCTTGTTGCCCTGGCGATCCATTACGGCGGTTTCCATCGTGTACGAACCCGGTTTCAACGAAGTGTGGAACGTCTGTACCATGTTGCCGGCCTTATAACCCTCCACCTTCTCCAAATCCACCTGGACCCCAAAGTCCTTGCTCAACTTATCGACAATCTCGTTGTGCTCGTCCCGCAGCACCACCACCAGGCCGGCGTCTACGGTCGCGGTCTTCTTCTCGGGGTGGGGAACGAAGACCAAGCCCTGCATGGGCACCTCGACCGTCACCATGTACTCGACCTTCGCGTCGCGCTCATTGAACCGCGAAACGCCGGCCCGAAATGCGATCTGCGCCGGAGGCGTATCCGCCAGAATCGCGTTCAGCAGCGGCACCTCATAGGAGTATAACTGCTGGCCGCCACCGAGAATTGGTAGCGCATAGTAGCCGCCCCGAGTGTGTACTTGCACGTCGGCCCGATCGACCTTCACCGCAATCTTGCGGAATCGCCCGTCGTAGGTGGCGATCTGGGGAGTATAGCTCGCCTCGAAATAGGTTCGCACCTCTTCCATCGCCACTCGCAGCGGCGCCTTCCAGTCGTTGCTTTCGCCAATGGCGGCGCCGCCGGTATCCTTCGCCAAGTCCCTCAGCCACTCGAGCGGGTTGCTCCGCGCCGCGTTCTCGCCGGTCTCGCCCGACCTGACCTGGTCGATACTTACTTCGCGGTTGGCGCCCGGCTGCGACGCTTTGCGCGCATCCTCCCCCATGCGCTGCAACGCATCCTGCCCGCCGGACGACTGGTTGTAGGAGACCAGCCCCTTGGTGTCCACCGTGTAGAAGGTCACGTTCGCGCGATTGGCCAAACTCTTCAAGTTCTTGTACTGCTCCATCACGCTGTCGGAAACCACAAACCAGGGGTTGAAATAGAGGACGACCTTGCGGCCCGGCAGAGTGGATTGCGCACGCACCAGGCTCATCAACCCGCTCATGGTGGCGCGCACGTCGAACTCCCTGTCCACTGCCTCGCCCGACTGAATCATATCCTGCTGCATCTTCGCCAACTTGAAGTCGACCATACCGCCGATCTGTGTCGCCGTCGGCGCCGCGCTGCCGGAACCCTGCACTTGCGACTGGTTCGCGGACACCACCTGCTGCAGCTCCTGCTTCACCTCAGCGGTCTGATTCAGGAATTGAGTGAACGACCACATCATCGACTTGTTCGCGGTTTTCAGCAGCGCCTGCCGGTCCTGGGTGAACTGCTGCAGCAGGTGCAGCTTCTGGTCGATGGTCATGATCGAGAAATAGAGGTTCTGCTCGGGCGCCATGGCCAGCATGTCCTTCACCGCCTGTTGGAAGAACCGCTTGTCGTCGGGAGACCCGATATTCTGAAATACCAGCGTGACCAGCCGGATTTCGCGCATCGGATCGAGCGGCATCGGCGCCGGCTGCGCTCCGGGCGCCGCCCCCGTCAGTACCTGCGCCGTCTTTCCGTCTATCATGCGAAACGAGTTCAGCTTTACTTCCGCGCCTTCCTCGTAAACGTGGACTTCCTCGGGGCGGATGTCGTGAATCGACCGGCCCTTCTTGTCTCGGAAGACCATGTCGAGCACGACTTCCTGCGCGGTGGTGCGGATGGTAGGCACGCCCGCCGCGGTCCCTTTGGCCGCCTGCGGCTCATCCTGTGCCGCCCCGATTCCCACCGCAACGAACAACACCGCCAAATACGGTACTGAGCTCTTCATTTCCCGAGGACCTCTTTCCGCGCCGCAAAGCCGACGCCCCGCTTAAGTATAAACCCGACCCTGCCGCTGCTATTCAAGCACCCGGCTAGCGCCCATTCAACGGGTTTCACGGTGTGTACCCCGCGCTTCTTCGGCGTTTGTTCGCGTGGATACCCATCGGCGCTACCTTTCACACGTTGGTGTCGCGTTTGTCTACCCGCTCCTGTGCGTTATACACCGTGGAGCGTTGCCCCCTGCCAAGCCCTATGATACTCTTCTACTCTAAAGTAGTCTGTCTGTCTTACGTGATTTCTGAAAAGGCGGAAACGCGGGCGGGCCCCCCCGACGGGTCGCCCAACCGCATTATTGATGAGGCCCGAACTTCCACAGAACTTGAAGGTGCCCGACCCGCCCGCCGAAGGTGCGGACCCCCGGTGGGAACTCGTGCAGCGAGTCTCTACCGGCAGTACATTTGAGAAATCGCATCGGCTCCGCGCCTTCTTCCTCTACGTGTGCCGGTGTGCGCTCGATGGCCAGCCGGAGGCCGCCACCGAGCAGCAGATTGGGATACATGTCTTCGGCAGGCCGCCGGGCTATAATCCGAACGAAGACAACATCGTTCGCTCGCATGCCAGACTTTTGCGGCTGAAGTTGGAGCACCATTTCTCCAACGAAGGCAAGGATGAACCCGTCGTCATAGGGATTCCGAAAGGGCGGTATCTGGCCGTCTTCGAGCCCCGTGCGGCGGTCGCGCCACCCGCTTCCCAAGTCCCGGTACACGCCCAGCCTGTGGACGGATCTCGATTCCGGCGCCGGGTTGCGATCGCCGCCGCAGCCGTGGTTCTCGCCGCAGTAGTGGTCTGGCTCGGCTTGCGCTTCCTCCCGTTCGGTACATCCGGCGATCCCTTTGTGTCGCCATATTCATCGCCGGGTTTTGTCCGCCGCGACTCGGTCACGCCGAATGCCGCCCGCGAGACGGACCGCCAGTCGAACAGCTCGCAGATTCCGATTGCCGCCGTGCCGGGCGAGATCCGAATCGCCGCCGGCAGCGCCGCTTCGTACATAGACGCGAGCGGGCACCACTGGGACGCGGACCGATACTACGAAGGCGGGGTATCGCGGCCCGGGCCCGCCGACTTTTTTCCACCCATACCGGATGCCGGCCTCTTCAGGACCGTTCGCGAGGGCGTTTCCGCCGACACTGATGGGTCCGATCCGCAACGCGCGTTTCGCTACGACATCCCGGTCCCCCCGGGCGTGTACGAACTGAGGCTCTATTTTGCGGATCCACTTCTGCGGAGTGCGGGGCAGACGTTCGAAGACGGGCAGAACAGGCGTCACTTCGCGGTGAATCTGAACGGCAGGCCGCTGCTCTCGTACTTCGACGCGATTGCCGATGCCGTCCCGGCAGCCGTGGATGTCCGGACCTTCAAGGACGTGGCGCCCGCGGCGGACGGGAGGCTGCACCTGGAATTCATTGGGATTCTTCAGCGGCCGTTCGTGAGCGCGCTGGAATTGAGCCGGGGTACTCCGGGAAAACTGAAACCGATCCGGCTTTGCGCCCGCCAGTCCGGCTTCGTCGACGGCGACGGCGTGCGCTGGAGCGCAGACAGCTTTTTCGTGGGAGGCCGCAGCAAGCCCTACCCGAACCCCGACGTTGGCCCGAAGCTTCCCCCCTTTTACACGGACGAGCGGTATGGAAACTTCGCCTATGCCATTCCCGTGCCGCCGGGGAGTTACGCCGTGACATTGCATTTCGCCGAATCGTTCTTCGGTTCCGCGGACTCCTCCCTCGGCTGCCATGGCGCGGGTTGCAGAGTCTTCGATGTAACGTGCAATGGCGTGGCCCTTCTCCGCGATCTCGACATCTTTCAGAGCGCCGGCGGCGTGTTTCGGCCTTTGGCCCGCACATTCCACGGCCTCAAGCCCAACGCTCAGGGTAAGCTTCTGCTTTCCTTCGCATCAAAGGTCGACTATGCCGAGGTTAGGGCGATCGAGGTCATCGACGAAGCGAAGTAGCCGGCCGCAGGACGCGTTCGGCGCGGTGCCACAACCCGGCATCGAGCCACTTCCTGCTTTGAGCCGCCCTACTTCTTCTCTGGCTCCGGCGAGGACTGCCCCGCCTCCACCGTCACCGTCGTCTCGCTCGTCGTCATCCGGCCGCCATAGCTGAATGTGACCCGCGCCTCGTAGTAGCCGGGCTGGACCTTATCCGCCGGGAAGCTCGCCAGCACCGACGCGGCGCCGTTCTGCTCGAGTTGCACGGCGGTGCCCGCCGAATGCACCACCGTCTGGCCGTCGCGAGTCAGATCCAGCGACATTTCGACGGGGCCCTCAACGGGCTGCGGAGGGTAGGCCACCGCGTAGAAGGACATGCTGTCGCCGGGCGCGAAAGCCACTGTGTTCGACAACTCCGGCAGCACTTGTCCTCCGCGCGCCTGCAGCGGGTCGGCGGAATTCGGCGGTCCGTCCACCGCGCTGACTCGCCGCACCAGCGTGACGTCGCTCGTCGCGAGCCCGGCCGGCGCCGGCTCCACCACCAGTACCGACCTGCGCACAGACGCCTTCCCGCTCTGCCGGTCGAGCACCGCCGTCTCGATCGCGTACCGCCCCGGCGGCAGCGTGAACGGCTGCGTGAAACTGACCGCCCCCTGCCGCATCTCGTCGATCCGGTTCGCAGGCATCTGGTAGGGGATATCCTTGCTGATCTTGTCCACCACGCGGCCTTCCGCATCCTTCACCAGAGCCGTGATCGACACGTGCACCGCGGCCCACTTACCCTCTGAGTTAATGGTAAGATGCCGCATCGGCGCCTGAAACACGAAAGCGTAGCGGGTCTTTTCCGTTTCGGGCCGGAAGCGTAGCGCGGCCGAGTGAAACTCGAACTGGTGTGGTGGCGGTGTCGCGTTCAGCGCGCCCAGCGTCGCCAACTCGAACGGATAAACCTCCCGCCCGTTCACCAGCGGCAGCGCGTAGTACCCGCTGCGCGCAAACACGGTCGTCCCGGGCCGCGCAACCTTGACCTCGATCTTGCGAAACCGGCCATCCTCGTTCGGGTTGGTCGGCGCATAGGTCAGTTCGTAATGCGTCCTGACGTCTTCCATCGCCCGCTGGAACTGCCCCCGCAGGTCTTTCCCGTTCGCCAGCAGGGCCCCCCCGGTCGCCTCGGCAAAGGCCTCCAGCGCCCCGCGCGTGTTGGCGGAAATCGACCTTTCCGCAGTCTCCATAGCCTGCGCCTCGCCGGTGGTCACCGCGCGCGACGGGTTGAGCTGCCGCGCCCTACTCAATCCAGCCGCCTGCGAGAGCAACTGGTTGCTCTTCGCCAGATCCGACCCCCTATATCCGAGGCTGTCCCAGGCATAAACGGTGACATTGGCGCGGTTGGCCACGCTGATCGCACTCTGCAGGATCTCCATCGTATCCGGGTGTGCCTGCAGACCTGGAATGAACAACAGCACCACCTTGCGTCCGGGCAGGGCGGCCTGCGCCTGGATCAACCGCCGGATGATCGACAGTTGGGCCACACTTCCCTGGTATGCATCCGCGGACTCCGCGGACATCGCGTTTTCGACGGTGATGTTGATATCGCCGCTGGGGTCGCTTTGACTGCTCGACGGCGCCACCGGCTGCGGAATGCCGCTATTGTCCACGTCGGGATCGTCGGCCGAACCGGCCCCCATCACGGCGCGATGGATCGCCTTGGAAATCAGACCCTCGTCGTTTGTGTACGCTTGCACGGGCGTGATCTGCCGCCCCCAGATCCGGAAAACGCCAACGTACAGATCGGGTCCCTTCTCGTCGCCGAGAAAGTTCTTCATGGCATCGATCGCCTCCTTGCGGCCTTCGGCCGTCAGGTCCGCGATCACCACCGAAACCACGCTCGCCTGTCGCAGGGTATTCACGCTGAGCGGCGCCGCGGTCGCGCCGGCAGGCGCCGTAGCCGCATTGGCAGGCGCCGTTTCCGGCACCGCCGCCACCGTGGTCTCGCCCGCCCCGGGCAAACGGCCGTCGAGAAACTCGAAGTGGCGAATCGTCTGCGGAACGCCGTCCTCGAACACCTGGATCTCCGCCGGCTTGAGGTCGCGGACGATCCTGGCCTTTTTGTCGCGCACGACCAGGTCGAACATCACCTCCGAGGTGGTGGTCTTCAAGATCGGCTGGTCCTGGGCAAAGACCATTGCGGGAAGAACGATGAACCAACAAATCAGATGACGCATGGCAATCCACTTCAGTATACGCCGCAGTCGCAACGGCGAGCCGGCCGAGTATAGCAGTCGTAGCCGCCGTTCCTGCCCTGGAACACTTCCACCCAAATTCCGCTGTCCGACCCGGCATCGCCAGTCTTGGCATGAATCTCTCGTGCCATCTTGGGTACGTCCCACGTAATACGGTTCGTGTGGCGGCCGGCCCATTCTTGAGTGGCTCGCCGAACTGGGTGGGGCAGCACGCAATTGCCGCCCGAGTTTCTTCTATACCGTCATCCGGATATCGTCTGCGTCCGGCGACATGGCGGGTCAGGCGGAGGAGTTGCCGAGGTGTACCTATGTGCGACGGCGGTTCGGGGACAAGTCGTTTGTGAAATAGATGGAGGCGCGATTTGAAGGGCGATGGAGGAGGGATACAGCCGAAATGAAGGCGGAAGGGGCGAAATTCGCGTAAACTTCTGTTTGTGGGTGTCCCAAGGCCGAATTTCGATGTCGCCGGTTCAGCCTGCCCTCTTTCGCCCCAATGGAGGCCGTTTAACGGAACCTCAAAATGGACTCGCGGTCTCCTGTGTTTGGACTCGGGGTCGAGGACTGGGGCACTGTCGAGAATTGAAAGACAACCCGAATCGGGATTCACCGAAACAGCCCCAGGAAGGGGATTCCCAATGGTATTTGGAAGCTCGTTCAAGATCTCTCCACGACCGGTCGCACTTATCTCCCTGGCGATGCTGGTGGCTGCTCAGACGTTCTGGGTGCTGAACGCAGCGGGACCGTCGAGCGGCCACAAAGAGCACAAATCCGGCCCGGCGACCGCGAGCATCGCGATCGACTATCCGCTGGACAAGTCGATCTTTCCTCCCGAGATCACCCCGCCTACCTTCCTGTGGCGCGACCCGAGCGATGCGGACCGTTGGGTTGTCGAAGTTTCCTTCCAGGGTCGCCGGGATAGCATTCGCGTGAATGCGCCCGGTGAGCACTGGGTGCCGGGCGAAGCCGACCCGCGGACGGGGATGCCGGATCTTGCGCGCCTGCCGGCGAAACAAGCGGCGACCAGGACGTGGAAGCCGGATGCCACGACGTGGGCGAAGATCAAGAGCGGGAGCGTGGAATCTCCGGCGACAATTGCGATTACGGGAATCGCCGGGGAAGATTCGAGAGCCGCCGTTTCAACGGCCCAAGTGACCGTCACGACTTCGCGCGATCGAGTGGACGCTCCCATCTTCTATCGGGATGTGCCCTTGATGACCGTGCCCAACACGGAGAAGGGATCGATTCAACCATTGCCGCCATCCGCGCTCCCTCTGATCAAGTGGCGGCTCCGGAACGTCGCGGAACCTCAAAGCCGGGTGGTGATGGAGAACTTATACACCTGCGCCAACTGCCATTCCTTTTCCCGCGACGGGAAGACTCTGGGAATCGATGTGGACGGTCCGAAGAACGACAAGGGTCTCTACGCACTGGTGCCGGTGGAAAAGAACATGGCCATCCGGAACCAGAACGTAATCCGGTGGAGTTCGTTTCAGGAGGATCCGGACAAGCCGAGTTCGACGCCAGCCGTGAAACGATATGGATTCATGCCACAGGTATCGCCCGACGGACGTTACGTGGTCACTTCCATCGGGCCGCCCGGTGCGGGCAACGTGCACCAGAACCAGAATACGGAAGTGCCGGGACTTGCGGACCGCCTGTTCAGCGTCACCTACAACAGCATCGCGTTCACGCAGGTTTTCTATCCGACGAGAGGGATTCTGGCTTGGTACGACCGGCAACAACAGAAGCTGCGACCGCTGCCGGGCGCCGACGATCCTCACTTCGTGCAAACCAGCGCGTTCTGGTCGCCGGATGGGAAGTACCTGGTTTTCAGCAGGGCGGTGGCGCGCGATCCGTATCCCGATGGGGCGGAAACCCCGACTTACGCGAATGACCCGAGGGAACCGCAAATCCAATACGACCTGTACCGGATCCCATTCCACGACGGCAAGGGCGGCAAAGCCGAACCCGTGGAGGGCGCTTCCGGCAATGGGATGAGTAATGACTTTCCGAAAGTATCGCCGGACGGCCGCTGGATCGTCTTCGTGCAGAATCGCAACGGACTACTGATGCGGCCCGATAGCAAGCTGTACATGGTCCCATTCCAGGGCGGCACAGCGCGACCGATGAACTGCAACACGTCGCGCATGAACTCATGGCACTCGTTTTCGCCAAACGGGAGATGGCTGGCTTTTTCCTCGAAGGCGCGGTCGCCGTTTACGCAGCTAATGCTGACGCACATCGACGCGAACGGAAACGACAGTCCGGCGATCCTGGTGGACAACACAACGGCGTCGAATCGCGCCGTCAACATTCCGGAATTCGTGAATATCCCGATGGATGGGATGGAAAGGATCGAACCGCAAGCGGCGGAGGTCTATCGCGTGATGACGGTCGCCTTCGAGCTGACGGCGAAACAGCAATGGGCAGATGCCATTGTCGAGTGGCGCAAGGCATTGGAAATGGACCCGGACAACGCGAACGCTCATTTCCAGTTAGCCGGATCGCTGACAGCGAACAATCAGAAGAGCGATGCGGCGCAGGAGTACAAAAAAGCGTGCGAACTCGATCCACGCCAGGCGGGATGGTTTGCCAACCTGGCAGTTTCGCTGGCGCAAACCGGCGATACGGAGGGAGCCATTGCCAGTTTTCGAAAGTCGCTGGAACTCGATCCCTCGAGTGCGGAAGTGGAGGCGGTGTTCGGCGCGGTGCTGGCTGAGCGTGGACAGATCGAAGAGGGGCTTCGGCACATGCGAAAGGCGGTGGAACTGTCACCGGATTTTGCTCCCGCCCACAGCTACCTGGGCACGGCACTGGCCAAAATGGGCCGCTTCGAGGAGGCCATCGAGCACATGCAGGCTGCGATCCGTCTGGCGCCCAATTCCACGGAGTATGAGTTCAGCCTGGGATTCATTCGTAAAGTGAGTGGAGACTACGCTGGTGCGGCGGCTGCGTTTGAGAAGTCGGTGGAACTGAGCAAGGGTAAGAATGCGCGATGCATGTCCGAACTGGCTGAAGCCTATGACAAGCTCGGACGGTTTCCGGAGGCTGTGGCGACGGCGCAGAGTGCGCTGGAGCTGGCGGTTCAGGAACATGATGGGGAAATGGAAAGAAAGCTGCGCGCCGATCTGGAGGGCTATCGGCGCGGCGCGGCAAAGTGAGGGATTGGTGGATTACTCTCGACAAGTCAGCCGGTCGAAACCATTCTTTGCAGCCTGGGTCTCAACTTATCGGGTTTCTCAAATTCCGGGGCAGGTCACAAATATGTCGGCTGGTCTTGTCTCGATCGAGCCGGCCATTGGGAAGGCCACCCTCGTCTATCCACTTTTCGAGAGTTTCGTTCGGATGTGTCACGCCCTCACCATCGAAACCCGCGATGCGGTACCATGTGTTGCTGAAATCATCCAACACTGGAGATTGAGGATGAGGGGACGGGACGCGCGCCGCCTTCGCCAGACGATAAATCGCTTTGTCTGTTGGCCACGCGATAGGCGGAGGAAAGGAATGTACCATAGTGGTTTCCCCGAGCCTTTGTTTGGACTTTTTCCTGAGGCGCTCGACCAGTGAAGAATCTCGTTCCTATTCTTCCCGCTCTTTGTCTTTCGCTTGCATTCATTGGCTGGAGCGGTGAAGCGGGCATCACTCTCGAGCTCTCCACCTCCACGCTGATCGTTCCCAGAGGTTCCAGCGCCAGCGCCTCCGTAACGCTGGCTCGCAACGGAAACACAGGAAGCGTCACCTTCAGCGTGACCGGACTCCCCGCGGGCGCCACCATCTCCTTCCTGAACCCTGGCGTCACGAACAGCGGCGAGATCGCCTTGATCGCCAATCCTACTGTCGCCGCCGGCACTTACCCGCTCACCCTCCAGGCCACCGACGGAACCAACTCCAGCTCCGCAAGCCTCAGCTTCGTCGTCAGTGTCGCCGCGCTGCCCGCCGATCCTTATACCTGGAGCTCTACCGGCCCGCTGATCTCCGCCGTCCCCAACGCTACGCATCCGCTCATCGCCGTCAAAGACCCCACGGCGGTCTACTACGACAACCAGTGGAACGTTTACGCCACCAGCGTGGACTCCAGCGGCAACTACAACATGGTCTATCTCAACTTCCCTGAATGGAGCCAGGCCTCGACCGCGCTGCCCTATTACATGGACGCTACGCCCGGTTTCGGAGGCTACCACTGCGCGCCCGAGCTCTTCTACTTTGCCCCGCGGAACAAGTGGTATCTCATCTATCAGTCCGGCCCGCCGACTTACTCCACCGCCGACGACCCCACTCAGCCCTCTACCTGGACCGCGCCACAGTACTTCTTCGCCAGCCAGCCTTCCACGGTGAGCAGTTGGATCGATTTCTGGGTCATCTGCGACACCGTCAACTGCTATATGTTCTTCAGCGGCGACAATGGCAACTACTATCGCAGCCAGACCACCGTCGCCGACTTCCCCAATGGCTTCGACACGCCGCAGATCGTCATGCAGGCCACCAATGCCGGCGACCTCTTCGAGGCCAGCAACGTCTATAGCCTCAAGGGATCCACGCAGTACCTGGCCATCGTCGAATGCTGGGGCGGCAACTCCGGCAACCGCTACTTCCGCGCCTTTACCGCTCCAACCCTCGACGGCATGTGGACCCCCGTCACCGGCGCCGACAACTTCGCTGCACCATTTCTTGGCCTGAACGACGTCACCTTTGCCAGCGGAGTCACCGCCTGGACCAACGACTTCAGCCACGGCGAAATCCTCCGCACCGGCGATGACGAACTCCTCCAGATCGACCCCCACAATCTGCAATTCCTCTACCAGGGAGATACCCCCGCGGCGAACGCCCACTCCTACGGTCAGATTCCTTGGCAGCTCGCGCTGGCGACCGCAACCATCTCCCCTGCCCTGCCGGCGGTGAACGCCGGAGGTGTCTTGAATTCTGGCAGCTACACCGCGCAAGGCGTTGCGCCCGGCTCCATTGTGTCCATCTTTGGCACGAGCCTGGCTGCCTCAACGGCCACCGCAAGCGCCAACCCGCTGCCGACCGCGTTGAGCGATGTTACGTCCGTGACTTTCAACAACATTCCTGCGGGGCTGTTCTTCGTGAGTCAGAACCAGATTAATGCGCAGCTTCCGTTTGACGTGCTTCCATCGGACCAGGGAGGCACGGTGAACGTCGTGGTTAGTCGCAGCAGCGGCGAATCGTCCCCCCAGAATGTCACGGTGACGCCGGTCTCGCCCGGCATTTTCACTACAACGGCAAACGGGCTCGGCCAGGCCTTTGCATACGACAACAGCACCGGCGCGCTCGCCGCTCCGGCCGGCGCGGCCATGGGAGCCTTCGCCACCACGCCCCTGTCTCTCAGTTCGGGGCACGCCCTGATTATTGCCTGTACCGGACTTGGCGCTGTGACTCCTTCTATCGACAACTACGTGGCAGCGTCGGATGGCATCTTTCGAAATACTCTGTTGCAGCCGACCGTGTTGATCGGCGGCGTCCCGGCGCAGCCCATTTATTCCGTGCTCTCGCCGCAATTCGTCAGCGAGTATCAGATCGGTGTAACGCCGGCCGCCAACACACCAACTGGGAACGCGGTGTCCTTACAGATCCAGATTGGCGGCGTGGCGACGTCGAAACAGGTCACTATCGCGGTCGCTCCCTAACCGTCTTTTCTCACGCGGGGACTAGCGAAAGGCCGCCTTTTCTGGCATAACTGAGTTTCCAGGCAGCAGTTAACGCTAAGAAGAAAGCGGCCTTTGCTATGACAGAGCGTGCTCGATCCAGTCTCGATCTCCAAGCTCATTTTTCGCGCGAGGTGGTGGCCCGCTTTGTCGGCAGCGCCATGACTTCCGATGCCGGCGCCGAACTGCTGCGGGAAACCGATCGGCGGCTGGACCTGCTGCCGCGCCTGGCCGCCTGCTTTTAGGCGAACGGGCACCCGAAACCGTGTCGCGAGGAACTCCTTAAGATACGAAACGTTCGAGCGACGAACTGGGGTCTCCTGTAAGGTTCAGAACTGCCACGCCGTTCTTGTGCGGCTCCCCAGTCTGGACACGTGTCGAACTTTTGTCATCCAATTGGCAGTGCGATCGAACCCATGGACGGATTTTGCTTTCATCATCATTGGCGCGGAGAGCCGAGCTGTATCCCTGCCGGGCACCCAGCCTGGACACGTCTCGAACTCACCCGGGGGAACGCAGGATTCCGCCCACAGCACGAACATCGGTAAACGCTACGCGACTTTGCATGGCCTATACAAAAATCATCCGGCCCCAAGGGGCAGTTCAGCGCCGGGGTCGGAAGAAGTGAATTCGTGGCGGTGTGCAGTTGCGAAAAGACTCTCTTGCCATCGACCGGATGTCCAGGAGATCATTGCAACTGGAGGCATCCAATTGCGCACAACGTATCGCTCCTTCGCCCTAGGTGTCCTTATTTCATTTTCCGCATTGGCCCAACCATCGACGTTTCAAGATCCCTTGCTCGATCGCATGATCGGAAAGTGGGTGCTTCAGGGCGCCATCGCCGGGAGGAACACGACGCACGACATCGTGTCGGAGTGGGTGCTGGGTCATCAATATATGCGAATCCAGGAAGTGTCCCGAGAGAAGGACGCCAGGAACCAGCCGGCGTATGAAGCGATTGTCTTAATCGGCTGGGATCCGCAGTCGAGCCAGTACACCTGTCTGTGGCTTGACAATACTGGCCCTTGGGACTTCACATCCCAGGCAATCGGTCGCGCGAAGCGAAGCGGCGACTCGATCGCATTCCGGTTCGCAAGCAATGACGGCAGCAGCGTCAACACAACTTTCTCCTACAACAAGAATGCCGACGATTGGGATTGGTCGATCGACAACGAGACGGGCGGCAAGATTCGGGCCTTCGCACGGGTAAGACTGACGAGGAAATAGCCGGCCGTGGCCAAGAGCGCAATCGACCTTTACACCGTGCGGCGAAGCTATCCTCGAAGGCCACTGTCAGCCCAGGCATATCGCGAATAGAACGCCGTCGCCCTTCGATAAAGTCGAGGCTTTGGTTGTTGGGCCGGCCAGTTGGGGCGGACCTTCGCTGGCTTCAGCGAGCCGTTCGCGCTGCCCAAGGCTCGGCGCGCAGCCTTAGCGAGCATCGCATCATCGGCAGACACGGGCATTGCTCAAGCCATTAGGTCCATGCCGGTTCGAGTCCATGCTGGGGTAGCAGATCTGCCGCCAAGAATTCGAGGGAGGCCTTCAAAGGCCCGCAATGAAATCAATCAGATAGCGCGAGCTTCGGAACTGAGGATTTGGCTCCCCGGTCTGGACACGTTTCGAACTTTTGCCACACGGTCGGCCCTCTGATCGAACCCACGGTCGCCCATTGTTTTGATAGCGATCCGTGCGAACTGCTGGTCCGTGTCCATGACAGGCACCCAGTCTGGACACGTTTCGAACTCGCCAAGGGAGCCCAAGCTAACTTCGGAATGGCGTGATCCGCCCGGAACGCCGATGGCTGACACAGAAAGGTCAGTAAACGCTGGGCGACAAGGGAGGACCCATCGCCCAAAATGCTGTTCCTGGCCAGTGTACGAGAAGCCCACATCACGCCAAGTGGGCGGGCGCTGGTGAACTCTACGCCGAACGGGAGGCTCGATTCTGGATGCCCGTCAGCCTCCGCATGCGCCGTTGTCCAGGCGCAAGTCGCTTCTTTGCCGACTGAACCGAACAACCTGCGATAGGGGTTGGATCCTGGTATATACTGTAGTGGACTTCGGATCGGAGGAGACCCAGTTTGCGGCGCAACGTTGGGTCGATCTTCTCCGGCACATGATTCCGCCAGGACTGGTCCAATCAGCGAGAAAAGTCTAGCGTAGAGGAGCGAACGATGAGATCGATCGAGTATTCACTGTTGTGCTGCGCGC